>JAFPVA010000076.1 GCA_017413105.1 Butyrivibrio sp. | reverse complement strand
TAAGAAGGGCACAGGCCTTGGCCTTTCTATTGTAAAAGAAATAATAAAGGCCCATGAAGAAAATATTAATGTTATCAGTACTCCGGGCGTTGGAACAGAGTTTATCTTTTCACTTCCAAAGTCTGCAGTAATGGATGCTGATGACGAGGAGTAATTTAAATGCATATAGTTTTACATCAGCCGGAGATACCACAGAACACCGGAAATATTGGAAGAACCTGCGTTGCAACAAACACAAGTCTTCATCTTATAGAGCCACTTGGCTTTAGTATCAATGAAAAGGCCCTTAAAAGAGCCGGAATGGACTACTGGCCCAAGCTCGACGTTACTAAATATATTGACTACGAAGATTTCAAGGCAAAGCATCCGGGGGCAAAGATCTGGTATGCTACGACAAAGGCGAAACACTCTTATACCGATGTTTCTTTTGGCATGGATGACTTTATAATGTTCGGCAAAGAAAGCGCCGGAATCCCCGAGGAGATACTGGTGGACAACGAAGAAACCTGCATTCGAATCCCTATGGGAGAGGATATTAGGTCTTTAAACCTGTCTAATTCAGTAGCGATAGTTTTATATGAAGCTCTCAGGCAGAACGAGTTTAAAGGACTTGAGAGAGAAGGCGAACTTCACAGGCTTCATTGGAAAGAGTGATGATAGGGAGTTTATAATAGCGAGAGTTTTTTGTAATAGATTGGAAATTGTATGGGTAAGAAAATAAAGACAGATTGCAAATATCAAAAAGATGATCTGCTCACAGTAGAAATAACTGACATAGGAAATGACGGAGAGGGCATAGGCAAGGTTGACGGCTATACCCTCTTTATTAAAGATGCGGTAATAGGTGACAAGGTAAGTGCCAAGATAATGAAGGCAAAAAAGAACTATGCCTATGCCCATTTGGAAAAGGTCTTGGAGCCATCTGTGCACAGGCAGGAAGCAAGATGTCCTATTGCGAGGCAGTGCGGCGGATGCCAGCTTCAGAGCATGACCTATGAAAGACAGCTTGAGTTCAAGCAGAATAAAGTAAGGAATAATATTGTCCGACTGGGCGGATTTGATGAGTCTTTTATCGACAGTATCATGGAGCCAATAATCGGTATGGAGGAGCCCTGGAGATACAGGAACAAGGCCCAGTACCCAATTGGCACCGGCAAGAATGGAAAGCCTGTTGCAGGCTATTATGCAGGAAGAACTCACAGTATTATTCCAGTGGATGACTGTTTTATCGGAGTTGAGGAAAATAAAGAGATCCTTAATGTTGTGCTTGCACACATGGAAAAACATGGAATTGCAGCATATGATGAGGCGACAGGCAAGGGCCTTGTAAGGCATGTTCTCATAAGGAAGGGCTTTACAAGTCGACAGATCATGGTGTGCCTTGTTATTAACTATAGAGGAAAAGCTGTTGGAAATAGCAATGAATTTATAGCGGCTCAGAATGAGCTTGTTAAGAAACTCCAGAATATTAACGGTATGACCAGCATTTCTGTCAGCATAAACACTGATAAGACCAACGTTATTATGGGAACAGAGATCCATACTATCTGGGGAAAAGATACGATTTCAGATACTTTATGTGGACTAGAATTTGAAATTTCACCTCTTTCTTTTTACCAGGTTAATCCCAAACAGGCTCAAAGGCTTTACGAGCAGGCAATTACCTATGCCGGATTAACAGGGAATGAGACGGTATGGGATCTTTACTGCGGAATTGGAACAATATCTCTGGCTATGGCAAAGACTGCAGGGAAAGTCTACGGCGTAGAGATCATTCCTGATGCAATAGAGGATGCCAAGCGAAATGCTAAGAGAAACAGCCTTGATAATGCTGAGTTTTTCTGCGGAAAGGCAGAGGAAGTGCTTCCGGAGTTTTATGAGAGGCTAAGTAAGAAAGCCAAGAACGAAGAAGCAATCGCGGAATTAGGTATGAGCGGCGAAAAAGAAGATAATGCCAAAGCTCTCCATCCGGATGTGATAGTTGTAGACCCGCCTCGCAAGGGCTGTGATGAGAAGTGTCTTGAGACAATGCTCAAGATGAGCCCTGACCGTATTGTATATGTCAGCTGTGATTCAGCAACCCTCGCCAGAGACCTGCGTATCCTCGCTGATGGCGGCTACGCACTCAATAAGATCCGTGCCTGCGATATGTTCAGTTGGTCCGGTCATGTTGAGACTGTTGTTCTTCTGTCCCAACAAAAGCCGGATGACCATATCGAGATTGAGATTAATCTGGATGAGATTGATGCTACAGGTGCTGAAACAAAGGCTACGTACACGAAGATTCAGAACTGGGTGCAGGAAAAGTACGGATTTCATGTAACAAATCTGAACATTGCTCAGGTAAAGCAGAAGCATGGGATTATAGAGCGTGAAAACTATAATAAGCCAAAATCAGAAAACAGCAGACAGCCCGGATGCCCAGAGGAAAAGGTTAAGGCTATAGAGGATGCTTTGAGGCATTTTCAGATGATATAGTAGCTACTATATCTTACAGGATAACATAGAGACCAAATCGAAGTTTGGAGGATAAGACAAATGGATAATATAAGAAAAGCAGATAAAACGGATCTCATACGTATCGCTGAGATTCAGATTTTTAATTACAGAATGTACTTCTATCCTATTTTCCAGGATGATGATTTTTATTTTGTAACGTTGCAAGTGCCGACTGTAATGCAATGGTATGAAGGACATTTGGACAGTATTTGGGTATACGACGATGGTGTTGTAAAGGGCTTTATTCAAGTTGAAGACAGAGAGATAAAAAAACTGTTTGTTGAACCTGTCCTGCACAATGCATCTATTGGGTCAAAACTGTTGACTAATGCAATTGAAGAGCAACATGCCGACTTCTTGTGGGCTTTGGAAAAGAACAGTAAAGCAATTTCATTTTACGAACGACATGGATTCCAAAAAACTAAAAATAAAAAACTTGAAGAAGATACTACGGAGTTTCTTATTCGCATGGAGCGTTAACTACATATTAGAGGGAATGTTTATATTTCAGTTGAATGTACCATGGTAACTATAGATAGGACTTGGAGGAATATCAGGGCGGGAAGCTTTCGCGTATGAGGGAAAAGAGCATTTACAGCAGCATCATTTATATGTGTGCCCGGAGGACTCTTTGGAATTGAAGAGACATTTAGCATTCAGGGATTGTCATGCTCTTTCATAACATGCTTATGACCTATTTTATCTATGTGATAGAGCGTGCCGGCGGCAACAGCGGCGATATGGGCATGGCCGTCGGTGTTGCTGCCGTCGTCGAGATACCTGTGCTCTTTCTTTATACGAGAGTCAGAAAAGACCGCCCCTCGGCCGGATTCCTTACGATATCCGGCTTCGCTTTCCTCTTAAAGGCCGTGCTCTTTATCTTTGTAAAATCTGTCGGAATGATATATCTGATACAATGCCTTCAGTGCCTGGCATACGGACTCATGGCGGCTTCGAGGGTCTATTACGTGGACGAGACCGTGGGTGAGGAAAACGAAGCCACCGGGCAGGCATATATCGCAGCGACCGAGACCATAGGGCTGGTGCTCGGAAGTGCCCTCGGAGGACTCATCATGCAAAATCTCGGATTGGAAACCTTACTTGTTGTGGGTGCTGTAGCCTGTGCAGCCATAGCCTCATTCATGTTGCTTTCCAACCTGAAAAAATAGAATTATGTGAAACAGCATAGGTATATACACACATGAGGTAAGTTATGACTGAAAACAAAAGTAAAAACATCTTGGAAATGCTGGAACAACACGTGATCAGCCTGCCGGACCGGCAGGCTGTCATATATGAACCGGGGGAAAGAATTACCTACAGGGAACTGTGGATGCTCTCCGGAAGGATTTATGCATGGCTGAAGGCGAAAGGGATCGGCGCAGAAGATGTAGTGATGTTCTGTCTTCCCAGAGGGATCGGCCTGTACGCATGCATTGTGGGTACACTGCGTGCCGGAGCTGCTTTTGTCCTGACAGAAACGGACAACAGTTCCGTACGCACTGCCTACATCCGTAAGGACAGCGAATGCAGGCTGTTCGTGGATGAAAAATGTATGGAGGAGATCATGCAGACCGAGCCTCTGGAAGGATATGAACCTGTAGAACTCCACAATCTCTGCTACATTGCCTATACATCCGGCACAACAGGTAATCCGAAGGGGGTTCTGCATGAATACGGCTCCCTCGAAAATGCCTGGAAATCCATGCGATGGAACGGGATTCCCCTGATTGGAGAGCAGGATACTTTTCTTGCGATGAGCCCGATGAACTTTGTTTCCCTGCCGATCATCTTCGCTGCAGCATGCGCTTTTGGGTACACGGTGGCGCTCATGCCCTACGCTTACAGCAAGACAGACGAAAGTTTTGGCAACTATCTCGAGGAGGCCGGTGTAAACTGCGGGTATCTGACGCCATCATTTCTGCAAAATCATTATCCGTTCCGTCACCCCTGGAGAATGTGTATTATGTCCAGCGAGCCGGCGGACGGCCTCTATATTCAGGATATGAAGTGCTACAACTGTTATGCCTCCACAGAGTCAGGATGTCTTTTGACAGTCTTTGAACTGCCTTATGCCATGACGCCGGCACCTGTCGGTAAATCACAGTCAGATATCGAAGTTTTTGTACTGGATGAAGATGAAATGGAGTTGCTGCCGGGCGAGGTGGGAGAAATCTGTTACCGGAACCCGTACGTGCGCGGGTATCTGAATCTGCCGGAACGCACACGCAATCTCCTGCGCGGCAGGATATTTCATCCCGGTGATGCGGGGTGCATGACGGAGGATGGCGACCTGATCGTCTGTGGGCGCTTGGATGAAATGTTCAAGATCAGCGGATACCGGATCGAACCGGAGGAAATTGCTGCGGCCGTCCGGAAAGTGAGCGATATTTCCCATCTTGTTGTCAGGGGCTTTGTATACAAGGATGTTGCCGCAATTAATGTATTCTATACGGATGATATAGAAGTGGACATGGCCCAGATGAGGGAACGGCTGCTTACTCTGCTGCCCGAATATATGGTTCCCACCGGATTCATCCGTTTGAAAAACTTTCCACTGCTGGAGACCGGAAAGCTGGACAAACTCAGCCTCCTCCCTTCGGAGGGAAGCTGGGATGCGTTCAGGAAGGTCTCTTCCTCCACTTTACCCATACTCGGAAAAGGGAAAACAGCCACGATCTATGCCCTGGGGGAAGATAAGGCGTTGAAGGTATACAGGCCGTCCATCCCGTTTCTCACGATCCGTCAGGAGCAGGTACTGACAGAGGCGGCACACGACATGGGACTTCCCGTGCCGAACGCTTATGAGATCGTACATGTGGGGGCAGGATACGGTGTCATGATGGACAAAATAGAGGGAGAGCCTGTGGAGAATATCCTCAGGGATCAGCCTGAGAGGCGGGACGACGTGATCCGATGCTTCGCCGAAGCCGTCAGGAAGCTTCATGCGGTAACTGTAAAGGATGATCGTCTTCCCGATATCAGGGAAGTCTCCATAAACCTCACCGGATATCTGGATGAAGCCTTCTGCACAAAAGAGGAAGCCGTAAAGATCCGGGCGGTGTTTGAAGCAGTTCCGAAGGCGGATACCTTTGTACACGGCGACTGTCATCCAGGCAATGCGATCGCCGGGGAAATGACATTTATTGACCTCATGCTCTGCGGTCGGGGTGATCCGGTCTTTGACCTTTTGTGTATGTATTCCCACTATGTTTTCCTTCCCTCATTTGTGACTGATGAAAAATACAGGAAGGAGAACGGGATGGACAAAAGGGAAGCGGAGGCACTGTTTGACTCATTTCTGCGGGCATACCGCCCTGATCTGCCGGAGGCAGAAATTGCAGAATGGAAGGAACAGATCAAAGGGGTTCATGCGGCAAGGATCTGCCTTGCTCCTGTCGTGATGCCCGGCATATTCCCTACAGAAGTGCTTAAGGCGGCAAAGGACAGAGCTGTCCGGTTTTCCGAAAAAATAATGTGATTTCCCAAAAGGAACATAAAAAAGAGATGAACAGGATAAGGGAAAGATATCAGGAAAAATTTTATCGTGGGTATTTGTGGTACACGGCGCTGGAAACGGAACTGCTTTTTTTTGTGGTCTGTGACGCGATGTTCCTGACAGAAGTTAAGCAGCTTCCCATGAAAATGGTTTCGCTCCTTACTTTTTTGTCCCTCCTCTTCTCCCTGCTGATCCAGTATCCGCTCTTAAAATGGATCAACAGGGTGGGAACAAGGACAGCCGTGCGGGCAGGAAGCATTGCTTTTATGCTGTCAGCGGTCTGCATTACCTTTTCTCCGGGCTTTGCGATGGTCGCAGCAGGAGGATTCTTAAAATGCATCGGTCATACGCTGGGCGCCATGGGCGTAGCTGTTTTAAAAAACCGGTTGACCAAAGATCATATGGATGACCAGTATGCTGCTTATCAGTCGGACGCGAACAGCGCGTCTTCCTTCGTCATGATGGTGACGTCCCTGCTCTGTGGGGGATTGTTCCGTATTAACGCGTATTATCCTATGTATGCATGCATTTTTTTAAGTGTGGCAGGGATATTTGTTTCCTATCAGATAACCCGGGAGGATGATTCCACAAAAGAGATCGGTCCGGCAGATGACCTCGTAAAATACACCGCAGCCGGGAGATCGGCAACAGCCGGAATCGGTATCATGGTACTCGCCTCTTTTGCCATATTCACCGCGATCACAGGAACGGGATTGTCCTACGCAAAACTGAATATTCAAGCGGTTCTGTCTAAAGAAGACCCCGCATATATCGTTTCGCTGATCAGTGTCATTTCCACGGCAGTCTTTCTGCTCAGATTATTGTCAAACCTGCTGATGGGGAATCTGTATACCAGAATCAGGGATCGTGTATACCTGATCACATCAGGATTACTGGCCGCAGGAGTGGGACTGATGTTGTTCCCGTGGTTTATGGATTCAGGAAACAAAGCGGTTCTTCTTTGCACAGGGTACCTGCTGATGGCATTCACCCGTGATCCTTATATCACATTTATTCAGGGTATTTCCCTTGAAAAAGGGGAAAAAGAGAGACAGCAGAGCATGCTGATCGCACTGAATAGTGCCAAAAAGGCAGGATCACTCATCCTGGCGGCATCAGGAACTCTGCTTCTGGCAAAATGGACAATTGTTTCTGTAATGATCCTGATGATCGCTGCGGCTTTGATTAATGTGCTGATGTGTGGCAGGCTTTATTTTTCAAGAATAAAGGATAACTGAGATTATGACGGCATATTCATACTATCTTTAGCACTTCTAATCCCTTCTAAACAACGCTTTATTCAGATGCACTGACTCCGATCACGAATTATGCTCTGTTTCATGATGGGGCGTATGTTACAAATGAACAGATGAATGATAAGAAGTTCCTGAAAATTGTCCATGGATAAGCATCAACTATGATTCCATGCTTCATATTTATCCGAGTAAGGGCATGGATTATAGTGTATTAAGCGATAAGGATAAATCTATTTTGGATGCTGTGATAAGGAAGTTTAAGAATTATAAGGCACAAGAAATCGTAGATTACATGTATGAGGAAAAGGCATATCAAGGAACAAATCCTGGAGAAATAATACCATTTTCGATGGCTAGGGAGATAAGAACTTTTTAATGCTTGAACACTTATTGCAATAATGAGGCAGGGACAGACGATAGAAGAAATCCGTTGGGACAAAGAAAATACAGTCGAAACTGTATGTTTATTGTCCAAACTTCATTAAGCAAAACATCATATCAACGTAAAAGTGGACCACTTGGGGACGGGGTTAGTGGGCCATTATTCTGACCCCTTAACCCCGTCCCTGGGGGTCATGCGAGGATTTTGAGTTGACATGACGGCGTTACATGATTATACTCATAAAAAATTGAAGAAAGCAGAAAAGATATGAAATATACATTTCTCAATAATTCTAATACACCAAATACTAATCCCGTGAATACTAATCAGGGGACTTTTGGTGTTATGAATGATGAGGAAAAACAATATTTTTACTAATATTATTTCTGTATATAAGATATAGTGAAGCCTCATCAGACAATAGTAGTTTGATGAGGCTTTCTTTATATAAAATGAAAATGGAGGATTTGTTATGGAACTAGTAAGAGTACAGGATTCTGATTATCGAAAAACATATGAGCTTTATATGTCTTTTCCTGAAAATGAAAACGGGTACATGAATAATGTATACGGTTATAGCTATGAACAATTTCTTGAGTGGATTGAAAAAAAGAGAAATTGGTCAATGGGGAAAAATCTTCCTGAAGGATTTGTTCCTGATACCACATATGTGCTCGTTGATGAAGATGTTTATGTCGGTGTTTTTAATTTAAGGCATTGTCTGAATGATTTTTTGAGAGAAGGACCTGGTCATATTGGATATTGTATTTCAAAAAAATATCGTGGAAAGGGATATGCAACAAAAGGACTTGAGCTTACCCTTACGAAGGCAAGACAGATGTGCATTCATGAAGTATATATGTCTGTTAATAAAGATAATCCTGCAAGCCTCCGTGTGCAGATAAAAAATGGAGCATATATTCATCATGAAAATGCAACAGAGTATTTTACACGGATAAATGAGATTGAGGAAGGCTCTTCAAGGGAAGAAAACCAAGGAGCAAAACATTATGGATAATAACGGAGAAAGAGATATTATGATGATTGAAGAAATAAGAACAAGGCTTTTTGAATTACAGGATATAAAGTATAGAGACTTTCAGAGCGGGCTCATACCGACTGCAGAAAAGGATATGTTCATTGGAGTAAGGACACCTGAACTTAGAAAATATGCCAAAGAGTTGGCGAAAACTGAGGGGATTGATGAATTCTTAGGTGATCTGCCCCATAAGTATTTCGATGAGAATCAGCTCCATGCGTTTATCATCTCTGAGATAAAAGATTATGCTGAATGTGTAAAACAGGTGGACAGGTTCCTCCCATTTGTGGATAACTGGGCCACGTGCGACCAGATGTCACCAAAGGCTTTCAAGAAGCATAAAGAGGATTTGCTAAAAGAAATACCAAAGTGGCTTAAGTCAGATAAAACCTACACAATCAGGTTTGCTATCGGTATGCTGATGCAGCATTTCTTGGACGAAGACTTTGATGAAAAATACCTTGAAGAAGTATCCGAGATCAGATCAGATGAGTATTACATCAACATGATGATTGCCTGGTATTTTGCTACAGCTCTTGCCAAGCAGTATGAGTCAGCAATTTTGTATATCCAAGATCACAGGCTTGATGTATGGACCCATAACAAGACAATTCAGAAGGCAATTGAGAGCTATAGGATTACGGATGAAGCAAAAGAGTATTTGCGCGGTCTGAAAATAAAGACACAAAAGTAAAAATATACTTGCATTTGCGGAAAATACTGTCTGTTGTCACTTTTTTAGTTCAATTCTCTAAAGTGTTATAGTATAATCGTGGGGATGCTATAAGACAAAACTATAACAGGGAGAATGGTATGGAAAAGTTTAAAGAGTTTTTGAAGAGGAAAGATATTGAGATTTCCTTGAAGCGCTATGGTATTGATGCGCTGGGAGCAATGGCGCAGGGATTATTCTGTTCACTTCTTATCGGAACTATAATCAACACAATCGGGACTCAGTTCCATGTTCCTTTTTTGATGAAAACAGTGGCAACGATTGCTGGTACAGAATATACAGTTGGCGGTCTGGCTACAGCGATGAGCGGACCTGCAATGGCAGCAGCTATAGGATATGCTCTTAAGTGCCCGCCACTGGTTCTTTTTTCAATGATAACAGTTGGCTTTGCTGCGAACGCTTTGGGCGGAGCAGGCGGCCCTTTGGCAGTTTTATTTGTTGCAATACTTGCAGCTGAATTTGGTAAGGCAGTATCCAAAGAAACAAAGATTGATATTCTGGTTACACCTCTTGTTACTATAGGCGTTGGAGTATTTTTCTCATGGCTCATTGCACCGCCCATTGGCAGGGCAGCTATGTGGATAGGAAACCTCATTATGTGGGCAACTGAGCTTCAGCCATTCCTTATGGGAATTTTGGTTTCCGTGCTTGTTGGAGTGGCTCTTACACTTCCTATTTCATCAGCAGCAATCTGTGCGGCCTTTGGTCTTACAGGACTTGCGGGTGGAGCAGCAGTAGCGGGGTGCTGTGCCCAGATGATCGGTTTTGCAGTTATTTCTTTTAAAGAAAATAAGTGGGGCGGACTTATCTCACAGGGAATCGGAACATCCATGCTTCAGATGGGAAACATTATAAAAAATCCAAGAATCTGGATTGCGCCAACACTTACATCAGCCATAACAGGCCCTATTGCTACATGTCTTTTCAGATTGCAGATGAATGGAGCTCCAGTTTCATCAGGAATGGGAACCTGCGGAATGGTAGGACCTATCGGAGTTTATACTGGATGGGTCAGTGATGTGGCGAATGGTGCCAAGACTGCTATCACAGGATTTGACTGGTTTGGACTTTTAATGATTTCCATAGTGCTTCCGGCTGTTTTTTCACTTATAATAAATGCAGGTGTTAAAAAACTTGGCTGGGTAAAAGACGGAGATATGAAACTTTAATGTTTAGAGATAATATAATCTATGCAGTTATAGGGGCAGCGGTGGTTTTACTTGCTGTCCTTATACTTTATCTAATTAAAAGACATAAAATGCGCCCGCTTCCTATGGATGAAATGGAGGGGCATGACTTCGAGTATTATTGCGCGGATCTGTTAAAAGACAATGGCTTTCTCGAAGTTGAAGTGACCAAGGGGAGCGGCGACTTTGGCGCTGATATCCTTGCTGAAAAAGATGGCGTGACATATGCTTTTCAGTGTAAATGTTACGATAAACCGATTGGAGTCAAGGCTATTCAGGAGATATACGCGGGGCGCGACTACTATGGCAGGATGGTTGGTGTTGTCATGACCAATCAGTATTTCACACAGCCTGCTGTGGAGCTGGCTACAAAGCTCAACATCATGCTTTGGGACAGGGGCTATGTGGATAACATGGAAAAGAAATGAGAAAAACAGGAGCAAAAAGTGATAATAGAAATAAAAGATGATTTTGATCTTGGGAAAATAGCTGACAGCGGTCAGTGCTTCAGGTTTAACAAGTGCGGAGAAGAGTCGCAGGAGCACTACAGCGTTGCAGCATTAGACAAACATGTGCTGGTTAAAAAACTTGACGAAAACAGGTACGAATTTAGCTGTGACCAAAAAGAATATGACTCCTTTTGGAAAAACTATTTTGATATGGACATCAGCTATAGCGATATTCGTGCAAGGATTGATAAAACCAAAGATGAATATCTTTATAATGCTTCGGAATACGGCAAAGGAATAAGGATTTTGCGGCAGGATCCGTGGGAAATGCTTATTTCTTTTATCATATCCCAGAGAAAAAATATTCCTGCTATCAAGGCCTCAATTGAAAAACTCTGCGCTCTTGCGGGGAATGTAATTGATGAGGGAGAAGAGTTTGGGAAAATATATTCTTTTCCCACTCCTGAAAAAATAGCAGCTTTATCAATGGAGCAGCTATCATCCTGTAGCCTTGGATATAGAGATAAGTATGTTCATCAGGCGGCACTTGATGTGGCAAGCGGTGCTGTGGATCTTGATAGATGGGGAAAACTTTCTGATGAAGAGCTGATGGAGAATCTCCTTAAATTATTTGGTGTTGGGGTTAAGGTTGCAAATTGTGAGATTCTTTTTGGCTATCACAGGCTTGATGCGTTTCCTATTGATGTTTGGATAAAAAAAGTTCTTGATGCACATTATCAAAAAGGCTTTTCTTTTGAAAGCTATGCTCCGTTTAATGGGGTTATGCAGCAGTATCTATTTTTCTATTCAAGAACAGGAGGGTAATTTCTATGGGGAAAAATGAAGAAAAAAGTGTGATCCAAAGGGCCAGTGGCCTTAGGACCGCAGAGTATGTCTGCTATGCATTGGGGGATGCGGGTGGATGCCTGGTGTTTGGACTGGTGACTTCCATCCTGCAGACCTACTATACGGATGTACTTATCTTAAGTCCGTTCTTTATCATGATCATGTTTGTACTGACAAGAGTATGGGACGCGGTGAATGACCCAATTATGGGGCGCATCTGTGATACAGCGAAGGTCTCAAAGCATGGTCGATATCGTGTGTGGTTTCTTCGCGTGGCAATACCGCTTGCTATAGCATCTATTCTGTTGTTTTGTAAATTCCCGGGTTTTGGTACGCCGGGAGACAATCTGCCTGCCTATATTTATGCGACAGTGACCTATGTTGCATGGGGAATGATCTATACCATGCTGCAGATTCCTTACGGCTCCCTTGCAAGTGTTATCACTTTGGATGACAAAGAAAGGTCCAAACTGTCAGTATTTCGTGCTGTTGGTGCGGCTCTTGGTTCTATGCCTGTCATGGTGCTTTCAATGCTTTGCTTTAGCACTGATAAAACAACAGGCCAGTCCATCGTAAAATATGATGTTCTTTTAACTGGCGTTATTGTTATGGCTCTTTTGTCCATGATAGCGCTTCTCTTTGCATTCCTTGGCACCAAAGAGCGAGTGAAGGCGGAGCCAAAACATCATGAAAAGGGCGCAGCAGGCAAAGCTTTAAAGCTTATCTTTGGAAACAAGTCAATGCTTTCTATTTCTGTAGTAGCAATGCTTCTTTTGGCAGGGCAGATGTTTACTCAAAGCTACTATGTGTATCTTATCCGCTACTATTTTGGAAAGGGCGGTATTTTTGTATCACTTCCGACTATCCTTACCTATATTCCAATGGCAATACTGATGGCATTTACTCCAAAGCTTGCCAGAAAGTATGGTAAAAAAGAGATTACTTCCGTAGGTATGATCGTTGCGGCAGCAGCGAACTTTTTAATGTTTTTCCTGAAATTCCTGGATCCGGCAGCGGCACTTATGCCTTTCATGTTTTTGTGCTTTGTCTCCGGATTTGGTTTAAACCTATTTGTCCTGCAGCTGTGGGCTATGGCGGGGGATGCCATAGACGAGATCGAAGTTACAACCGGAAGTAAGGATAACGGAACAGCTTATGCGTTCCTTAATTTCTTCCGTAAATTGGGGCAGGTAATCTCAGCCATTGCGGTAAATGCAGCTCTTTTGGCAATGGGATATTATGACACTGCAAGTACGCTGGAATTCAAATTTACCGGGGCACAGCTGTCTTTAATGTATGTACTGGCAACTCTGATCCCTGCTGTAATGTTTGCCCTGATGGCGCTATTCCTGATCGTCTGGTATCCGCTTTCAAAGGAGAAAGTGACACAGCTTCAGGCAAAAAAGGAAGCATACTTTGGAGATGAAAATCTATGAGTGATATTAAGTTTATTGAAAAAGAAACTGGCCTTGGCAGGATCAGAGGCCTTGAGAGAGAAGACGACCTGGCCTTTCTTGGGATTCGCTATGCAAAGGCAGAGCGTTTTTCCTATGCTTTTCCCGTAGAAAAATGGGAGGGGACATATGATGCCACGCACTTCGGCGATGCCTGTACTCAGTACCGGACCTACTTTCCCCATCTTGATGTGCCTGAGCGACTTTTTTATCATCGGGAATTCAGAGAGGGACTAAGCTTTACCTATAGTGAGGATTGCCTGAACCTCAACATCTATGCGCCAAAAGATGCTCAAAACGCACCGGTTCTTGTATTTATCCACGGCGGAGGCTTTAATTCCATGGCTAATTCTGAAGGCTATCTTGACGGTGCCGGTTATGCGAAGCGTGGAATCATACTTGTGTGCATTAACTACAGGGTGGGAGCCTTTGGATATCTGACTCATGAGGAAATACAGGAAAAGAATGGCCGCGACGGAAACTTTGGACTGGACGATATTTTAGTTGGCATTAAATGGGTTAAAAGACATATAGCTTCCTTTGGCGGTGATGCTGAAAATATCACGGCTATGGGACAAAGCGCTGGAGCGATTTCTCTGCAATACCTCTGTCTTTCTCAAAAAGCAGAAGGTCTCTTTAAGCGTGCTATCATGCTCTCTGGTGGAGGACTTTTTCCTAAGAAAGCCAGGCCAAAGCCTGCTACTGAAACCAGAGAATACTGGAAAGAAGTAATGGAAATAGCCGGGGTAAAGACTTTAGAAGAATTCCGGCATTTGGATGAAAAAGAAGTGATGGCAGCTGTTGAAGTTATCAAAACTAAGCGGAATGACAATCTGGTGAATACACAGCCGGTTGTGGATGGTTATCTTCTGGAAAAAGATACGGCGCAGCTGGTGAAGCATCCTTTGCGCATTGACTATATGGCAGGTACCACATCCAACGATATGTTCAATGTGGTCCTTTACCACATGGCTTGGAAATTTATAAAGAGCAATAGAGGATATCGCTATTTCTTTGATATTGATGCGCCGGGAGATGATAACGGTGCCTTTCATTCTTCGGATCTGAGGTATTTCTTTGGAACTCTTGATAAGAGCTTTCGGCCTTACGGCGAGAAGGATAAGGCTGCATCAGAACTGATTATGGATTACGTGGCAGCATTTGTAAGAACCGGAAATCCCAACGGAGAGGGGAGACCGATTTGGAAAAAAAGCGGAAAGCCCCTATATATCTCCAAGAGTGGCTTTCGAATGAAGAGAGCAAATCCTGTTTTGCTGATTCGAAATACCTTTAGGGGAGATCCAAAATAAGTGTACACAAAAGAGCGAATCTGTATATAATTATCTTGTGTTTACTTAAAACTAAAATATTAGCGATAAAAGTAAAAGAATTGGTTTAAAGGAGAAGAGGTATGGGTGACGTAAAAAAGCTTATTGAAGAGGGGAAGACTTTTCTTGGAATCGAGTTCGGTTCCACAAGAATCAAAGCTGTTTTAACAGATGAAAACTATAATCCAATAGCATCCGGCTCACATGGCTGGGAGAACAGGCTGGACAACGGAATCTGGACATATACACTTGATGATATCTGGGGCGGCCTTCAGGATTGCTATAAGGGTCTTAAAGATGATGTTGAAAAGAAATATGGTATTAAGCTTACTAGCGTGGGGGCTATGGGCTTTTCTGCCATGATGCATGGTTATATGGCATTTGATAAAGAGGAAAACCTTCTTGTGCCATTCAGAACATGGAGAAATACAATAACAGAGGAAGCTTCTGACAAACTTACAGAGGTTTTCGGATATCATATTCCACAGAGATGGAGCATTGCCCACCTCTATCAGGCTATTCTTAATAAAGAAGAGCACGTTTCAAAAGTTGATTTCTTGACTACTCTTGCCGGATATATTCATTGGCAGCTCACAGGAGAAAAAGTTCTTGGAGTTGGCGATGCTTCCGGAATGTTCCCTATTGATTCAAAAACATGCGATTACAACAAAAAGATGGTTGAGCAGTTCGATGAACTGGTAGCATCATACTCTTTTGACTGGAAACTTTCTGACATTCTTCCAAAGTCACTTCCTGCAGGTGAAAGAGCTGGTGTTCTTACAGAAGAAGGCGCCAAAAAGCTGGATCCATCAGGAGATTTGAAGGCTGGTATTCCGGTTTGTCCTCCTGAAGGAGATGCCGGAACAGGAATGGTAGCAACCAACTCAGTTGGAGTTAGAACAGGTAATATTTCTGCTGGAACTTCCGTATTTTCAATGGTTGTTTTGGAGCATGACCTTTCAAAGGCATATCCTGAGCTTGACCTTGTTACAACACCATCAGGAGAGCAGGTTGCAATGGTTCACTGCAACAACTGCACATCTGATCTCAACGCATGGGTATCTCTGTTTAGAGAGTTTGCAGGAGCAATCGGAAAAGACATTGATGATGACACATTATATGGAACACTTTACCGCAAAGCTATGGAAGGTGACGCTGACTGCGGCGGACTTCTTGCTTACAACTACTTCTCAGGGGAGAGTATTACAGGATTTAATGAGGGAAGACCTCTGTTTGTGAGAAGACCTGATGATAAATTCAATCTTTCTAACTTTATGAGAACACATCTTTATACTGCACTTGGTGCTCTCAAGGCAGGAAATGACATCCTTATGAAAGAAGAAAATGTTAAGGCAGACTTCTTCTTTGGACAGGGAGGTTTCTTCAAGGTAAGAGGCGTTGGCGACAGAGTAATGGCAGCAGCGCTCAATACTCCTATTAAACTTATGGAGACAGCTGGAGAGGGCGGCCCTTGGGGACAGGCAATCCTTGCAGGCTTCATGATGCAGAAAAAGGATGGTGAGACTCTTGAAAAATATCTTTCTGATAAGGTGTTTGCAAGCGGAAAGGTTGAGACCTGCGAACCAAATAAAGAGGATGTTGCCGGCTTTGATGACTTTATGAAAGATTACAACGCAGGTCTGGCTATAGAGAGAGCAGCAGTTGATTCATTAAAGTAATGTTATAAATTGATAAGCCTATCGCAATAATTACGAAGATTAATTAGCGGTCTGATAATAGAATAAACATTGGAGCGTAGAAAAATGTTAGAAGAATTAAAGAAAAAAGTTTATGAAGCAAACATATTGTTACCTAAGTATGGACTTGTAACTTTTACCTGGGGAAATGTAAGTGCGATTGACAGAGAGAGCGGTCTTTTTGTTATCAAGCCAAGTGGCGTTGACTATGATACCATGACTCCTGACGATATGGTTGTTATGGATCTTAATGGCAACAAGGTTGAGGGTAAATTAAACCCATCATCCGATACACCTACACATGTTGAGATCTACAAAGCATTTAAGGAAGTAGGCGGTATTGTTCACACACATTCATCCTATGCTACAAGCTGGGCTCAGGCAGGAAGAAGCATTCCCTGCTATGGAACAACTCATGCGGATTACTTCTATGGTGAGATACCATGTGTAAGATGTCTTACAAAGGAAGAAATCGAATCTGCTTACGAAGAGAACACAGGACATCTTATTGTGAATGAGTTTGAGCGCATGGGAAAAGACCCTGTGGCTGTACCTGCAGTTCTTTGCAAAAACCACGGTGTATTTACCTGGGGCAAGGATGCGCATGAAGCAGTTCATAACGCAGTAGTTACAGAAGAGGTTGCAAAAATGGCCTATAGGTGCGAAACTATTAATCCGGAAGTGAAGCCAGCTCCACAAGAACTTCAGGATAAGCATTATTACCGTAAACACGGCGCCAATGCTTATTATGGACAAAAGTAATCACTTAGCGAGGGCAGAAAAATAGAAAGGAAAAATAATTATGACCAATCAGGAACTTCAAAAAACAGCTAATGAAGTCAGAAAAAGTATTATCACAGCACTTCATGCAGCTGGGGCAGGACATCCGGGCGGATCTCTGTCATCAACAGATATTTTCACTTATCTTTACTTCGAAGAAATGAATATCGATCCTAAGGACACAAAGAATGCTGACCGCGATCGTTTCGTTCTTTCAAAGGGACATTGTGCTCCTGGCCTTTACTCAGTAATGGCAGAGAGAGGATATTTCCCTAAGGAGGAGCTTACAACTCTTCGTAAACTTGGTTCAAGACTTCAGGGACATCCAAGCATGCAGTATCTTCCAGGTCTTGACATGAGCAGCGGATCACTTGGACAGGGAATCTCAGCAGCTTGTGGTATGGCTCTTTCAGCTAAGCTTGATAACAAGTCATTCCGTGTATACACACTCCTTGGTGATGGAGAGCTTGAAGAGGGACAGGTTTGGGAAGCAGCTATGTTTGCCGGATTCAGAAAACTTGATAACCTCTGCGTAATCGTAGATAACAACGGATTACAGATTGATGGACCTATTGATAAGGTATGTTCTCCTTATCCTATCGATGAGAAGTTTAAAGCATTTAACTTCCATGTAATCAACATTGATGGTCATAATTTTGATGAAATAAGAAAAGCTTTTGAAGAAGCTAAGAATACAAAGGGACAGCCTACAGCTATCATTGCTCACACAGTTAAGGGCAAGGGCGTTTCATTTATGGAGAATCAGGTAGGTTGGCATGGCAAAGCTCCTAACGATGAAGAGTTTAAGCTTGCTATGGAAGAATTAGAAAGGACAGGTGCAGCACTATGAGCGATGTAAAGAAAATAGCAACAAGAGAGAGTTATGGTAATGCTCTTGCAGAACTCGGTGATGAGTATCCTAACCTTGTAGTTTTAGATGCTGACCTTGCAGCTTCTACAAAGACAGCAGTTTTCCAGAAGAAATTCCCTGAAAGACACATTGATTGTGGTATTGCAGAGTGCAACATGATGGGTATCGCAGCAGGACTTGCAACAACAGGAAAGATTCCTTTCGTTAGTTCTTTTGCAATGTTCGCAGCAGGACGTGCATTTGAGCAGGTTCGTAACTCAGTAGGATATCCTCATCTTAACGTAAAGATTGGTGGAACACATGCCGGAATCACAGTTGGTGAGGACGGAGCCAGCCATCAGTGTAACGAAGATTTCGCTCTTATGAGTGTAATCCCTGGAATGGTTGTTATGTGCCCTGCTGATGACATTGAAGCAAAGGCTTGCGTACGTGCAGCAGTTGAGCATGAAGGCCCTGTTTATATCAGATTTGGCCGTGCTGCATGCAGCATCATTAATGACAGACCTGATTACAAATTTGAAATTGGAAAAGGAAATGTTGTCAGAGAAGGAAAAGATGTTACAATAGTAGCTACAGGAATTTGCGTAGATTCAGCTTTAAGTGCAGCAGAAATGCTTGCTAAAGATGGCATTTCAGCAGAAGTAATCAATATCTGCACAATCAAGCCTCTTGATAAAGAGCTTGTAGCAGCATCTGCCAAGAAGACAGGCAAAGTTGTAACAGTTGAGGAACATTCCGTTATCGGCGGACTTGGAAGCGCTGTATGCGATGCACTTTCTGAACTTGCACCTACTCCTGTAAAGAAACTCGGAATGCAGGATACATTCGGCGAGTCAGGAACAGCTTCAGAACTTGTTCATAAGTATGGACTTGACGGCGAGGGTGTATACGCATCAGTAAAGGAATTCCTTAAGTAATGATAATTTTAAGCCCTTCAATTTTATCTGCAGATTTTACCGTGCTTGGACAGCAAATCACAGAAGCTGACAAGGCCGGAGCAGAGTATATTCATATTGATGTTATGGATGGCACGTTTGTGCCATCCATTTCCTATGGTATGCCGGTTATCAAAAGTATAAGAAAGGTAACTGACAAAGTCTTTGATGTGCATCTTATGATCACAGATCCTATCAGATATATAAAGGATTTTGTAGATTCCGGAGCAGACCTTATAACTTTCCATCTTGAGGCCACCTCAAATCCACAGGCAGTAATTGATGAAATTCATAAATATGGTAAAAAAGCCGGATTATCCATAAAACCAGGCACTTCAGCCCATGAACTCATTCCATATCTTGACAAGGTTGAAATGATTCTTATAATGACTGTTGAACCAGGTTTTGGTGGACAAAAATTTATTGCTGAAACAATGGATAAGATCCGCGCAACCAGACAGATGTTAGATGAAAAAGGTCTTTCAACTGATCTGGAAGTTGATGGCGGAATCAATTGTGACAATTTAAAAGAAGTTATAGACGCTGGAGCGAATGTTATTGTAGCTGGATCAAGTATATTCAAAGGAAACATAACAGAGAATATAAGTAACTTCAAAGCTATAATAGGCAGATGAAAGGATTTTTTAATTGATGCACATCATTTTTACATCTGATACACATGGACATGTGTATCCAATTAACTACGCTACCAATTGCCCCGAGAATGCGGGGCTTTTTTGCATAGCTGCACAAATTTCCAAAGACGGAAATACACTTGTTTTGGATGGAGGAGACTCCCTTCAGGGAACACCTCTTCTTTCCTATTATTTGGAGCATAAGGACGAATATAATTTCAACCCTGCAGCAGAAGGCTTTAACGCTATGGGGCTTGATTACTATACACTTGGAAATCATGACTTTAATTTTGGTTATGATGCTATCCTTGATTTTGTTACTGCTATGAATGCAACACTTATTTCTGCAAATGTAGAGGATAAGAGAAACGCCCTTGGAATAAAGAAGCATGTTATTCATACTCTTGAGGATGGCACCAAAGTCGGGATCACAGGAGCTGTTACAGGATATGTTAATGTCTGGGAACAGAAGGACCACCTTACAGAGCTCGTGGTTTCTGATCCTATTGAGGCAGTAAAAAAAGAACTTGAAATAATGAAGGATAAATGCGACATAACAGTTTGCATTTACCACGGAGGCTTCGAGGAAGATCTTTCATCCGGAGAGCTTTTATCTGATACTACAGAGAACCAGGCATGCAAGATCATGAGAGAACTTGGCTTTGACATTGTTCTTACAGGCCATCAGCATATGGCTGTTGAGGGTATCAGCATAGAGGGCAGCTACGGTGTTCAGCCACCGGCAAAGGCTATGAAGTACTGCGAAATATTTGCTGATAAGAAGGATGGTGCCTGGAATATCACATCAAGGCTTGTTCCGGTAAAAGAGCCTGATGCAAAATATGAAGAGATAGCTAAAGCTCATGATTTCATGGATGACCTCAACTCAAAGATTCAGAAATGGCTCGATGAGCCGATCGGATGCCTTGAAAAGGCTATCGATCCTGAGCCAAAGCTTGAAGTTGCTATAAAGGGAAGTAAGGTTGCTGCAATATTTAATCAGGTACAGCTTGAATATACAGGTGCTGACTTTTCATGCACCAGCCTGTCCAATGATCCTCTTGGACTTAAGAAGGACATAACAGTAAGGGACGTTCTTGGAATTTACCAGTTTTCCAATACTGTTGAGGTAAAAGAAGTTACAAAGGCTGTAATCAAACAGGCCCTTGAGAGATGTGCTGAATATTTTGAAATCGATGAAGATGGAAAGCTTAAGATTTCAAATATCTTTTTACAGCCTAAGATCGAGCATTACAACTACGATTTCTATGCAGGACTTGAGTATGTTCTGGATATTACAAAGCCTCTCGGCGAGAGAGTTACTCTTTTAAGGAAGCTTGATGGAACTGAGCTCGAGGACAATAAGACATACACACTTGTTACCAGCAATTACAGAGCTACAGGTACCGGCGGATATGCGTGCATAGGAAACAGCAAAACAGTAAAGAGCTTTCCTGATGAGATGCCGGATCTTTTGATCGACTACCTTAGACGGAACAGTCCTGTTAAGGAGATAGTTAACAGCAAGTTGACAGTTAAAGCCTGAAAAGGCATACTATATTTGTGAAATTATCGTTTTTATGAAGAAGGAATGCTATGTATAAAAGATTAGAAAGAAACGATGCCTGTTGGTGCGGCAGTGGCAAAAAATATAAGAGTTGCCATGCTGCTTTTGACGATAAACTGATACAGTTCGAGCATCAGGGAATGATAATCCCTGATAGAAGTCTTTTCAAAACTGAAAAGGATATTGAAGGTATCAAAAAGAGTGCAGTCATAAATATGGCTGTTCTGGATGAGATCAGTGAAAAGATCCATGCCGGAATGAGTACTCAGGAAATTGATGACATTGTTTATAACACAACTACCAAGATGGGAGGAATCCCTGCAGATCTTAACTACGAGGGATTTCCTAAGAGTGTATGCACATCTATTAATGAAGAAGTGTGCCACGGAATTCCATCTAAAGATATTATCCTTAAGGATGGCGACATAATAAATGTTGACTGTTCTACAATACTTGATGGCTATTTCTCTGATTCATCACGAATGTTTTGCATAGGTGATGTTTCTCCTGAGAAAAAGAGACTTGTAGATGTTACCAAAGAGTGCCTTGAAGAGGGACTTAAGGCAGTTAAGCCATGGACACCTATCGGAGATATGGGCAATGCGGTTCATCAGCATGCCTTAAAGAATGGATATACTGTAGTTAGAGAGATTGGCGGACATGGATGTGGAAACGCTTTCCATGAAGAACCTTTTGTAAGCTTTGTAAGTAAGCCGGGAACAGGAATGCTCATGGTTCCGGGTATGGTATTTACAATTGAACCTATGGTAAACATGGGAACTAACGAGATATTCATTGATGAGGACAACGACTGGACTGTTTATACAGCAGATCTTAAGCCATCAGCACAGTGGGAAGTAGAGCTTTTGGTAACTGAGACAGGTTATGAGCTTTTGTGCTGGTAATTGATATAGAAAGACGAGGTTTTTTTAATGCAGAATAAGGGTAAATACTATATTACAACTGCGATAGCTTATACATCAGGTAAGCCACACATCGGAAACAGCTATGAGATAGTGCTTGCTGATGCTATTGCAAGATATAAGAGAAGAGATGGATTTGATGTTCATTTCCAGACAGGATCAGATGAGCACGGCCAGAAGATCGAGACAAGAGCAATCGAGGCAGGATGCAGCTCACCTAAGGAATTTGTAGATCAGGTTTCAGACACAATAAAGGGTCTTTGGAACCTCATGGATACATCATATGACAGATTCATCAGAACAACAGATGAGGATCATGTTAAACAGGTTCAGAAGATATTCAAAAAGTTCTATGACCAGGGCGACATTTATAAGGGATCATACAAGGGAATGTACTGTACTGAGTGTGAGGCTTTCTATACAGAGTCTCAGCTTAAGGATGGAAAGTGCCCAGAGTGCGGCGGTCCTGTTCACCCTGCAGAGGAAGAGGCATATTTCTTTAAAATGAGCAAATATGCTGACAGACTTATTGAGTATATCAACACACATCCTGAGTTTATTCAGCCTGCATCAAGAAAGAATGAGATGATGAACAATTTCCTTCTTCCGGGCTTACAGGATCTGTGCGTTTCAAGAACATCTTTCAAATGGGGAATCCCGGTTGATTTCGATAAAAAGCATGTAGTATATGTATGGCTTGATGCCCTCACAAACTATATCACAGGAATCGGTTATGATGCTGACGGTAACAGCTCAGAAGAGTACAAAAAGTGGTGGCCTGCAGACCTTCATCTTATTGGAAAAGATATTATAAGATTCCATACAATTTATTGGCCTATTTTCCTTATGGCACTTGGTGAGCCACTTCCTAAGCAGGTATTTGGTCATCCATGGCTTCTTCAGGGCGGTGAAAAGATGAGTAAGTCAAAGGGCAACGTTATCTATGCAGATGACCTTGTTAGTCTCTTTGGCGTAGACCCTGTAAGATACTTTGTTCTTCATGAGATGCCATTCGATAATGATGGTGTTATCACATGGGAGCTTTTAGTAGAAAGATTCAACTCAGACCTTGCAAATACACTTGGAAACCTTGTAAACCGTACTATTGCTATGAGCAATAAGTATCTTGGCGGCGTTGTGGCTGACAAGAACGTTACAGAGGCAGTAGATGCTGATCTTAAGGCTGTTGTAACAGGATGCTATGCAAAAGTAGAAGCAAAGATGGATGAGCTTCGAGTTGCAGATGCACTTACAGAGATATTTGCACTGTTCAAGAGATGCAATAAATATATTGATGAGACAGAGCCTTGGGTACTTGGAAAAGACGAGAGCAAAAAGGACAGATTATCAACAGTTCTTTATAACCTTGTAGAAGCTATTTCAATTGGCGCAGCTCTTCTTGATCCATTTATGCCTGAGACAGCACAGAAGATAAAAGAGCAGCTTAATACTCCTGATAGAGATTTTGATACTCTTGGTACATTTGGCGTTTGCAAGAATGATACAAAAGTTACTGAGAATCCAGAGATGCTTTTTGCTCGTAAGGACTTAAAGGATGTTCTTGAGAAGGCTGCAGAGATAACCAAAAAGCAGAAGGAAGAGTTTGAGAGAACACAGGCTGAAGCCGCAAAGAATCTGGCTAAAGCAGGACTTGCTCCAGCTACTCCTGTAAAGGCGCAGGAGAGCGAAAAGGCAGAGGCTATTGATATCCCTGCAAAAGAAGAGATTACTTTTGACCAGTTTGGAGCAATGCAGTTCCAGGTTGGTGAGATCATCAAATGTGAAGCAGTTGAGAAGTCCAAGAAGCTTCTTTGTTCACAGGTTAAGATCGGAAGCCAGGTTAAACAGATTGTATCAGGAATTAGAAAGTACTATTCTCCTGAAGAGATGGTTGGCAAGAAGGTAATGGTTCTCGTAAACCTTAAGCCTGCTAAACTTGCAGGTGTAATGTCAGAGGGAATGCTCCTTTGCGCAGAGGATGCAGAAGGAAATCTTGCCCTTATGACACCTGAAAAAGATATGCCATCAGGAGCAGAAATCTGCTGATAATACGATTTTCGAGCGAAGCTTTGGAATAAATGGTATCATATAAGTATACAAACAATTATGGGGAGGTTTTTCCAATGGTACGCAAAGAGGAATTGACTTACAAATCAAGAGACAGACAGACTATGCTCCATGCAGTCAGATGGATACCTGAAGGTAAGCCGGTAGCTATCTTACAGATCATTCATGGAATGCAGGAATTCATTGATCGTTATGAAGAGTTTGCGAACTTTTTAGCAGAAAAAGGCATACTTGTAATGGGGAACGATCATTTAGGACACGGCGGTTCTGTTACAGCCGGAAAGGGTACCTATGGTTTCTTTTGCAAAGACGACCCTGCAACGGTGCTTGTACGTGACGCTCACAGATTGAAAAAGATGACTCAGGAAGAGTATCCGGGAGTTCCGGTATTTATCCTTGGCCACAGCTTTGGATCCTTTGTGGCAAGAGAGTACATCACACGCTATGGCACAGGTATAAATGGTGCTATAATCCAGGGAACTGCTGCTATGCCAAGCGGAACAGTTAAGTCTTTGAGCACTTTGGTAAGTGTTTTACAGGTCATTTTTGGAACAAAGTATCGTTCTGAGATGATCAATAACATGGCGTTTAAGGGATATTTAAAGAAGATCCCTGATCACAAGACAAAGTTTGACTGGCTTTCACATAATGAGGAAAGTGTTAATAAATATGTTGCTGATCCAAGATGTAACTTCGTTTTCACTCTTAACGGATTCAAGACGATGGCTGAACTTCTGACAAGAATTCAGGATGTTGACAGAATGGAAGATATTCCTAAGAACCTTCCTATTCTCATTACAGGTGGTGCTGAAGATCCTGTTGGAAGCTATGGAGAAGCATTTAGCAAACTTTACGATATTTACAAGAATAAACTTGAGATCAAAGATGTAGAGCTAAAGATTTATGACGGAATGCGTCATGAACTTCAGCAGGAGATTGGAAGAGAAAAAGTATACGAAGATCAGTATGCTTGGATAATGAGAGTGTTAAAGAGTGGCACTGCAAATTGACAGATCAAAAATAATGGTAAGGTGTGCTTACCATTCTGATTGGGATGGGGCGATGAAACTTGCATGGGATACTTTTGCAAGGTTTGACGCCCCTGATTATTCTGAAGAAGGAATAACCAATTTCAGAAATTTTGTAAATGACGATATGCTCAGAAAGATGTTTATCGCCGGGCAATATCAACTTTTTGTTGCGGTTTATAACGATAAATATCTAGGAATGATTTCTCTTAGAGAACGGAAACACATATCACTTCTTTTTGTAGACGGGGATTACCATGATTATGGCATTGGGACTGCACTAGTCAGGTATGTGTCGAAGTATGCTCTTGAAGAAGAGGGGGTGGATGAACTGACAGTCAATGCGGCACCGATTGCTGTTGGTTTTTACCACAAAAGGGGATTTAAAGATGTCGCTGAAGAAATGACGGCCGACGGCATCAGATTCACACCAATGAAGCTTTGTTTGAGGAGTTAACTTATGGGAAAAATTTTTGACTTAGAGAGTCCTTTGATGCGAGCTCTTACAAGACTCGCAGATGTTATGTGGGTAAATATCCTTACTTTGATATTTGCCATACCACTTATTTTTGAGCAGGTTCTTTTCCTTGGCCCGGCACTTGGCCCGGTTCTTTTTGATGGAGCTGAACTTGATTACAACTACTTCCTTAGCGCAGTGTTGTGGGCATGGATATTTGGTATTATCTGTTCAAGTATTTTAGGACCTGCATGTACTGCTATGCATTTTGTTCTTTTGAAGATCGTAAGAGATGAAGACAGTTATATTACAAAGACCTATTTCAGATCATTCAAAGAGAACTTTAAGCAGGGAATGGTTCTTCAGATCATTAAATTTGCGATAGCCGGAATCCTTGTTTTGGATTTCTTTATCCTGAATAATTTAAGTGGAATTTACAGATATGCGATCATTGCTCTGAGCGCATTCCTTTATATGGTTTCACTGTATGTATTTCCAATCCTTTCTAAGTTTGTAAATACAAATGCAGCAACCTTAAAGAATTCTTTGCTTATGGCAATACTTGCTTTCCCAAAGACAATTCTTATGACTATCATTTCCGGAATTCCGCTTGTTGTTTTTTATTTCTTTGACTTAAAGGCTGTTCCGGTACTTATACTTTTAGGATTTGCCGGACCAAGTTATTTAAATGCTATGCTCTACAATGGAACGTTCAAGCGATTTGAACCTGAAGAGGAAAACCTCTCTGAAGAGGAAGAACTCGATGCAGCTATAAAGAAGCTTGATGAGGAAGAGCAGAACTGATTGTCTTGTGTTTTTAAGAGGTGATAAATGAAGAAAGCTCTTGTAACATGCGCTACAATAGTGCTTATGTTTGCGGTTTTTATGGGGATTGTTTTTAAATCTTACAGGGAAGTGTTAAGAGATGGCATTTCCGAGTATGTTAACGAGACAGTCTCTTCGGAGCTTTCTTCAGTGATGTACGATAAAGATATAAATTATATCAGAATTCGTGATTATCAGGATACTTGCACAAAGGCTCTTATCGGATGTGATCTTATTTCAGATAAGAAAGAGATCACAAGCTGGCTGGAGCTTATTGTAAATAGCACAGACAGCAATACTTCTTTTATCTGTGATATGGAAGGTGCAGGGTATAACGAGCGCGGAAAGACTGTAAATTTATCTGATTATAGTTTCTTTGAGCAGGTTGTTGGAGGCTTTGATGAAGGAAGCTCTGGCGTGCTCATTATCGACGAAGATACCTTTGGTGGCAGAAGCGTAGCCTTTGTAAATGGATTGAATTTATCGCAAGAAAACAAAGGGTATCTTATATCTATTCTCAATATCGAGAGTTTATCAGAAGGAATATTTGAAAAACAGGAGCTTATCGACTACGGCGCGTGGGTTGCTGTCAGAGGACATATCCTTACAGAGTATGGAGAAAGACTGCGCAATAATGATGCGGACATTGATTATATCTGGGAGGCTTTACCTGAAGGCTCTGACCAGAACAAATTTCAGCATGCTATAGCTCAGCGTAATCCATTTTTTGAAGAAATGCCTAAATACGGGTATATCATCACTGTGCCGGCACCACTTTCCGGAGGTGCTCTTGTAGCTTATATAAGTTATAAGAACATGGACAGGGCTTTAGATGAGCCGCTTCATGATTATTATGCCATGTATATTTGGGTTATGGTGCTTCTTGTACTTCTCTGCGTAAGTCTGTTTTTGGGACATCTTTTAGCTACATTTTTTAGCAAAAGAAACAGAAACAAGAAGGACAGAGATGCCAAGACAGGTCTTTTGACTGAAGAATCTACTGAAAGGCAGATAAATGCATACCTGGGTGAATCAGACAGCCAATACGGACTGATGTTCCTTATTGCTATCAATGGCTTAAAAGAACTGAGAATAGCAAAAGGCGAAGAGTGCGTAGAAGCAGTTATTGTTGGTTTTGCCAAAAAGCTATCTGAAAAATACAGGGTGTCAGATGTTGTCGGCGGATTTGACAACGGTGAGTTTGTTGTTTTTATGAAAGATATAAGTGCCGGAAAGGATATCAGAAAGCAAGTTGATTCAATGGTAATGCTCACGCATGATTTCAAGACCATGAAGGGAAATGAAGATGGAGTAGTTTACTTGAGTGTTGGCGGAGCTGTGGCTCCTAAAGATGGTAAAAAATACTCTAATCTTCTCGCTGCATCAAAAGCGGCTTTGATGGAGTCGAAAGCCCGTGGAGCAGGTCAGGTAGTCTTTTATCACGAATAGGCAATGGTCAAATTGCATATAGAATTTTTAGATTCTTCGTCAATATTTCAGAATTGTGGAAAAGTCGCCTGATTGCTAGTCAGTTTTGCTAATGAATTGTAAAATATTTGTGAAATAAGTGAATAGTAAATAAACACCTCCACCGCTATACTTGTTTATAGCATTAAGCTATTGATGAATTAGGAGGAATATAAGGTATGGCAAGTTTATCACTTGAGCATGTAACTAAAGTATATCCTAATGGTTTTGAGGCTGTTAAAGACTTCAACCTTGAGATTCAGGATAAAGAATTTATTATTTTCGTAGGACCTTCAGGATGCGGAAAGTCAACAACACTTCGTATGATCGCTGGACTTGAAGATATCTCTTCAGGAACACTTAAGATCGGTGACAGAGTTGTTAAC
>JAFPVA010000075.1 GCA_017413105.1 Butyrivibrio sp. | reverse complement strand
TTGGATATAAAATCCAAGAATGTATCAACCAAGCCATTTGAAGGCGACTAACGTCGCAGGGCTTGGTTGACTCTTGAATCATGTTCTCACGAAACCCGCAGCAAGTGCGGATTTCTGTAATTTTATCCAAGAACTCATGCAATCCGAATCACTCGGCAGCAAAAGTTCATTACATAAACCCTTAGCTGCTCTTTACCGTTTATCTGAATCCTCTTATCTAGTACTTACTCCGCCTGCCAGGAATATACTTCGAAGTCTTTACCTTCATATACAAAGTAAATGTTGTGTTCCCCGGTGATTGGTGCAACAAGCTCTGCTACAACTTCTGCAAGTTCCTTACCCGGAGCTTCTACCATTGCAACTCCAACCGGATCAGCTGAAGGAAGATCGAGGCATACACGAATGTTTCCGTTTCCTGTTCCTTTTACCTTGAAAGTAATCTTCTTTGCGCCATCAGTGCCAAAGTCAACGCCTGACACACTACTCCATGCTCCGTCTGAGATTCCCGCAAGGATCATGTCGCCTGAGCCGTACTTCTCTGCTTCCTCACCAAACTGCTTGGTCTTAATGCCTGCTGCATTAGACATAGTAACTGCCTTAACTTCTGTGTAAGGATCAAAGGCTTTAAGCTGATCAACACCTGCTCTGGTTCCTTTGCTGGCTGCAGGCTCATTATTCTCATCAAAAAGAAGCTTGTCAATGTTGGTGCTGCGATAGCCACCGTCTAATCCCATCTTTTCCTCAAGAATTCTTGTGTGATAAGTGATGTAATATTCTCCATTGAATTCGAAGATACAGTGATGGTTATTACCGCCTCTGCCAAAGAATCTCTCCGGATTCTTCAGAACTCCGGTAAACCTCTCGAAAGGTCCCATTGGAGAATCAGATTTCATGGTAACTATTTCTCCGCTCTCAATGTCAAGCTCCTTTGTTGCTTCAGGAGTAACACTGAAGTTTGAGCAGTAAGAGTAGTAATATGAACCGTTTATCTTGTTGATTCCTGAATCCTCAAACAGATAATCAACGTTCTCGATTGGCTTTGGATCTCCATCAAGGCTTATCATATCAGCGCCAAGTTTCGCAACTCTTGCTGTTCCCGGATTAGAAGCATTTTCAGGTGAAGGAACTCCTCCTCCGAAGTAAATGTAAGCTTCACCGTCATCATCCATCAAAACGGCCGGATCAAAGAGCCAGGTTACTTCTGCACAGGTAGGTGTCTCTCTTGAAATAAGAGGACCGCCAATCGGATCTGTAAACGGGCCGTATGGTGTATCTGAAGTAAGTACAGCAACGCCGTTTCCATTATTTGCAAAATATAAGAAGAACTTGTCCTTGCCATCGATATTCTTGTAAGCAGCAGCAGGAGCCCATGAATTGTTACCCCAGTTAGCCGCACCGTTTCTGCCTGCAGCATACACTGTTCCATGATCTGTCCAGTTAACAAGATCATCAGATGAGATCACACAGATTGTATCGATATTGCCGTATGTGTTCTCTTTTACAGTCTTATCAGGATTGTAGGAAAGCTTGTCTCCTGTCATATAAAGATAAACTCTTCCGTCGTAAACCAGGGCGTAAGGGTCTGCACCAAAGCGCTGAACCATTACAGGATTATGGTCTGTCACAGGTTTTGCACTTGTCTGCAATTCAATTTTTGATACCATCTCACTTTCCTCCGTCGAATCTTTTATTTCACTTTTCAAATCTTGCTCTTTTGTATCGGTCTCAGCTTCCACCAGGACCGCCTCATTCTCTGTCTCTTTCTCCCCCAAGAAACCGCAGGAGCTAAGGAATAAAGACGTGGCAGTCACAAGGCTTAGGATCTTAAAAGGATATTTAACATTATTCGAGATTGTGCTGATTTTTTTGTTCCTCATGACCACCTCACCTATTCCTCTAAGTAAATTACAAATTGTAATATATGCGATAAACATCACCTTGCACCACCAAAAAATTGCTGATTTAATTTCATAAATTGCGTTTAGCAAGGACTTGATAGTTCATAGCAATATTTGAGTGGATGGTAAAGTTTCCAAGACTATATATTACAATTAATTAAGGTTAGGATTTTTAGGGGAAATAATGCAAATCTAATAATGATAATAATAATGTAACGGGAGGCAAAAATGCTTAGAGAAACCAAGGTAGAAAACGGCTTTGTAAGGGGTCTGGCCGGAACAAATCCCAGAATCACAGTTTACAGAGGAATTCCATTTGCTGCACCTCCGGTGGGCGAAAACAGATGGCGTGCTCCTCAGCCTGCAAAGGACTGGGAAGGCACACTGGAGGCATTTGATTTTGCTCCAATATCAGTTCAGGATCGCCCGGGAATGGGCACTGACATCTACTGCAGAGAATGGCACGTAGATCCGGGTATCTATATAAATGAGGATTGTCTTTACCTCAACGTATGGACTCCTGCCAAAAAAGCAGATGAGAAGCTTCCTGTCCTTGTATGGTTTTTTGGAGGTGGCTTCCAGTGGGGATATACAGCAGAGATGGAGTTTAACGGTGAGCAGCTGGCAAAACGCGGAGTAATAGTAGTAAGCGTCAACTATCGCCTTAACTGCTTCGGCTTCCTTGCTCATCCTGATATAACAAAGGAGGCTCCCGAGAAACCATCTAACTTCGGACTTCTTGATCAGCAGGCAGGACTTCACTGGGTTTACAGAAACATCGCTGCTTTCGGTGGAGATCCTGAAAGAATCACTATCGCAGGTCAGTCTGCAGGCGGTGCCAGCACAATGCACCAGCTGGTCAATAAGGACAACCGTCACATCGTCAAGGGCGCTGCCGTAATAAGCGGAATCATAAAGCCTGCTTCTGTTGATGCAGACATCTTCAAACCTCTTAATCTAGAGAAGGCTGAGGCTCTGGGAAAAGAATTTTTTGCAAGCCTTGGCGTTTCTACTCTTGAGGAGGCCCGCGCCCTTAGCCAGGAAGAAGTATTTAGCGGTTACAATAAGTTTGTCGCAGATCATCCAAGGATGTTCCCTATTCAGGATGGTTTCTTCTGCACCGGAGACCCTGTCGAGCAGTTCATTGCAAGAGACTGTGCGGATGTCCCTGTAATTGCAGGAAATACTTCAGACGAATTCTCTTTTGCCGGAGTTAACACCGTTGAGAATTCAGTTAAATATGCATTTAAAGGTGCTGAGAAGAACGCTCCTTCCCAGAACTTCTACTACTATAGGTTTGATCCCGACATTCCCGGGGATGGCCATGAGGGCGATTCCTATCCCGGAACCTTCCATTCAGTTGACCTCTGGTTTTTCTTCGGAAGTCTGGAAAAGTGTCATCGTCCATACACTGGAAGACATTTTGATCTTGCCCGCCAGATGTGCGACTATTTTGCAAACTTCATAAAGACAGGTGACCCTAACGGAATCGGAAGCGATACAAAGAAGCTTCCTAAATGGGAAGCCTACAAGGAAAGCGCAAAGCACGAGATGGAATTCCTTGGAAGAGGTGCTACTCCAAAGCTTGAGGGCGGTATCAGACAAAACAGCAAAAAACAGGCCGTTAACCCATACCTTCCTTCCTGGGAATATATTCCCGACGGGGAGCCTTATGTGTTTAACAACAGAGTTTATGTGTACGGCTCCCACGACCTCTATGGCGGCGAGACCTTCTGCCTCGGAGATTATGTATGCTGGTCAGCTCCGATAGATGACCTTGGCAACTGGCACTACGAAGGCGTTATTTATCCCAAGGATGCAGATGCTCTTAATGAAAGGGGCAACATGTGTCTTTACGCTCCTGACGTAACTGTTGGTCCCGATGGAAGATACTACCTCTTCTATGTACTTGATAAGGTATGTGTTGTATCGGTAGCAGTCGCCGACACTCCTGCAGGTCCTTTCAAGTTCCACGGTTATGTTCACTATGAGGACGGAACTCGTCTTGGAGAAAAAGAGGGAGATGAGCCACAGTTCGATCCAGGCGTATTAACCGAGGGTGATAATACATATCTCTTCACCGGCTTCTGCGGACAAGGCGATAAGTCAAGACATGGCGCCATGCTCACAGTTCTTGACAAAGATATGCTCACAATAAAGAGAACTCCCGAATTTATTGCTCCAGGCTGCATGTACAGTGAGGGAACCGGCTTTGAGAAGCACGCTTTCTTTGAGGCCCCTTCCATCAGAAAGCATGACGATACCTACTACTTCATTTATTCCTCAGAAGTTATGCACGAACTGTGCTACGCAACCAGCAAAGATCCTCTTGGACCATATACCTATGGCGGCGTAATTGTCAGCAATGCAGACCTTCATATCGACAGCTACAAAAAGGCCGATGAGGCAACAGCCTATGGTGCCAACAACCACGGAAGTATTGTTCAGATCGGAGCGGACTGGTACATCTTCTATCACAGACATACAAACGGTACCTGGTTTAGCAGACAGGGCTGCGCAGAGAAGATTCACTTTGAAAAAGACGGCTCCATAAAGCAGGTTGAGATTACTTCCTGCGGACTTAATAACGGTCCTCTTTCAGATATTGGCGAATATCCTTCATACATTGCCTGCAACATCTTTACAGATGAGCACAAGCTCTATGTTGAGCCCGGTGCCCCAAGAGTTGTTCAGGAAGGCGGCGACGGCGACCAGAACAACGGCTACATCAAAGGCATTGTTGATGGTACAACTATTGGCTTTAAGTATTTTGATTTCAAGAATGTGACAGGTCTTAAAATCCGAACAAGAGCATACTTCAACGGAAGTTTTGAGGTAAGGACAAGCCTCGACGGCGAAGTACTTGGCAAGATTGACGGCATCGGCTCAAACATCTGGGAAAACTTTGAGTGCCACTTCCCGGCAGTTTCAGGAGTGCATGCGCTGTACCTGCGCTATGTAGGAAGCGGAACTCCAAGCCTGTTATCCATTGAACTGCTTCATTAAATTGCAGATGACTTCCTATGGCATAACAACTTTATCCATAGGAAGTCATTATTTTATGCACAATACAGTTCTGCTTGTTAAATGCCTCCAAAGGTTGCATAATACAATTATTCTGTCACTACAATTATTCAGTTTTATGAGGTAAAAAATGTTAAAAAAGAAATTATTATCTATGGTTACTGCAACTTTTGTTTCTGCTGCTTTACTTGCAGGCTGCGGGAATAGTAATCCCCAGACAGAGCCCGCTACAACAAGCAGTTCTGCTGAAGGCACTGAAGTTTCTGCAAATGCAGATACACAGCCCCCAGAAGCCGAAGCCGCAGCTGAAACAACCGAGGAAAATGCTGCTGATGCAAAAGCCACTGCAAAAGAGGCAGAATCAACATCAACAGAAACCGACGCTGAGGTCCAGGAAGAAATCCAGGTCATCGGTATTACTGAAAGGAACGACGAAATGAGAGACATCACCCCCGCAGAGCTTGTCTCTGAGATAAAGGCCGGCTGGAATCTTGGCAACACCTTTGATGCTTTCGGCACCAGCGGTCTGAATGCTGAAACCTCCTGGGGAAACCCGACAACCACCAAAGAGATGATTGATACTGTATGTGAGAAGGGTTTTAATGCTATCCGCATCCCTGTAACTTATGCAGATCACATGTCAGCAGCTCCGGATTACACCATTGAGCCCGAGTGGCTTGACCGTGTAGAAGAAGTTGTAAACTATGCTCTTGATGACGGAATGTATGTTATCATCAATTCCCATCACGAGGAAGACTGGCGAATTCCCGATAACGCACATATTGATGCGGCAGATGCCCAGAACATAGCTCTCTGGAAACAGGTTTCGGAACGTTTTAAAGATTACGGCGATCACCTTATTTTTGAAGGTCTCAATGAGCCCAGAGTAAAGGGTGGCGAAAACGAGTGGAATGGCGGAACCGAAGAAGGAAGAAGATGTCTCGACCGTCTCAATCAATCCTTTGTTGATACAGTCAGAGCTACAGGCGGCAACAACGAAAAGCGTCTTGTTCTTATAACAAGCTTTGCAGCCTCCCACGTTCTCACAACCATAAACGATCTTGCTATCCCTGAAGACGATCATCTTGCAGTTTCAATCCACGCCTATACTCCTTATGCATTTACCTATGCCAATGGTGAAAGCTATGAAGTATTTGACTGGAACGGGAGCCATAACAGCGATATCGTAAGCGTAATGAATGATCTCAAAAAGACGTTCCTTGACAAAGGAATATCAGTACTCATAACCGAATATGGCGCAGAGGAAAAGAAGGATAACGGCGAAGAAGTAAATAAATGGGCAAAGTATTACGTTTCAAAAGCAACACAGAAGGGTATCCCTTGTTTCTGGTGGGATAACGGAATATACAATGCTTCCGGTGAAAAGTTTGCCATCTTTGACCGCAAAAATCTCACCTGGTACAGAGAAGACGTTGTTGATACCATTATCCGCGAAAGCTACAGCAATCAGGAGTAATCTATGTTATAATTCACCCTGTAAAATAAAATAGGCTTTAAATAGTTTTGTTTTAGGAGGAAACGGATGAGTACACGAATTGGTATTTTAGGTTATGGTAATCTGGGAAAAGGTGTTGAACTGGCTGTAGCTGCTGCCCCTGATATGGAGCTTGTTGCAGTTTTTACAAGAAGAGATCCTTCTTCCCTTTCAATCAGAACTCAGGGTGTTCCTGTAGTATCTGTTTCTGAGGTAGCTCAGTACAAAGACAAGATTGATGTTATGATCCTCTGCGGAGGAAGCGCCACTGATCTTCCTGTTCAGACCCCTGAATATGCCGGAATGTTCAACGTTGTTGACAGCTTCGATACTCATGCAAGGATTCCTGAACATTTCAGCAATGTTGATGCCGCAGCAAAGTCTGCCGGCAAAGTTGCTGTCATCTCCTGCGGCTGGGATCCGGGCATGTTTTCACTGGCCAGAGTTTACTCAAATGCGATTCTTCCGGACGGCAACGACTACACTTTCTGGGGCAAAGGAGTATCTCAGGGTCATTCCGATGCAATCCGTCGCATAAAGGGTGTTAAAAACGCCAAGCAGTACACTATTCCTGTTGAGAGTGCTCTTGAGGCTGTAAGAAGCGGCAAGAATCCTGAGCTTACTACCAGAGAAAAGCACACAAGAGAATGTTTTGTTGTTCTTGAGGATGGCGCCGATGCTGCAGCTGTAGAAAAAGAGATCAAGGAAATGCCAAACTACTTTGCAGATTATGACACAACCGTTCATTTCATCAGCGAAGAAGAGCTTCTTAAGAACCATAGCGGCATGGCTCACGGCGGTTTCGTATTCAGGAGCGGCAAGACCGGAGCAGATAAGGAGCACAATCACATCATTGAGTACAGCTTAAAGCTCGATTCCAACCCAGAGTTCACAACAAGTGTCCTTGTAGCTGTAGCAAGAGCTGCTTTCAGAATGCAGTCTGAGGGTATGACCGGCTGCAAGACAATGCTTGATATCCCACCTGCATATCTCTCAAATTTAAGCGGCGAGGAGCTTAGGGCACATCTGCTCTGATATTTTATGATATCTTGAATGAAACATTCTAGATATCAGCAAACAAGCCTATTCCAGTCGACTTACGTCGAAGGGCTTGTTTGCCACCTGAATCATGTTCTCACGAAACCCGCAGTAAATGCGTGTTTCTGAAATATTATCTAAGAATTCATGACTTAAGCATTTTTCGAGACACCTATGCAAATCCATGGGTGTCTTTTTCTTGCTTATACTGATATACTATTCTATGCTGATCATATTTATTAAGTATTGGTGTATGTACATATTTTGTCGATCAGCAGTATTATTGTACATTCACCGGGAGGTTACACAATGTCACAAGTTAAGTTTCATTTACCGGGGCTTCGATACAATTTTCCCCTGAATATGTTCTGGCTGAACCTGCTGAAGCAATATCCGCAGTACTTCAGAGACGGAGTTGAGATTGCATCCTTCTTTGGTTGTTTTCCATTCTCTCTTTGGAATGGCGGTCGTCTTATTTCCGACGATCAGTGCGACGCCGCATTTGTAAAACACGTTATAAGCAGCATAAACGCCCAGGACATTCCTGTTCGCTTCACTTTCACCAATCCCCTTATCACAGAGGAGGATCTGGATGACGAGTTCTGCAACTTCTGCATGAAGGCAGGCGATAATGGCAAGAATGAAGTCCTTGTCTTTTCACCTATTCTCGAAGAATATATCCGCAAGAACTATCCTTCCTACAAGATTGATTCCACCACCTGCAAAGAAATCAAGGATGTTGCGACCCTTAATGCAGAGCTGGAAAAAGACTATAAGTATGTAGTTCTTGATTACAATATGAATAATCACTGGGATATCCTGGAAGGTCTTGAGCACAAGGACAAGCTCGAAGTCCTTATAAACGCACTGTGTATTCCGGATTGCCCAAGACGTGGCGATCACTACAAGAACATCGCTCTCAACCAGGCTATAATGAAGGAGAACAGAACTCTCCCTCCGGAAAAAAGAAAGCATATCATCCCATGGAAATGTGAATACGGTGATATGAACAACCTTTATACAATCCAGGATTACTGTACCTTTGTTTCTCCGGAACTCATCTGGGAAAAATACGTGCCCATGGGAATCAATAACTTTAAGATTGAGGGAAGAACTGCTAACCTGTTCTCTCTTATTGAAACCTATTGTTTCTTCATGATAAAGCCAGAATATGTAGGTAAGGTAAGACTCCTGCTTCTAAGAAATCTTGAAGCCAACAGGATCATCCAGGTCAACAAGCCTCGTCCTTCCGTATTTAAACCTTAACCCATACACATTGCAGCAAGCCGCACATCCAGTGCGCAGTACAACACAAGCAGTAGCATCACCCGTTACTGTTCGCTGCATACAGCTCGCTCCTGTAACCATCACCCGTTACTGTTCACTCGCATACAGCTCGCTCCAGTAACCAATTCGCGCATTCATTCCATATCGACTTCGTCGAAGGAATGCGCTCACTCCTGCATCAAGTTCTTACGAAATGCGCAGCTTAGTGCGCATTTCTGTCTGAACAGTAACCATCACCCATCATTATTATTGTAATTAATAGCAGCCGAATTTTACCTTCGGCTGCTTTTTTAGTATAATTAAATCCGATATTAAGTTTTGTAACGGGGGCAATATATGAGGGATTACATTTACTGGCATCTGCCGGGCTTTAGCGTATTTCGCGACCTCAACTTTACCATTGTTGAGCTCATGAAGGAATACCCAAATTCATTTAATGAGAATTACAAGATTGGAAGTGTCTATGGAACATTTCCCGGCGCTATTTGGAATGGGGGCAGAACGGTGCTTGGCTTTTGTCCAAAAAACGAAATAGAACGCACCATAAAAATGTTCAATTCAAGACATGTTCCACTTAGATTTACCTGGACTAATCCACTTATTGAGGAGAAACATTTAAACGATACTTTCTGCAACATGATCATGCGCCTTGCCGCAGATGGAGAAAATCAGGTTCTTGTAAATACTGAAATTCTTGAAAACTATCTTAGGAAAGAATATCCAGGCTACAAATTCATTTCTTCAACAACCAAGAGAATAACTGATCCTGATAAGTTACATGAGGAATTGGACAAAGACTATTTTATGGTAGTTCTTGACTACGATATGAATCATGATCAGGCTGTCCTTGAAAGTCTTAGACCTGTGGCAGACAGAGTAGAAATTCTGGTAGATGAGATCTGCTTTCCTAACTGCCCAAAGCGCCTAGAGCACTATAGGGACGAAGCCAAGAGACAGCTTGAATTTGAAATTGCAGCTCCTTTCCCATGTCCAAACAGGCAGGAGAAAAAGAGCTTTGCCGACTGTCAGAACAAACCCGCTTTCATCTCCAAGGAGCAGATGAAGGAATATATTGATATGGGCTTTAGGAATTTTAAGCTGGTGGGCAGAGGTCTTCCTCAGGATCTGGTACTTGACTCATATCTCTACTTCCTGGTAAAAGATGGCGAGGAAGAATTCATAAGAAATCAGATAAACAAGCGCCTTACAGAAATAAATGCAAAAAAAATGGCTGCAAGAAAAAGATAATGACAATAATCCAAAAGAAGCGATCGTTTTAGCGACCGCTTCTTTTAATGTTACTGTTCACTCGCATGCAGCTCGCTCCAGTAACCAATTCGCGCATTCATTCCAATTCGACTTCATCGAAGGAATGCGCTCACTCCTGCATCAAGTTCTCACGAAATGCGCAGCTTAGTGCGCATTTCTGTCTGAACAGTAACCTTTTAATATCAAATGTTCTAAATACTCTTTTTCATAATTAGCGATTGTTTCCGGCTATGACTCAGCCGCTTTAGATGCCACTCTCTGCTCATGGCTTGCTCTTTTGTCTCAAATTCTTCAAAGTAAGCCAGCCTCACCGGGAGCCTTGCTCTTGTATATTTTCCGCCTTTCCCTTCGTTGTGAGTCTTCACTCTTTTCTCCAGGTCATTGGTCCAGCCACAGTAATATGAACCATCGGCACACTCCAAAATATATGCGTAGTTACTCACCCCATAAGTACCTCTGTCATTTTCTCTATCAGTGCTTCTGTATCTTCAAGAAGATGTTTTTCTGCCTTAACAGGATTTTTATCCTTCTGATAGGTGTACACAAATAAAGGCATTCCGGAAGCATGGAAAGCCATCTTCCCCTTATATCCTGCCACAAAGCCCGGTATTTTTCCGGAATCAATCTTTGCTCCCGGATTTATCTTTATCTCAATCTTGCCGTCTCCGCCCTTGATCTCATGAATGTAAAGTGCGTGGGCCCTTGTCCGCAAAAGAGATATTCGAAGAAGATTAATTGCAGTATCCGGAACCTTTCCGAATCTGTCGATAAGCTCATCCTTCATCTCATCGCATTCACCCTGATTTTCAAGGCTGGCAATCCTCTTGTATATTTCGAGCTTTTGTTCCTCGTTAAGGATATAATCGTCCGGAATAAATGCACTTACATCAAGATCAATACTGGTATTGATGTCCTCAAGTGTATAGTCGGCATCAGCCTCGTCACTCTTTTTGTGTCTTACCGCTTCACCAAGCATCTTACAGTACAGGTCATAACCTACAGCTGCCATGTGTCCGCTCTGTTTTCTTCCAAGAAGACTTCCGGCGCCTCTGATCTCAAGGTCACGCATAGCAATCTTAAATCCACTTCCAAGATCAGTGAATTCACGGATAGCAGAAAGCCTCTTTTCCGCAACCTCTTTTAGCATCTTATCCTTCTTGTACATGAGGAAAGCATAGGCTGTCCTGTTGGATCTGCCCACACGCCCCCTAAGCTGATAGAGCTGTGAAAGTCCCATCTTATCGGAATCATGAATGATCATGGTGTTGACATTTGGGATATCAAGTCCTGTTTCAATGATAGTCGTTGAAACCAGGACATCAATAGTTCCATCGATAAAGTCGTACATGATCCTCTCAAGCTCTGACTCTTTCATCTGTCCATGGGCAAAAGCAACATTGGCTTCAGGCACCAGTTTCTGGATCTGGGCCGCTACATCAGCTATTGTATTGACTCTGTTGTACACATAATAAACCTGCCCGTTTCTGGCAAGTTCTCTGACAATAGCCTCCCGGACCAGTTCATCATTGTATTCCATGACATAGGTCTGGATTGGAAGCCTGTCGTTGGGTGCCTCTTCAAGAACACTCATCTCACGGATTCCCACAAGGGACATGTGGAGGGTTCTTGGAATAGGTGTAGCTGATAATGTCAGAACATCAATGTTCTCTTTTAATGTCTTAAGCTTTTCTTTATGAGTAACTCCAAAGCGCTGTTCCTCATCTACAATAAGAAGTCCCAGGTCCTTGTACTGAACATCCTTGGAGAGAAGTCTGTGGGTTCCGATTACAATATCAACCAGTCCCTTCTTCAGATCAACAACCGTTTTCTTCTGTTCTGCTGCCGTCCTGAAACGGGACATAAGATCAACCCTTACAGGGAAATCTCTCATTCTTTCGGAAAAAGTATTGTAATGCTGCTGAGCAAGGATTGTGGTGGGCACAAGAACTGCCACCTGCTTTCCATCCTGAACAGCCTTAAACGCTGCACGGATTGCGATCTCTGTTTTGCCAAAGCCCACGTCTCCGCAGACAAGTCTGTCCATTATAACCGAGGATTCCATGTCTTTCTTGGTATCTTCTATAGCAGAAAGCTGATCCTCTGTCTCCTGATATGGGAAAGCATCTTCAAACTCCTGCTGCCATACTGTATCAGCGCTAAACTGGTATCCTTTGGCTTCCTGCCTCTTGGCATAGAGTTCAACCAGATCCTGGGCCACCTCTTCAACCGCTGCCTTGACCTTACTCTTTGTGCGGCTCCAGTCAGCGGAGCCCAGCTTGTTCAGCTTTGGCTTATGGGCAGTTTCATCATCTCCACCGGATGCATACTTCTGGATTACTCCAAGACCTGTTGCCAGGACATAAAGGTTTCCACCACCGCCATACTCAATTTTGATATAGTCCCTGACAACCTGGTCCGTCTCTATCTTCTCAATTCCACGATAGATTCCAAGACCATGATCCTCATGAACCACATAGTCACCAATCTTTAGATCCGAAAAACTTGATATCTTCTCGCCCTTATACTCACTCTTTTTCTTTCTCTTTTTCTTGGTATGTTCAGTGAAAATATCACTCTCTGCAATTACTGCGAATTTGATATCAGGATATTCAAAACCCTTAAGAATCCTGCCATAATAAGTCATGATCTCACCGGGTTTAAGTATCCTTCCCGGATCTTCACTATAGAACGCCGTAACCAGATTATCTCTAAGGTCCTCGACAATTCTTTTTGCCCTGGTTCTTGATCCGGATAGGATAAGCACACGGTATCCGTTCTTTACATAGTTCTTAAGGTCCGAAACCAGTGACTCAAAGCTGTTGTTATATGGAGCAATACTCCTTGCCTTTATGTCCCAGCTCTTTTCCGGCAAAAAGAGATTCTGGCTCTTAGGGGTCATAAGCGCTGATATCAGGACGCGCCTTCCATTCCCCATTCTGGCGATTACATTGTCGATGGAATAAAGAATGTCCATCTGCCCCGGAAGCACGTATCCCTTCTCAGCCCTGTGGGTCATGCTCTCCCTAAACTCCGTCTCAATCGCCATTGCATGTTCCTGTACGCGAAGAGGCTCATCGATGAAAATGCAGCTCTTTCCCTTGGGAAACATTTCCTGCATGGTTACAGTATCAGGGTAAAAGAATCTGATATAACTCTCAAGGTTCACAACAGACTTTAGCTCAAAAAGCTGTTCACGAAGCTCCTCCGTCTGGGTCTTAAGCTGATGAGCTTCCTTTGTCTTAAACTCTTTTCTAAGAGCCTCTACAGCAGTGTCTGTCTCCTGCTGGATTCTATCAAAGCCCTCCTCCAGTCGCTTCTCATCCAGAATTATTTCTGAAGCTGGATATATCTCTATGGACTCCAGCTTTTCCAGTGATCTCTGGGAAAGAATATCGAAGCTTCTGATAGATTGTATCTCATCCCCCCAAAGCTCGATACGATAAGGGTTCTCTTCTGTAAGATCAAAAACATCCACAATGTCACCACGAACCGAAAATTCTCCAGGTCCCTCCACCTGGTAGTTTCTGATATACCCCATGGTAGTGAGCTTTTTTGCAATCTCTATCTCGTCAATAGGTCTGTGTCTGTCTATCTCCAGGATGTTTTCTCTGATGATCTCAGGCTTTATCTGAGGCGCCATAAGTGCAGAAAAAGTCGTCACCACAGTGACAGGTCTTCCCTCCAGAAGCCTTCTCATGGTGCGGATCCTCTGCCTTACGATCTCATTGCTGTGGACATCCGCCTGGTAAAAGATAAGGTCCTTTGCGGGATATACCGTGACATTGCGGTCATAAAACTTATAATCCTCATAGATCTCTTTTGCCCGCAGATCTGAGTAAGTCACTATGATCCTGTACTTAAAATCAGCCCCAAGTCCATCAATAAAGTGGAGCTTCTGGGAATCCACGCAGCCCGTAACCTCTGCGCAGGCAAAGGGCTTCTCCAGATATTTATTTATTTGTTCGTACTCATTAAGTTCATGTAAAGGAGTAGTAATCGCTCTCATGTTTTTACCTGTATTCTGATATATGTATCAACTTGTGAACATTTCTTCAGACTAACCTGCTTACTTAGATCCCGGATTACCGTTAAACTTATTCATGGCGCTGTCCACACCGTTTTCCATGATCTCCACCACAGCATCTGCCGCACGCTTTATCGAATCCTTCATAGCAGCTTCATCTTCTCCCTGAAAATGACCAAGAACCCAGTCCACCATGTCGTATTCCCTGGGTTTCTTACCGACGCCAACTCTCACGCGGCAAAAATCACTGTGCCCAAGCTGAGCAATGATATTCTTCAGGCCGTTGTGCCCACCGTGACTGCCCTTGGGACGAATCCTCAGATTTCCGACATCAAGTTCCACATCATCAGAGATCACTATAAGGTCCGTGGTGGAATCCACCTTAAAGTAATCACATAAAGGTCGTATAGCTTCTCCGCTCAGATTCATATATGTAAGGGGCTTTACCAAAATAACTCTCTCTGCCCCAATTCTTCCTTTTCCATAAGCTGCCTTGAACTTTGTCTCAGTAAGCTCGATTCCATATTTATCAGAAAGGGCATCGATAGTATCAAAGCCCACGTTATGTCTTGTTCCAAAGTATTTTTTCTCAGGATTGCCAAGACCTGCAATTATATACATCTTTCCTGTTTCCTCTTCCTTTTCTTTGCCAAAGAATTTCTTCAAAAACCCAAACATTTCCCCAAATCCCCTTCTGCGGGCATGCGTAAATGCGCAAAATCCAAATGAATGGACTTTGCGTAGTGTATTACAATAATAACACAAGGGGGCTTATTTTCTAAGCCCCCTTGAAAATTTCATTTTCTGTTCACTCTCTTATAGCTCGCTTCAGTAATGACTTCTCACTTTTCTGATGTGAACTGTAACTTGTGTCACTCTGCCGACCCTTCAGCCGAATCCCCCTCGACTGCCTCATCAGCTGCCTTGTCATAGGCCTCAAGGATTGTATCCTGCAAGATCTTTCGCATATCGGAATTTATCGGATGTGCGATGTCCCTGTACTCGCCGTCAGTAGATTTTTTGCTGGGCATTGCTATAAACAAGCCTCTCTCGCCTTCAATTACCTTGATGTCATGAACCACAAATTCATTATCAAAAGTAACTGATACTACTGCGCGCATCTTTCCCTGCTTTGTGACTTTTCTTACTCTAACATCTGTGATCTTCATTATGTAACCCCCTCTTGGTTAAAACTGAAGTTGTGTCAGCATGACCTTATTTAGTTGCTAGATGACATAGCGTTCATTATTCTCCACCACGACCTTAATGCCGTTGTCCTCTTTATAATAGGAGTTGGCCTGTATGGTTCCATGGCTCTCAACAATGCAATTCTCTATGTGAGAATTATCACCGATATAAACATCATTAAGAATTATTGAATTCTTGATGTAACAGTTATTGCCAACAAATGCCCCCTTAAATATCACGGAATCTTCAATTGTTCCGTTAATTATACATCCGCTGGAAATAAGGCTGTTCTTTACATTTACGCCAACATTGTATTTTGCCGGAGGCAGATCAACCACCTTGGTATAAATACCAGGATATTCCCTGAAGAAATACTGTCTTACCTCAGGTTTTAAGAAATCCATGTTGGTTCTGTAATAATCCTCAACACTGGCTATGTTTGCCCAATACTCTTTGATCTTGTATCCATAGATACGTTTCATATCCTTGTATCTTACAAGAATATCTCTTACAAAATCGTATCTCTCTTCCGCCTGAGCTCTCTCAATGAGTTCGATGAGCTGTCTTCGTCTGATAACGTAGATTCCGCAGGATATTGTGTTAGATCTTGATACTACAGGTTTTTCTTCAAACTCTTCGATTCGGGATTCCTCATTCATGCGGATAGTTCCGAATCTCTCTGTATCAACATCAGCCGGCATATCCTTGCAAACAACCGTGATATCTGACTGCTTCTGAATATGATATTCAAGAAGCTTGGCGTAATCCATCTTGTATACACAGTCTCCTGAAGCAATGATCACGTATGGTTCGTGACAGCTTCTTAAGAAATCAAGGTTCTGTGCAATAGCATCTGCTGTTCCTCTGTACCAGAGATTACCGGATGCCTTTACTGCCGGAGTGAATACGTACAGGCCTCCCTGTTTACGTCCAAAGTCCCACCATTTGGAAGAACTGAGGTGTGTATTAAGGCTTCCTGCGTTATACTGTGTGAAAACGGCAACTGTCTGAATGTGTGAGTTGGTCATATTGCTCAGGGCAAAGTCGATACTTCTGTAAAAACCTGCCACCGGCATAGCACACACTGCTCTGCGCTTGGAGAGCTCCTGCATTCTGCTACTGCTACCGCCTGCTAAAATAATGCCAATCGCTCTCATGTCAATCACCTGCCTTATCAAATGTTCTGCCGCTTTCAAGGATTCCGTCAGGATAATCCTCAGCAGTTGTTATGCCTGAAATCATTGTATTCTTACCAATCTTAACATTGTCCGGAATAACCGATTTCTCACCGATAGTGCAGAGGCCTTCGCAATAGATGCCCGGCTTGGTTTCATTCTCTTTTTCCTCAAAGGCTCCAAGAGTAACCTTATTACCTATAGTAACCTTTTCAGCAATGATTGACTTCTCAATGGAGCACCCCTCACCGATCTTGGTCTCATTCATGATGATCGAATGGCTTACGACTGTGTCTTTGCCAATCTTAACTCCGGGTCCTATAACTGAGTTATAAACCTTTCCGTAGATCTCACAGCCTTCTCCGACAATACTGCGCTCGATAGCACTGTCAGGTCCCAGATACTGTGGAGGCTGAACATCACTGGCAGTATAAATCTTCCAATACTCTTCATAGAGATTGAACTCAGGAACGATATCGATAAGCTCCATGTTGGCTTCCCAGTATGATGTAAGTGTTCCTACATCCTTCCAGTATCCGTCAAACTCATAAGCAAAAAGTGACTGTCCCTGTTCCTTGCAATAAGGAATGATATGCTTACCAAAATCAAGTCCCGCCTGGTCTTTATTTTTTATCAGGGCGTCCTTAAGTGCCTGCCATGAAAAAATGTAAATACCCATAGAAGCAAGATTGCTTCGCGGATGCTCAGGCTTCTCCTCAAAGTCTATGATGCGCTTATTCTGATCTGTGATCATGATGCCGAATCTGCTGGCCTCTTCCATAGGAACAGGCATAACTGCAATAGTAGCATCAGCGCCGCTTGATTTATGGAAATCAAGCATTGTCTCATAATCCATCTTATATATATGATCTCCTGAAAGGATCAAAATATAATCCGGATTGTAGTTCTCCATATATTCAAGGTTCTGGTAAATAGCATTGGCGGTACCGGTATACCACTCACTGTTGGAACTCTTCTCGTATGGAGGAAGGACTGTTACACCTCCGAAGTTACGGTCAAGGTCCCACGGGATACCTATGCCAATGTGAGAATTAAGTCTGAGTGGTCGATACTGTGTAAGGACACCCACAGTGTCCACTCCGGAATTAATACAGTTGCTCAAAGGGAAATCAATGATTCGATATTTCCCTCCGAATGAGACTGCCGGCTTAGCCATCTTGGCTGTCAGCACCCCCAGTCTGCTGCCCTGGCCCCCTGCCAAGAGCATGGCGATCATTTCTTTCTTTATCATGTTCCACCTCGTTGCTGTATTGCTACCGCGTAAAAACGGTATGCATTTTCTGATACACCAAACATGCAAATTGCATGCCACAGAAAATCGCTTATATTGTCATTGCCTAAGCAATGAGCATTCTTTCTATTAATAAAGTATAACATTTATAATTACATTTGTGTTGAAATAATACCTATATTTTTAATAGTTTGTTTTTTGACATTACATAAATAAGTAATATAATATAATCCGTTAAAATAGTATTTTAAGATTCAAAGAAATCGAGGCATATAAATGTATAAAATTGATTTTAAATCACCTGTACATGTGTATTTTATTGGCATCGGCGGAATCTCTATGAGTGGTCTTGCCCAGATACTTATTGAAGAAGGCTTTACAGTTTCAGGTTCCGATTCCAAGGAATCTCCTATCACTAAATCCTTAGAGAATGCCGGCGTCAAAATATTCTATGGACAAAAGGCTGAGAATATTAAGAACTCAGAAAAAATAGATGTGGCTGTTTACACTGCTGCAGTTCATCCTGACAATCCTGAATTTATTGCGGTAAAAGAAGCCGGAGTCCCAATGCTTACAAGAGCAGAGCTTCTCGGTCAGATAATGAAGGAATACGAACTTCCAATCGCCATAAGCGGAACACATGGCAAAACCACAACAACTTCAATGCTTTCCAAGATTCTTTTGGAAGCAGATGTTGATCCTACTCTTTCAATCGGTGGTATCTTCAAGGATATCGGCGGAAATATCAGAGTCGGCAAGTCTGAATATTTTGTCACTGAAGCCTGTGAATATACAAACAGCTTCCTCAGTTTTTTCCCAAAGATCAGTGTTATAACCAATATTGATGCTGACCATCTGGATTTCTTCAAGGACCTGAATGACATAAGACATTCTTTTAAAAAGTTTGCGAATCTTCTTCCTGATGACGGAACTCTTGTAATAAATGGCGACATCGACAACACAAGTGAGATTACAGATTCCTTGAGCTGCCGTGTGATCACCTATGGTTCAAATGATAAATTTGATTATTATCCATCAGACATAAAATATGATGAAAAAGGAAATCCATCCTTCAAAGCACATCTTCCCGAAGGTGATACTTTAGACGTTTCTCTGGCAGTTCCGGGAATCCACAATGTATATAACGCTCTGGCAGCAATTGCTGTAGCAGACATTCTTGGAATTGATAAAGAGCATATGGTATCAGCTCTTTCAATGTTTGGAGGCACCAGCAGACGTTTTGAACATAAGGGTGAAATTGGCGGAGTAACGATCATAGATGATTATGCTCACCATCCCGCAGAGATAAAGGCCACACTTACAGCAGCACAGAATTACCCTCACAACAAGATCTGGTGCGTCTTCCAGCCACACACTTACACCAGAACAAAGGCTCTGATGAATGAGTTTGCTGATGCGCTCTCTATTGCAGACCACATTATCCTGGCTGATATCTACGCCGCAAGAGAGACCGATACTCTTGGAATCAGCTCTAAAACACTTTGCGATAAGATCAAAGACCTTGGACATGAGTGTAATTATTTTCCAACTTTTGAAGGATTTAGTGAAATAGAAAAATTTCTTTTGCAAAATTGCACTAAAGGAGATTTGTTGATAACCATGGGTGCCGGAGATGTGGTTAAAATAGGGGATGAACTCCTAGGCAGGTAAAGTTTTTCCACATTTCCACTTTTTGTAAATCGATATACTAAACGTTTTCGGTGGATAACAGCCATCCATTTTCCACTTACATTTTTGGATTGTAAGGTTAGATGGAATGGCTGTTTCTTTATTTTTATTTAATAAATAATCCACGTTATCCACATTGTCCACAAGAACGAACAAAGGTTTTTCATGCTGTGGCATGCTTTATTTCTTCGTCACTTTTTCCATATCTTTTCAAAAAACTGCATGCTATAATTCCAATTGTTCGGAGGCAAACGGATTTTGATATAGATGCGAACTACCACACAGGTTCGCATATTTATCTAAATCCATTTGAGCAAAATCTACCTCTGAGCCGTAACTATAGAATGAGGTGAATGCGTTTATGATGGGGAGAGTGACTATCAATAATAATGTGGGGGAGGATTCTACTTATGTTTCCAACATATTTATCGATGAATACATGCAGGACGCTAACGACGCACAGCTCAAGATATATCTCTTTCTACTGCGTATGATGAGTTCGAATTTATCGACAAGTGTTCCGGATCTGGCCGATAAATTCAACCACACTGAGAAGGACGTTGTTCGAGCCCTTAAATATTGGGAAAAAAAAGGTCTTATCAGCCTTGAGTATGACGATGCTCAGAATCTTACCAGCATCCATATGGAGGATATTTCCAGCCAGAACAGATTTGGCAGACGTAGAGACGACATGCTCAAGGCACTTCCTTCTATAAAATCCGAAACCATCAAGGAGGAAGAAAAGGCAGCTCCTGTTAAGCCCAGCTATAGCGCCGCACAGCTCCGTGCTTTCAAGCAGAGCGAAGGCAGCGGGATCATGTTTATCGCTGAGCAGTACTATGGCAGACCACTTAACCCTACGGAGATGTCTACAATTTACTATATACATGATGAGCTTAAGTTCAGTGATGATCTTTTGGACTATCTGATGCAGTACTGCGTCGATAATCATAAAGCTGATTTCAGATATATGGAAAAAGTAGCCATTAACTGGAACCAGCAGGGCATCAAAACACCAAAACAGGCCCGTGCGGAAAGTTTCAAGCATGATGGGGATATCATTGCAATAATGAAAGCGCTCGGTATGGAAAATGCCCCCACTATCAAGGAAGGTTCTTTTATCAGTGCCTGGAAGGGGGAGTTGGGTTTTCCGATGGATATTATTATGGAAGCCTGCGACAGGACTGTTTTGGCAACACAGAAAAACCGTCTGAAATACTGCGACGGAATTCTCAGAAACTGGCATGAGAGCAAGGTAACTACAAGGGAGGATATTGCCAGATTAGATGCTTCGCATTCCGCTGACCTTCGCAAGAAGAAGGAAAAGGCTTCCGTATCATCCATCTATACCAAAGACCGCTTAGACGAATCATATATTCGCCAGGGCGGCACCCGGAACCGGTTCACCGATTTTCAGCAAAACACCAAAACAATTAATTTTGCCGAACTCGAGGAACAGCTTCTGGACAACTGATATTCCGACCATCTGATTGGGGAATCAGACGGAGGAACACCACAAAGGTCTGGCCCTGTACTTTGGCTTGGCGGCGGCATTTGATTTGCCTTCCCTAATTCACGTACAGGGCTATATTTATGAAAACAAGGAGGCATCATGGCATTAACCAATGCTCAATACGATGCAATAATGCACGAATATGAGGAGAGACGCTCTCTTCACAGACAGGAACTTGAAGAAAGACAGCGTTATGTGTATGAAAATGTTCCCGGATACAAGGATCTTGAGGACATGACTGCCACTACCAGTGTAAACTTTGGCAAAAGACTTCTTGCGGGAGAAAGGCTGGACCGCTCTGCACTGAAAGCTGAACTTGATGAACTGGCAAAGCAGAAACAGACTCTTCTTACCGAATCGGGTTTTTCTTCCGACTATCTTGATATGGGTTATACCTGCCAGGACTGCAAGGACACCGGATACATCGGCAACGAAAAATGCCACTGTTTTAAGCAGAAGATCATCGAAGCTCTTTATGACAAATCAAATCTGAGGATGCTCACAAAAAGTGCTAATTTCAAGCTTCTTACGGACAAGTACTATTCAGGAGAAGATCTGGACCGCTTTAAGGGTGCACTGCGAGCCTGTGAAGATTTTATTAATAATTTTAACTCTGACTACCAAAACTTATTCATTTATGGTACAGTGGGTACTGGCAAAACATTCCTATCTATCTGTGTAGCCAATGAATTGCTTAAGAAAGGCTGTTCCGTCATATATTTCAGCGCATCGGGTCTTTTTGATATGCTCTCTCAGTACGTTTTTGACGCAAAGCTCAAGTCTGAACTCCGTGGCATATACGATGACCTGTACAATTGTGAACTGCTGGTTATTGACGACCTTGGTACTGAAGGGATAAATCAATTTACTTTATCCCAGTTGTTTCCTTTGCTGAATGAAAGAGATAATCGCAAGAAGTCAACAATAATTACCACCAACCTTTCATTGGAACATTTGCAAAACAACTATTCTGAAAGAATTTTTTCTAGGATAACCAGTAATTTCCGGCTTCTAAAACTGACCGGAAAGGATATTCGTACTTTAAAAAAGATTGCACGAAAAGAAAGTGAGGATTTGCAGTAATGCCAAGAAGAGAAGAGAAACGTAATCTGGAGACAATTCCAGTAGGATCTCTGGGAATCATTCCACTTAAGGGAGTAAGATCCCTTGCAGAAAAGGTTGATTACTATCTCGTAAAATGGAGAGCAGAAAGGGAAAATGAGCACAAAGGAAGCCTTGCTTTTACAGGCTACGAGCGCCCGACTTATATCCTTGATGCAGAGGTACCAAGATTCGGTACCGGTGAAGCAAAGGGTGTCATAAAGGCATCTGTACGTGGAGATGACCTCTATCTTCTCGTTGATGTATGTAACTATTCTCAGACCTATTCTCTCTTTGGCCAGGAAAATCACATGTCTCCTGATGATCACTATCAGGATCTCAAAAGAATCATAGCAGCTGTTGGAGGCAAGGCCCGTCGTATCACAGTAATAATGCCTTTCCTCTATGAGTCCAGACAGCATAAGAGAAGTTCAAGAGAATCTCTTGACTGTGCTATCGCTCTTCAGGAACTTGTTAGCATGGGTGTAGACAATATCATTACCTTTGATGCCCATGACCCACGTGTTCAGAATGCAATTCCTCTCAACGGTTTTGAGACCGTTCGTACTACATATCAGTTTATTAAAGCTCTTCTTCGCAACGTTTGGGATCTTAAGATCGACTCAGACCACATGATGGTTATATCTCCCGACGAAGGCGGAATGGGACGTGCTATCTATCTTGCCAGCGTACTTGGTCTGGATGTAGGTATGTTCTACAAGAGACGCGACTACACTCAGGTTATTGATGGACGTAACCCTATCGTATCTCACGAGTTCCTTGGAACAAGTGTTGAAGGTAAGTCAGTTATCATCGTAGATGATATGATCTCATCAGGCGAAAGCCTTATCGATGTAGCCAAAGCTCTCAAGAAGAGAAAAGCTTCTAGAATCTATGCTTTCTCAACCTTTGGTCTCTTTACCAATGGTCTTGAGGAATTTGATAAAGCTTATGAAGAAGGTATCATCGACAGAGTCCTTACAACAAACCTTATCTACCAGACTCCGGAGCTCTTATCCAGAGAGTGGTATATCAGCTGTGATATGAGTAAGTACATTGCTTACCTTATTGATACCCTTAACCATGACGCATCAATCAGTGATCTTCTCAATCCTGTTGAGCGTATCAATAGCATCATCGAACGCTATAACTCAGGTGAGCTTCGTGCATCACTTGAGGCCGAGAAAAAAATCTGATAAAAAGGAGCTGCCATACGGCAGCTCTTCTTTGTTTTCCCAAAAAGTTTTTGTTCTCTTAATTTGTGAATGTCAGAGAATCGATGATCATTGCCATTGAATCGGATACTTCCATGTCAACTTCATCATCTCCGGTGTTGTGTCCTGTAAGCTCGAAGGTAAGTGATCCACCCATGTAATCTCTTGAAATAGATGTCATGTAAAGACCTGAACCATCTTCAGCGGGAGGACAGATAGCCCAGAAGCCCTCAACATCTTCTGTTCCTGGGAATATTGCATCATACTTGGTAGCATTCTCCCCATAGCCCTTTGCTATCTCATCTCTCATTTCTTTTCCGTTGTGCTCGACGTCATAAGTTACAAGCACCATATTAGTTCCAACGCCCTCGCCATTATAAACAATGGCAACCTTGTTTCCTTCCTGAGTGATATCGAAACGCTTTGGATCATACTTTATGCTCCAACCATTTGCATCGTTGTAGACATATTCGCCATCACTTTTGTAGTTCTGAGCATTGAAGCCGACCGGATCTGCGTCTGCCATAAGTTCAAACACAAGCTCACGATCCTCAACGCCTTCGAAATATCCATAAACAATGCCATTCTTCACGTCCGTTACAATGAACTTCTCTATTGACTCTCCCGAACCCCCGAAATAGAAGGTAATCGCTCCGGCTTCCTGTGTGCAGTCAAACGGAAGACTTACCCCACTTCCTGCATCATCTGTATATCCATAGTTGTCATCGCTGAACACATAGAAATAATCCTTTGGAGGATTCTCTGCTTCAGCAGAATAGTTAGCATACACACCCTTTGTAAGATATGGAGCTGTAGCCTTTTCTGTTCCAGTGGTGTCAGCCTTTGCAACAGGCTCTTCAGCAATTGTTCCCTCAAGCTCTACCTGCTCGACCTCAGCTACTTCCTCAGAAGCGCTTCCGCAGCCTGCAAGCATAATTGCTGCCATAGCTGTAACTACTGCAACAGAAACTACCTTCTTTCCCAACTTCTTTTTCATAATATTTCTCCCTCTCATGTGAAATATATATTTCACTATCTCACCCCTCATGTGAAATAATGTTGCGTCGAAGTTTATGTTACTACGATTACTGCACCAATAAAATTAAACAAATATAAACAATTCTAAAAACTTTGAAAAGTTATACACTATATGGGTGCAGTAAATCCGCGAAAAATCTAAATATTGTATCTTACAAAACTATATTTTTGCTTTACAATTGTGACTAGCTAATGATTTAGAAAAAAATTTCAATTTCTTTCAACACTTTTTCAATTTGAAACGTTATATATACAGAAAGCGCTTTTACAGACAATTGTTGGGGACATAATATGGAGCAGGAAATCGAAAGTCTGTACGAAAAACTTCATACTGAGCTTTTTAAATGGTGCTGCCTGATGACACAGAATGATGAAATGGCCAGAGAGATAATACAGGAAGGCTTCCTTAGAGCCATAGATCATTACAGCGATATCGAAGGCCTTGAATTTGCTCAGCAACGCGCCTGGTTTTACCGAACTATCAAGAACATCTTCATCGATACACTAAGACGTGGTAAGAATGAGAACCTGACATCTGATATATCAGATGAAGGCTTTGATCAGTCCGTCAGCTCTTTTGACAAGTACTCGGAAAAAGAGCTCATGTGCCTTATTGAATCACTTGAAGTACTTGAGGGAAAAATTCTTATCCTACGGTATGTTGAAGGCTTTTCGTCAGGGCAGATAGGCCAGATGCTGGGACTGCCGGCAGGTACAGTCAGGAGCAAGCTCCATGATGCCAGAAAACATCTGAAGGAAATGTTGTAGAAAGGGGACAAAATGAAACTGAGAATCAATTGCGAAAGATGTGATGCAAGAAAGATCAACGAGGAAAATTACAGGGAGTTCAGCTCTATTCGCATATATACCGAAGAACTCATCGTGGATGACAGAAGTAAAGAAATACTGAACAGACTTCCCTTCAATATTAAGGCTGAGGAAGTAAGGAGCAAGGATCTTGCTGAGGATCCGGGCAGCAAGACACTAAGCATTAATGGTGTGCATGAGATATCACCGGCATCTAATGTCGCTGAAGGGTCATCACTTACAATAAATGGAATGCTAAAGATTGCTCCCGGCACTGAGGAAGTACTCAAAAAATACGGCAGGATAACTGTAAACGGCATTATTCTTTGTCCTAAGAGCATCGCAGCAATCCTGCCTTTCCCAGGTCTTTCTATCAACGGTTTGACCAAATCTTATCCTGATGACTATGTACTTATGGACAACAAATACAAGCTGGATAAGTATTTCCCCATGAGGGCAACCGAGAATTCCGGCTACTTTGCAGCAACTTTCATTTATGACAACGATCCCGAGACCGATTTTGGAAAACTGGCGCAGAAGAATATAAAATTTTCCACTGACAAAGCTTATATAAGAAAGTGTCATCTTGAGACAGCTCTTCCACTTATCAACATCGAAGCAAATATTGTGGAGATTCCGGATAATTGCAAAGTAATCGTGTCTGACAAAAATGAACTAGATGATTCTTTTGTAAATGCAAATGGAGGCAACCTGTATATCATCGGAAATGCGCATATCTCAGCCGATAACTATGAAACACTCGAAAAAGTTGAATCCCTGACTGTAGAAGGTGAGGTAACTGCTGATGAGGAGTGTGTTCAGCGGCTCAATGAAATAAACGCACGCTATGAGAAACTTACCATCTGCAAGGGAAAAGAAATCAGAGATGTTGCCATGGGTATTGTTGACAGAGCCACTTTGGAAGAAGCCGTAGGCGGATTAACCGTAAGAGACTGCGCACTTTTAAAGATTGAAAAAGATGTTCCTTCGGAACTTATCAGGCAGAGACTTCAGATTAGAGATTGTGCAAAAGTAACCTGCACAAACGAGCAGAAAGCCGCTGTAAGCGCTGTATCAAGAGATGTTGCTTTCATAGGAAGTACCAATATCAAATCTCTTTTTAACGGTCTCTTCGGATTTGGTGAAGATAGAGACGAGGAGCAACCTGCACCCTCCCCTTTCGAAGACGACACCAAGTACATCAACGCCGAATTTTATGAACTATAAATTATTATGCCTCATTCTTTCTTGTTGTGATTATGAAGGGTGATTGGTATACTTTCTGTTAGATATGAATGGCAAGTAAAATAGTATCAAATAAAGTTTTGTAGAGGAGAGAGTGGCTATGAATGAGAACATCGTAAAAAGGAACGAATTATTGGCACAAAAGGTTATTAAAGGACTTGAGTCCAGAAATATGACCGGGTACTATGCAGCAAATAAGGAAGAGGCTCTTAAAAAGGCTCTGGAGCTCATTCCCGAGGGAAGCAGTATAACAATGGGTGGAGCTATGAGTGCTCATGAGATTGGTCTTGTCGATGCAGTCAAGTCAGGCAAATACAATTTTATCGACAGAGAAACAGCAAATACTCCTGAGGAAAAAAGAGCTGCAATGCTGGCAGGCTATGATGCTGACTTTTTCTTATCAAGCGCCAATGCCATGACTGATGACGGTGAGATAGTAAATATTGATGGTAATTCCAATAGGGTTTCCATGATTGCCCAGGGTCCTAAACACGTTCTTTTCATAGTTGGTATGAATAAGATCTGCGGTGATATAGACAGCGCCATGAAGAGAGCAAGAAACGTTGCAGCTCCTATAAATGCACAGCGCTTTGGGCTTAGTACTCCATGCTCCAAGACAGGCACTTGCATGAATTGCAAGTCCCCGGATACGATCTGCTGCCAGTTCCTTATTACACGCTTCTCACGTCACAAAGACAGAATTCATGTAATTCTTGTTAACGACAACCTTGGATTCTAAACTGAATGTCCTATATAATGACATTGGATGGCAATAACACATTATGAATAAATCAGATATTAAAGCTGTTATTTTTGATCTGGATGGTACGCTGACAGACACGGAAAAATTCTATCAAAAGGCATGGCCTAAGGCGCTGGAGCACTTTGGCTATAAGTGCGAGCCCTGGATGCCGTTAGAACTTCGCTCCCTCGGAAGGCCATTTGCTCCGGAGAAATTCAAAGAATGGTTCGGCCAGGACTTTGATTACAATATGGTACGAGAATATCGCAAGGCCATTGTTGTAGATATGATAAAAGAACAGGGAATTCCGCTTAAACCGGGGGTAAAAGAAATCCTGACCTGGCTTCGTGAGCAGAAAATCCTTACCTGTATTGCCACAGCCAACGACTATGAACGCACCAAAGGGTATCTTGAAAAGCTTGGACTATTTGAATACTTTGATCGAATAATCTGCTCGGATATGGTAAAGCTCGGGAAACCGGCTCCTGATATCTATGCATACGCTTGCGAGCAGCTGGGTCTTCACCCAAAGGAGACCTTTGCGGTTGAAGATTCTCCAAACGGCGTGACAAGCGCATTCCTTGCCGGCTGCAATGTCATCATGGTCCCGGATCTCACCCAGCCGGACGAAGAGCTTAACACCAAGCTCTATGCCTGCGTTCCATCATTACTTGATATTAAAACGTTACTATCTGCATAAAATAAAAGAACCAAGAAATGCATTTTTCAGCATTTCTTGGTTTTTAGTTTTATTCAGATTCCCTTAAAGCTCATCACAAATGTGAGTTTCTTGTCATTTGGAAGAAGAAACTCCGGATGTGTCTTTGCTCCCCAGGAGTCATCTCCTGCAATACCCATCTGCATCAGGCTGCAGCGTACCACGGTCTTGTTGTAACGAGGAAGCTCGTATGGATGATCTGCTGCCTCCAGTTCATCCGGTGTATATGGAAGAGCACTGAAATTCATTGTTTCAGGTGCCTCAAACAGCACACCTCTTCCCTTGTTATCTGTAATCTTTGCCCACCTTACGCCGGTTCTGTTGCCGGTCTCCTGTGGACGGATGTAGCTCTCCATCATATTCTCAACTTTGCGGGAATAAATGCCAAGTTTTGCGCCCTTATTCCTGTCAACATAGTTCTCCTCAGGTCCCATACCATAATAAGTAACGTTGTTAAAATCCGCACTCCACTTAAAGAGCATTCCAAACTCAGGCATTGGAGGAAGTCCCTTGACCGGATCATACTCCTCTTTTATCCAGACTCTGCCATCTCCTGTGACATTGTAGGTTACAAGCACTGAAGAAGCAGGATTTGTGGGAAGATAAACCTTAAAGGTAAGGCTTACGCTGTTCTCATCCTGCTCTATTATAGGATAAACAGATTTGTCTGACCAATCGCCATTCTGATATCCTGTGCTGTCCTCAATGATAGGAGCTGTAATAGAATACATGCTGGCAATCTTCCACTGCGCATATCTTGAAGGCATTCTGTTGCCCTTATCGTTGTCAACCGGAGCTCTCCAGAAGTTTGGCTTTGGCATGGATTCGATGAGTTCCCTTCCGCCGTAGTTATAGGATACAATATTTCCCATATCATTATTGAAAAGAACTGAGAAATGATTTCCTTTAACGCCGATATTATAATCGCCCTTTATCACCTTAATAGGGCTGCAACTCATATAAGTCGCTGCGGAGGTCTTGAACACGCCCTGTCCAAAAGCAACCTCATGGCCTCTCTTTGCCCAACTTGTATCCTCGCGAAGTCTGAAAGAAACAGTCACTGCATATTCATCAAGAGGGAATGGTCCGTTTTCTTCGTAGGATCCGGCACTGACTACTGCCATCTTTGCCTGTATGGCTTCAGGAAGCTCATATTCCTTCTCAGATAATGGTTCCACGTTTGTAGCCATATTCTTTTCGCAGACTTTTTTGCCATCTCTCTCTAAGATAACAACACAGTCAAATTCGTTTGTATTTGTAAAAAGACTGGTATTAACAATCTTAACGCTGTCCTTTGAAACAATTGCCTTGATGTTCTGATAGTTGAATTTTACATCCTGCATCTTGGCATAAGGGCGCCTTTGTCCGTCTACGATACCATTTCCGCTAAAGTTGTAATCGCAGGGTCTCTCGCCATGATCTCCGCCGTAGGCCTGATACTCCTCGCCAAAACGATTCTTTTCCCTGATGGTCTGATCAACGAAATCCCAGATAAATCCGCCCTGATAGCGAGGCTCCCTGTCTGCAAGGTCAGTGTATTTAAACATTCCTCCACAGGAGTTTGCCATGGCGTGGGTATACTCGCAGCAGATGTATGGCTTGTCATCGTGCTCCTTAAGGAACTTCTCGATACTCTCAACTGACGGGTACATCTGGCTTTCCATGTCGCTGGTATCATTGTAGGTCCTGTCGTGGCAGATTCCCTCATAGTGTACAAGCCTGTCCGGATCAAGCTTTCTAAAGAGATTACTCATCTCATAAGGTACCTTACCGCCGTGAGATTCGTTACCGATGGACCAGATCAGGACTGAAGGATGGTTCTTATCAAGCTGATAAGTTGAATTAATCCTGTCCAGCATCACTGCCATGCAATTTTCCCTGCTGCCCGGAATAGCATAAGGAATAGCCGGCTCATTGCCAAGATGTGACCAGCTTCCGTGGGTCTCCATGTTGTTCTCAGCAATCATATAAAGGCCGTAAATATCACAGAGCTCGTAGATAAGGGCAGAGTTCTGATAATGACTGGTCCTTATAGCATTTATGTTGTTCTGCTTCATGGTGATGATGTCCTTAAGAGTCTCCTCATAGGACACAACTCGACCGCTCTCGCAAGAAAACTCATGACGGTTAACACCCTTAAAGACAATTCTTTTGCCGTTTAAGAGCATAATGCCATCCTTCATCTCAAAGCGTCTGAAGCCAACGTTCTGCATTATGACCTCAGTAACTTCACCTTCCTCATCCTTCACATGGAGAACAAGCTGATAAAGCTGTGGGTCCTCAGCACTCCAAAGGACAGGACTGTTTACCTTCTCAGAAACCACTACTTCAGCACCATTTTTAACATTGCCCTTTACTACAGGGTGGTTGTTTCTATAAAGCACATAATCGGTTGTACCACACTCTTTTCCCTTAAAGGTAAGCTCCAGCTCAGCCTCAGAAAAATCATCATTTAAAAGAGTTCGAACCTTGAAATCATCTATATGAGCCTTTGGAACAAGTCTCAAAAAGGCATCTCTGTAAATTCCGGAAAATCTGAAGAAATCCTGATCCTCCATCCAGCTTGAGGATGTCCACTTAAATACCTGAACTGCCAGCTTATTCACGCCTTCTTTGATAAACGGAGTAAGGTCAAACTCTGAAGGTGTAAAAGTATCCTCGCTGTAGCCCACATATTGTCCGTTAAGCCAAAGGGCATATCCACTTTCTACGCCTTCAAAAACTACATGAACCTCCTGACCATTCCAATACCCCGGAAGATTAAAGTACTTAACATAGCTTCCTACAGGATTGAACTCCTCAGGGACCTGTCCAAGCTCTATCTTCTCATGTCCATCCCAGGGATACTGAACGTTAATGTAGGCAGGAATGTCATAGCCCTCCATCTGCATATGAGCAGGAACATGTATATCATCCCAAAAATTACAGTCGTAGTCCTCTTTTTCAAAGCCCGGAACTACTGAGCGAACAGTCTTTGCATAGTGAAACTTCCAAAGACCGTTTAAAGAAATCCTAAGAGAAGATGATCCCTCTTCCAGCTCATCATCTGTAGCATAAGCCTTAAAGTCCGCATGAGCAGGCAGAACATTCTCTTTGAAAACCTCAGGATTTTTGACCATATCAAAGCTGAAATTACTCATTTAATCTTCCTCCATTAAATAGGTTAAAAAGTGGTTGCCGTTTTCCTCAAAAAGTTTCTCGGAATCTTTCATTCCGTATTTGTAAACAGTTCCCGTCTGCGGATTCAAGAGCACTGTGTTCTGGGTGTTAAAGCCGATTATAAGAACACTGCTGCCGTCATTCATCATTGCCATTACAGGTATATCCTGATTCACATAGTAGAGCATTGCTGAGAGCGGGCATCCATCCAGATCAAGTATATCTGCATCCGGCAAAGAGCTCTCCAGTATCTGATTTAAACTGTATCCTGAATCCAAAAGAGATTCGGCATTCCTGCTGACGCCCTCGTAGGAAAGCATCAGTTCAAGACATACAGCCACTGAATTCTTTTCAGTCATTCCTTCATAACTCTCAGCAGCCCTCGTAATGGTCATATTCTGATTGGAATTTAAAAGATTTCCTTTAAGCCACACATATCTGTTATTATCGCCAACAACGGTTGCAGGCGCACTGTAGGCAAGTTCAACTGCTCTGGCCGGATCCACAAAAATACCTTCGATTCCCAATAAGCCGTAGGCATAATAGAAAGGCTTCTCTTTTGCATCTCTGTCGGAAGTTATATAGGCATTTCTGTCTCCTTCAAAAAGAGTCTGCGCAGGAGTGAGCACTCTGAGTTGCTTTGTCTTCACCTCACTCTTAGTTGATATCTGCACTATCTTTTCGTATACATCTACCGATACAACATTTATAACATTACTTCCGCTTTCCGCCTTCAAAGTACTCATGATCTGATCATCATAGGTACTTACAAACTTCCCTGTCTCCTCATCCTTTACCACTCTGGACATTTTTATCTGATTATCGCTGATAGCGACATCAGTTACATAGATTCCCTCCGGATGATAGTTCTCAAGCACGTTTCCATCTTTGTCCTGTATCTTAATATTGTACATGGCATAAACCGGATTTCCAATCTGATCCAGCTGTACATCTGCTTCATGCACAAGACCGTATACCATGTCCTCTCCCATAAATCCAAGAACTCTGATATAGTCTTCCTCATCCGCCATGATCTCGGACCTGGCCTTGGTATTTAAGTCCATCATGCTAAGGCTCTTTAGATCGCTGCTCTGCCAGGCTATGGTGCTCATGGATTCAGATATCTTATAGGCTCCGGCTCCAATGTCGTCCACAACAGACATTGCAGTCCTGTCCGTCAGATCTACCGAGTATATATTCTGATCCAACATCACGTAAAAGACATTATTATTGTTGGCATAGCAAATCGTATCCACATACTCCATGATTATCTGCGGATCATAGCTGCTCTTTACAAATGCCAGCTCTTCAACTGCATTGATAGTCGCATTGTACTCGTAAACTGCGATTCCGACTTCACCCTCATGGATTCCGCGGCTCATGTATCCTGCTACAGCAAATTTTACATTGCCGGCCTCATCAACCTTAAGAACCTTGATAGTACTATTGTCATCCCAGGTTCTGGCATCATCATTATCCTTATCATAAAAGCCAAAGAGATAAGCCAGTTTATCCTCGGAATTGTTGAACATGTATAGCCTGTCCTCACTTACAAAAGCAAAGGCACTTCCACTGCTGCTCTCCACCAATTCAATATCCGGGTCAGAAATGCTAAGACCTATTGTATTACTGCTGATGGAAAAAGAATCAGCGTCAAAAATATAGTTCATTCTCCTCTCATAATTGAGAAGATACATTCTGTCTGAAGTATATCTGATACGAAAAGCTTCCTTGACGTTATAGAGCTTACTCGAAGCTCCCTCTTTTATCCTTACTCTGTATCTTAGGAGAAAACTTCCTGTCTGAGAATGAATATCCGAGACAAAAACCTCCGGCTCAGTATGCTCGGTGATTTCCAGGTCTCCCCAGCTCACCTGATTTAAACTGCTATGAATATTTACCTTACTAAAAGAAGTATTGTCGCCCTCTGAATTAGATTCAAGATATCTTGAATACTCTGATATAGCTTCTTTGTCAAAAGTAGCCTGACTAAAACTTTTTACAAAATCAATTTCATCCTTTACATGATAGCAGCTGCCATCCTCAGTCCATACAACCCTTGTATAATATCTTGCAGTCCCATTTGGCGTATCAAGAAGCATGACCAGCATGTATTCTGAATTTGCCGAGATAAGATCCTTTAGCTGAAATTTCCCCGTTATCCTGTCGGAAGCCTCCCTGTATTCTGTGACCTTGGTATTTTCTACGAGTCCGCTCCCGTTGATATTTCTGACTTCAAAGCTTATTCCTGACACTATTTTCCCAAAGGTATCTATGGAAAAAGAAATTTCTCTCCCTGAGCCGATTGGAAAAACAGGGCCGCGCATATGACTGACATCCATCTCGTTAACATATCCATGGAGAGGGTTTACCTTTTGTCCCTCAGACACAAAGCTGACCACAGGGAATGCCGACTCTGCCATCTGCGCTGTCATATCCTGGTTGTCATCATTTGATAGTCTGCTAATGATAAAAACCGAAATAGCAAAGAGCAGGATGGCATATATAATTTTAATAAGCGTATATTTTATTGATTTTTCCCGCATAATTGACTTTCAATTTGAATAAGAGTAATATTTTGTAAAACAATTTCGGTTGTTTGCAGTCTTTTTAGGAGGTAATTCCTATGAAATATCCCATTCTGTACCGCAAACGCTTTATTCCCGACGAATGTATTCTTCTAAAAAATGATATCTTTCTTGAGTGCAGCCAGTCTATTATTGTGACCAAATGGACCACCATAAAAAAGAGAGACGATCTGTCAAGCGGCTACTCCTGCTATTATCTGGACAGGGGCTATAAGATCAGTAAATTTCTAAAAGACGACGGCTCACTCCTATGCTGGTATTGCGATATTATCACCCACGATTACAATGCCGAACAGAATACTCTTCTTGTCATCGATCTTCTGGCAGATGTAAAAATATATCCCGATGGGCGGATCCAGGTTGTTGACCTGGATGAATTATCTGAAGCCTTTGAAAAACGGCTTATTGATGAAACTCTTCTTAAAAAGAGCCTGCTCTCTCTGAACAAGCTCCTTAATGATCTCTACGAAGGCGGTATTGAACCCCTTGCTGCTCCTATCGAAGCATACATATAATCTACGGGATTCTAACATTTCCCCGAAATTCTACCCAGTCGTAAGACTTAGTAGAATACGTGACCTCCGATATTAAGTCCTGATAGTCCGGGTACCGGAGTTCTGAAATATACACAGTTTCCTACATTTGAATAGCCACTCATAGCTTCGTCGGCGGCCTGGTAACAGGCTGCCGTTGCTTTTCCCTCTGCAAGCGCCAGTGCAAGTCTTCCACTTGCCACCGGAGAAAACTGCTTATTCTGATAAATCACTCCAACTACTGTATCCGGATACACGGAACTAAGTACTCTATTAATAACGACTGCACCTACTGCCACCTTGCCCTCATAGGGTTCTCCTCCGGCTTCGCAGTAGATAAGATTTGCTAAAAGATATCTGTCGCCCTCCGCAAAGGTAACCTCTGAGATATTTCTCCAGGATGACTTGGCAGCCAGTTTTGAAAGACGTATCTCCTCCGCAAGCTTGGCCTCCAAAGCCTTTATATCCGCTTCCTGAGCCTTTATCTGATCTTCAAGGGCCTGAGCTTTCGCCTCCGCATCAGAAATATCGTTAGCATACTGCTTTATGGTTCCGGAGGTCTGGGTCACAAGGCCCGAAACTCTGCTCTGCTCCGCCTGAGCTTTAACTTTATAATCCTCGAGCTGAGTTTTCTCTTCCTCCAGAGTTGCTTCCTTAGCTTCTACATTCTTTCTGCTCTCTATGTACTGCAGAAACATCTTTCTGTCGTAGGCTGATAGCTGCTGAATGTAGTTATTCTGATTCAAAAAATCCGCAAAGCTTCTGGCTCCCATTATCATATCGATAAAAACAAAGTTCTGCTTCTCATAGATAAACTGAACCCGCTTTTTCATCGAAGCATATTGGTTACTCTCTGTCTCTTTTGCCACTTCAAGCTCTGCAAGAGTGTTTTCAATCTCAGTTTCCTTATTTTCAATCTGTTCCTCGAGGTTTTGCAGATTATTACTAACCTCAGATAGCTGATTATTCAGAGAATTAAGTTCTCCCTGAAGAGAAGATTTCTCCTCATTCATTTCAGCTATATCGTCCTTGGTATTTCCAAGGGCGTCCTCAGACTGTTTCTTTTTCTCTTTGGCTTCCTCAAGCTGTTTCCTTGTGGATTCTGTAGCATTTACCTGTACAGATTTAAAGAAACTGCCACTTATCACAATTGGAAAAAGAGCTACTAATATGAACTTTTTGAGTAATCTCTTTACCTCTCTAGCTTTCATAGTCGTCAGATAGTAATCTTTATATTTCTCCCGCTGGGCTGATACTGATAATATCTAACTCCTGCAGCATCAAACATCTTCTTTGCTGCCCTGGTAGATGCGGAACTCATATACTTATCGCTGTCAAAGACAACCGTGCGGATACCTGCCTGTATAATAGCCTTGGCACATTCATTACATGGAAAAAGAGAAACATATATTTTGGCTCCAACAAGACTTCCGCCTCTGTAGTTGAGGATTGCATTAAGTTCACTGTGAGTCACAAAAGGATATTTGGTAGAAAGCTCATCCTCTCCATCGCGCTCCCATGGAAAATCCTCATCTGAACACCCCTTAGGAAAGCCGTTATATCCCATGGAAAGAATATTATTGTCTTCACTAACAATGCAGCTTCCAACCTGAGTATTCGGATCCTTGGAACGCATTGCAGCAAGCTTTGCGACACCCATAAAATACTCGTCCCAACTTATGTAGTCTTCTCTTTTCATGTGAAATGTCCTCCGCTCTAGGTACTTAACCAAATACGCATGTCTTTGCTGCGCGCTGCTCCGTGACCGTGATATACGGATTGCTCCGCTTCGCTCTCGCAATCCTGCATACATTCAGAAATCGACGTACTCATTGCATTCGTACGTCTTCTTTCTTCATGTATGTTCGGTCCTCAAGGTTACATTTTTATGCCTGCAAGCAGTCAAAAATGTAACTTTTCGTCCCTATATCACTTATTTGGTTCCGAAGATCCTATCTCCGGCGTCTCCAAGTCCAGGTACGATATAGCCGTGCTCGTTGAGCTTCTCATCGAGAGAGCCAACGTAAATATCAACATCAGGATGTGCTTCCTGCATAGCTTTAAGTCCCTCAGGTGCAGCGATTATGCACATAAAGTGAATCTTCTGGCAGCCTCTGTCCTTGAGCATCTGGATTGCAGCCACTGAAGATCCGCCTGTAGCCAGCATAGGATCAACAACGAAGATCTCTCTTTCAGCCACATCAGCAGGCATTTTGCAATAGTACTCTACTGGCTTAAGAGTCTCCGGATCTCTGTAAAGACCGATATGTCCTACCTTTGCAGCAGGAATCAGTGCCAGCATTCCATCAACCATTCCAAGGCCCGCTCTTAAAATAGGAACAACGCAAAGTTTTCTGCCCTTAAGCTGCTTTACTGTAGTCTTGCAGATAGGTGTCTCTATCTCAACATCTTTAAGCTGCAGATCTCTTGTAGCCTCATAGCAGATAAGCATGGCAATTTCACTGATAGTCTGTCTGAAATCCTTAGTGCCTGTATCTGTCCTCCTGATCATTCCAATCTTGTGCTGGATCAACGGATGACCCATTATAACTACTTTTCCCATACTACCCTCCTATAAACTCATTATATAAATGCATTAAGCAAAGTACTTACGCCTTAGTTTTCCTTCTTCTCAATCTCAGCAATCTTTGAAATTCTGCGGCTATGCTTTTCAAGACCTGAAAACTCGGTATCAAGGAATACATCAACTATCTCATTTGCCAAAAGAGGTCCGACAAATCCGCCACCCATCGCAAGAACGTTGGCATCATTGTGCTCTCTGGTAAGTCTTGCTGTAGTAGTTTCTGAGCACAGCGCGCATCTGATTCCCTTAACCTTATTGGCTACTATTGAAATACCAATTCCGGTGGTACAGATTACAATTCCCTTTTCACACTCCCCTGCTGCTACTGCCTTTGCGGCTTCGTAACCAAAATCCGGATAGTCACAGGAATCCATGGAGTAGGTACCAAAATCCTTGCAGTCTATATTTCTCTCCTGAAGATGCTTCTTCACTGATTCCTTAAGCTCTAATCCGCCGTGATCACTTGCTATTGCTATCATAATATCTGACTCCCCTTTTATATTCTATTTTCCTAAATTTTCAACACCTATATCATATCACATTATAGTACTTTTACGTTATGTCCTGCCGCTTTTAAGAGCCTGTTCATAATGGCCTGACCTATACCGCTGTCGTCAAAAGACTCCGAGAACATCACATCGATATTCTCATCATCGAATTCTCTTAAAACCTTAAACAGTTCATGCGCAACAGTAGACTCATCCGCTCTGTCACCTACACTCTTAACAACATCAGCATTATACAGCTTTCTTGTGGCATCTGTGCCGATTACTCCAACTCTTTTGCCTTCCTGCATAGCTTTTTTTGTCTCTTCATTTATAAAGGAAACAACATCCTCCTGCTTCCCCTGAACTATCATAAGCTGACCCTTAGGCGCATAATGACGATATTTCATTCCCGGAGCCTTAGGCTTCTGCGTGGATGTGCTGTCTATTATCGTCTTGTCAATTGTGACCTCGCCAAGAACTTCTTTTAGCATATCCAGCGTGATATACCCAGGTCTTAATATCATCGGAACATCAGAAGTAAGATCCACAATGGTTGATTCCAGGCCTATTCCAACCTGACCGCCATCAATTATCATCTCAATCTTGCCGGATAAATCTTCTACACAGTACTTTGCCACAGTAGGGCTCGGTCTTCCTGAAGTGTTTGCACTGGGAGCTGCTATATATCCACCGGATTTCTCTATCAGTTTAAGAGCAATCTTATTGTTTGGCATACGGATTGCCACAGTATCCAGGCCCCCTGTAGTCTCATAGGGCACCTTATGGTTTTTGTTCATTATCATGGTCAAAGGTCCGGGCCAAAAAGCTTTTGCCAGCTTCCTTGCTGTTTCAGGCACTTCAGACACGATTTCTTCAACATCCTCAAATCTATACACATGCACAATAAGAGGATTATCCGAAGGTCTGCCCTTTGCCGCATAGATCTTTCTGGAAGAATCGGGATTTAAAGCATCTCCCCCCAGCCCATAGACTGTCTCTGTGGGAAACGCAACCAGACCTCCAGCCCTTATTATCTCTCCGGCTCTTGAAAGCTCTTCAAGGGCCTTGCCATCTAATTCATTTTCTGATATTTCTACTACTTCGGTTAACACGATATTTCCTCAAAATAACTTAATTATTCACAAACTCTGCAATTACATCCCAAATATCCGGGGTCTCATAACCAAGACGCCATGCTGCTACACCTGCGATACCATTTGACTTCATGGCTGTAAGCTTTGCCTTTATCGACTCTGCATCCTCCATCCAAATCTGATTAAGGGTTCCGTCAGAAGATGTATATTCCCCGTAATTCTGTCCTGCATTCGCATCCCAGGTCATTTCAATGTTATGATTTGCCACATATTCTTTTGCTGTCTGCATACCAACAGCTTCACTAGAAAGAGAATTTCCCGAGGTATGCCATATTCTTGTATAGAAAGGAAGTGCATTTATAACCTTTGAAGGATCAACCTCCTTAAGGGTGTTGATGATTCCATTCTCGACATAGGTCAGGGATGCAACAGAACCGGCTTCTGCAGAGCCTGCATAATGTTCGTCATATCCCATTATCAATACATAATCCGCAACTGCTCCCTGCTCCTCAAGATCATAATAGTCATTGAAATTCATGGGAACATAATTATCTATAGAAAGAACCAGCCCTGCCTTTCTGCAGGCAATGGAAAACTCCCTAATGAACTCAACATAGGCCTGTCCATCCTGAGAGGCTATCATCTCGAAGTCAATATTGATACCGTCAAGTCCAATCTCCAGTGCCTCAGCAACAAGAGCATTAATCGCATTCTGTCTGTTTGACGCATGGGCAAGAAACTCTGATGTGGAGAAATCCAGATCACCATTGAAGTTATCCACTACGCCCCACACCTCAAGTCCCTTTTCATGGGCAGTCTTAACATAGGACGCAGAAGCGAAGCTCCTTATAGAACCATCCTCGCTTGCTATTGTGTACCAGGTAGGCGCTATGACATTGAGACTCTTTGCATTCTGTATGCTTGAAAGCAGAGTATCATTGCCACCCACTCCAGCTATACTGTGAAATCCAAGATTTATCTTGTGGTCACGCAAAAGAGATGTGTACTCTTCTTCAACATAATCTGTAACCGGAATAGGACTTATGGTAGTAATATCTGAAAGACGCTTATTCTCAACATAACCGATATAAGAATCTGCGCTCTTTACCTTGCTCCAGTTCTCAAGTTCCTCAAGAACCACTACTGTATCATCCTTGGAAAGCTCTCTTAGAACCTCACTTTTAACACCACCGCGAAGTCTTAGCTGAGTATCCTTATTAATAGTAGCTACATTCTCATCTTCCCAGCTGGTAGTAAGCTGTATATGATTGTATTCGCCAAATCCCTCGTAAAAGAAATTTGTATACTTCTTTACATATTCTAGGGCAAGAAGGATTGTGTCGCCATCACTCTTTGCAATGATATAGTCCTCAGTTCCTGATGCTCCGTCTGAATCTGTCCAGGTTTTCCCATCAATTTCTGCTGTGATTATCTTACTGGCGGTGGTATACACAAGAGTATTGTCCGCCTGACCATAATAAAAGCGGTCATTTAACAGCTTCTGAACAGTGGAGAAATCCATGTAGTAATATCCATCAATCAGCTTTGCTCGTTCCGAAATCATTTCATTTCCGAGAATAATTGCTGTGTCCTGTTCGTCAGATATCTTAAAATAGCTGTTAAGATCCGCTTTTTCTGTACTATAGGAATAATGCTGCATTGCTATCTGCCCGGCATATATTCCTCCTATAATAAAAATAAGGACGATTATAAAAATCGCCGGTAACACTTTCTTTTTCATGTTCTAGCTCCTTTTCAATCGTCCTATATTATAACAGACTAAACTGTTTACGTCATTATTAAAGTCCTCAGACAGGTCAATATACATTTACAAGCAATAGATTGGTGTATGTCAAGGCGGGGTCCTCTCTCATAAATTCTAAGCGATTGATTGATTTTATGCATATTTCTCCTTTTAGTATTTTCAGTCGAAACCAAAAGGTCATTAAATGTGATATATTCCTTGCCATGCCTTTTTCGTCTGAAAATACAGTTGACGTATATTATCTTTTGAGACGCCCCAGCCAGAATCCTGTCTATTTGGCATTTGTCGTGATGCCAAATATGGTATAATAGTATTGAAAACAATACTACAATTTGTCTAAGCTACGTTGTTTATATTTTTCATTAAAGGGGATCATTACTCGAAACTTTCTAAGACATCCCGTGTGTGGACGGGAAAATTGAAAGAAAAAAATGAAAAACTACCCTAATGTTATTTTATCGCCTCCCTTCCGGATTCATATCCTTGGTGAGGCATCTCACAAAAACAATGGTAGCACATAAATCTTAAGAAATTCAGTCGAAATTTCTTAAGATTTTATGTAGACACAAAAAATTCACATTTTATCAAGAGAAAGTTGATACATCTTTCACCAAAAATGTCGATACATCTATTGACATAATAATTACTTTTATTTAGTATCAATGTATTCCAAAGTCAGGAGGTAAGCATCATGAAAATTGAAAAAGTCAATGATCATCAAATCAGATGCACACTTACCAAAGATGACCTTGCGAAGCGTGACCTTAAGATTTCAGAGCTTGCATATGGAACTGACAAGGCAAAAGAGTTGTTTCAGGACATGATGCAGCAGGCGAATTTACAATATGGTTTTGACGCAGAGGATACTCCTTTGATGATCGAAGCCATCCCGATAAACTCAGAGTGCATTGTTCTTGTTATTACCAAGGTAGATGATCCGGAAGAACTGGATACAAGATTTTCCAACTTTGCCCCATCTGTTCACGAAGAGGATGAGGACGAGGAATACGACTACTACGACGAGGACTATGAAGACGAGGAGGACGAAGAAGAAGATGTAATGAATCTTTTCCAGCGTCTCCAGCACAGCAATATGATGGATTTGGGAAACTCATCCATGAACTCTCCTCTATCTGATTCCAAGAAGCTCAAGGAGAAAACAGGTAATCCTAAGAAAAAGGATTCCCCGGTCAGAAGAGGCTCACGGATTTTTTCCTTTGATTCTATCCATGAGGTTATCAGATTCGCTGCAACAGTAAGCAGGAAATTCAATGGACTTAATACCCTGTACAAGAACGAAGTAAACGGAAAATTCTTCCTTATACTTCATCAGGGTGATATTGATAATAACAAGTTTGCTAATATCTGTTCTCTTCTTACCGAATATGGCAAGACAGAAATTGGCAGCACTGCAGACGAGCAATATCTCAATGAGCATTACACTATTGTAATTAAGGACAACGCAGTACAGGCACTTTCTAAGATATGATGATCATGATCAAAGCGTAGAGGCTTCATAGCTTCTACGCTTTTTTCTTTAGCTTGCATCCACATCTGCGCACCAGTCGCACTAATAGAGGAACGTTATTATGTAATAGGACGCATTTTCCTAATACATAAAAGAGGCGCCACCCGAAACCGGGCAGCGCCTTTATTGCTTTACATATTATGCTTTAAGTAGCATTAGTTCTTGCCATAGAGAGAAACAAGTTTCTCAAGGTAAGCTCTGTGCTCCTTAGCATGCTCTGCAGCAGCTGCATTGAGCTTAGCTGCTCTCTCAGGATTCTTGAGCTTAAGTGAAAGGTATCTAACCTCACCATCAAGGAAGCTCTGGAAGTCTTCTGTTGCTGGCTTAGAATCAAGAGTGAACTTGTTCTCTGCCTGAGGATTGAATCTGAACATATCCCAGTATCCTGTAGCAACAGCCTTCTTCTCCTCATCCATAACCTTGTTCATGCCGGCCTTAAGACCCTGGTTGATACAAGGAGCATAAGCGATGATGAGTGAAGGTCCCGGATATGCCTCAGCCTCTGCGATT
>JAFPVA010000074.1 GCA_017413105.1 Butyrivibrio sp. | reverse complement strand
TTACGACGAAAAAAAAGCCAACGCCATCGATGGTATCACACTGGATATAAAGCCGGGTGAACATGTGGCATTTGTGGGACCTTCCGGAGGAGGAAAGACCACGCTAGCATCCCTTGTTGCAAGATTCTGGGATGTTAAAGAGGGCAGTATTAAGATTGGAGGTGTCAATGTAAAAGACATTGCGTCCTCTGAGCTTATGAAACAGGTATCTTATGTTTTTCAGGACAGTAAGCTCCTTAAGATGTCGATACTTGATAATGTAAGAATGGGGCGACCGGATGCTACACAGGACGAAGTGGTACAGGCTCTTAAGGATGCCATGTGCTGGGATATAATAGAAAAACTTCCGGACGGCATAAATACTATGATCGGAAGCAAAGGTACATATGTATCAGGTGGCGAAGCACAGCGAATATCCATAGCAAGGGCTTTTCTTAAAAATGCACCGATACTGATTCTGGACGAGGCGACAGCCTTTGCGGATCCGGACAATGAGATAATGGTCCAACAGGCTTTTGCGAATCTGTCAAAAGATAAAACTGTGATCATGATCGCCCATCGTCTGTCAACTGTAGTAAATGCAGATAAGATATGTGTCCTTACAGATGGTAAGATTGCAGAATCCGGAAAGCATGAAGAGCTTCTTGCAAAGAGGGGAATCTACAGCCATATGTGGAATGAATATCAGAAATCAGTAAACTGGAAGGTAGGTAAGGGCGCATGAGTATAGTGGAAAGATTACAGCATAAATACGCCCTTTCAGAGCAGGGCGCCAAGGACATGTTAAAAGCGTTTGCGGCATGCACGCTGGCAAACCTGGCACAGATGATGCCTGTAGGGATCCTCTTTATGATGATAGGAGATCTTTTAAATGGGCAGTTGCCGAAAAATCATGTGGTAATATTCATTGCGGGGAGCATTATCTGTCTTTTGCTTATAGCAATTACTGAATATTTCCAGTATAATGCAACGTTTTTCTCAACCTATGTCGAAAGCGGCGTCAGAAGACGTTCTCTTGCAGAAAAGTTAAGAAGGATACCTCTTTCATTCTTTGGTAAAAAAGACCTGGCAGACCTGACCAATACCATCATGGCAGACTGTGCAACGCTTGAGACTGCTTCATCTCACTGGCTGCCGGAGCTTGTGGGCGCTTTCATTTCTACAACGCTTGTAGTAATAAGTCTGTTCTTCTTTGATGCAAGAATGGCTATAGCAGCTGTATGGGTGCTTCCTGTAGCATTTATCATAGTGTTTTTCTCAAGAAATGTGATGCATTCTGTAAACAGGAGAGGAAGCAGATATAAGGTGGCATGTCTTGACGGTATACAGGAAGCGCTTGAGACAGTGCGCGACCTGAAAGCCTACAATGCTCAGGATACATACATGGAAGAACTTAATAAGAAAATCAAGGCTGTTGAGTCCCACAATATCTTTTCTGAGTTTCTGAATGCAGCATTTGTCTGCAATGCCCAGATGATCTTAAAGTTCGGCATCGGAACTGTTGCAATTGCTGGTTCAGCTCTTCTTATTAAGAATGAGATAAATGTTGTCACTTTTTTTATGTATCTTCTTGTCGTATCAAGGATGTATGAGCCTTTGCAGATAGCACTTCAGAATTTTTCTGCACTTATAGCAACGGATACTCAGTGTGAGAGAATGGATGAGATCCTTTCACATAGGGAACAGACAGGCATAGATACCCTTTCAAACAAAAACTATGATATTGAGTTTAAGAATGTGCATTTTTCATATGAGGATGGAGAAACAGTATTAAACGATGTGAGTTTTGTGGCAAAGCAGGGAGAGGTTACAGCGCTTATCGGTCCTTCCGGCGGCGGAAAGACTACTGTATCAAGACTGGCGGCAAGGTTTTGGGATATTGACAGCGGGCTTATTACCGTTGGTGGAATGGATATATCAAAGATTGAGCCGGAAACTCTTTTATCAATGTATTCCATAGTGTTCCAGGATGTGACTCTTTTCAATAATACTGTTCTTGAGAATATCAGGATTGGCAAAAAAGAGGCTACAGATGAGGAGGTACGGGCTGCAGCAAAACTTGCCCACTGCGATGAGTTTATTGATAAGCTTCCTGATGGTTACAATACACTCATAGGAGAAAACGGCTCTGAGCTGTCCGGTGGGGAAAGGCAGAGAATATCCATCGCCAGGGCATTCCTTAAGGATGCACCTATCATTCTTATGGATGAAGCCACAGCGTCCCTTGATGTAGATAATGAATCACTGATCCAGGAGGCCATCAGCGACCTGATAAAGGATAAGACTGTCCTTATCATCGCCCATCGCATGCGCACAGTTGATGGTGCAGACAAGATAGTTGTGCTAAAGAATGGTACTGTAGCAGAGTCGGGAAAACCTTCTGTGCTTAAAGTTAATGACGGTATCTATAGTCACATGATATCAGTTCAGATGCAGTCAGAGAATTGGGTATATAACTGAAGAAATAGTCTATGTGTTATACAACGAAATAAAGAAAAACATTGTTGCCTGGATGAATGGCACTCCTGGAAATATCATTAACTGACAATCTAGACGTTCACCCTAAAACGGCGGATCTTAAAGGGATCTTTCCCTTATCTTACGATGCAGTTCATCGCATATCCTGTCAAGGGCCTTAAAGTCCATGGCACCTGCGTAGTAGGATTCGGTATTATCGTGGATTTGTTTTGCTTCTTTTAATATTTCAATTGATGAATTAGAAAGATGTTCCATCAGACGAAGTTCATTATTTATATGATCTTCCAGAGGGGACATCTTTTCTTTGTCATAATATCCGAAAAGCTCTATGATCTCAGTATCAATATTTAAGCTTTCAAAAGAAATAGTGTTAAGAGCATTGCTGCTGGTTATGGCAATCCCAAGGTCATCGATAAGTAGATGCTCTATGTGGGACTTCCCCATAAGAAGACAAGGCGATACTTTTACGTTAAGTCCGCAGTCAAGAGCTCTTTCTGAAACCAGATCCAGGAAAAGCTTTGATGCGGCAAACATATCATCTTTTAGTAAATATATCTTTTTATAATT
>JAFPVA010000073.1 GCA_017413105.1 Butyrivibrio sp. | reverse complement strand
TCTTGGATAAAATTACAGAAATCCGCACTTGCTGCGGGTTTCGTGAGAACATGATTCAAGAGTCAACCAAGCCCTGCGACGTTAGTCGCCTTCAAATGGCTTGGTTGATACATTCTTGGATTTTATATCCAAGAATGTATGAAGAAGTCAACCTAATAGTGATACAATTTAATAAATGCTACAGGTAATTATTTAAGAAAGGAAATTGCTATGAACATCAGTATTCCCGGCATTGATAACGAAAAAGGCATCCTTTACTCAGGCTCAGAAGCTGTTTTTACAGAGCTTCTCGGTGATGTTTATAAGATCATCGATGAGAAGTGCAATCTTATTGAAAACTATCTGAAGTCAAATGAAATAAAGAACTTCACCACCCAGGTCCATGCCCTTAAGACCACCTGCCGAATGATGGGTGCAATGGACCTTGCGGAAGATTTCTTTACTCTCGAAAAGCTTGGAAAAGAAAACAATCTGGAGCAAATCGAAAAATTTACTCCAGATGTTCTAAAGGTTTTCAGATCCTTGAAACCATATCTTGAGCCCTTCGTTCCAAAAGACGATTCGCCCAAAGCTGATTTTGACAAAAATGAAGTTGAATCTGCTCTTAAGCTTTTAGTCACCTCCATAGATGATTTTGACTTAAACTCTGCTGAAGAAGCCATAAAGAAGCTGACTTCCTATAGCTACGACAGTGGCCTTTCAGACAAGATGTCATCTCTTGAAAAGCTGGTCTCAAACCTTGATTATGACGAGGCAAAAGAGCTGGCGGAGCAGATACTTTTAAGTCTCTGATCCGGTTCATTTTTCTGCAGCTTACTTAGATGCTATCGATCCGTAACTTGCCACTGCTTCATCCACGGTCATCTCACCGTTCACAACAGCGTAGGCTGCTGCCCTGAACTCTTTTACCGCCGTATCGAGAAGTTCAATATCTCTAAAGCTGATAGTTCTCTCAGCGGGATACCCTGAAAGTGAAGAATAAACTTCATCCAGGGAATAATCGCTTGTGGGGGTTATCAGCCTTTTTCTTTTCAGCCATAAGTCCCAGTTCCTTCTCGCTTGTAAGGAAACGCATGAATTCATTGGTCATATCCAGATTTTGGCTGTTCTTGTTTACACAGAACATGATAGATACCGAATCCATATAATAGCCACCATCATCACCGGAAGGCGCTATATAGAAATTGTACTTGAAGGGTTTTGCTGAAAAAGCTTCTGATTTGCTCTCACGTTTTGCGGTTCCGGACACAACATCTCCGGAGCAGAGCATCATTGGCACGTCGCCTTCAAAGAAACGAAGGATAACTGCATTGTAATCGTCCTCAATTTCCGCTGTGCACTTTTCTATATCTATATATCCGGAATCCACAAGCTCTTTTAACCTGCTAAGGGGTGCTCTCAGCACTTCTCCTGCAGAAGGCACAAGATCATTCAGATCTGCCTCTTTACTTCTGTCATCCTTGACTGCTTTCGCAAACAGGGGATAGGCAAAAGAATAACCGATTCCCGGCGTAGTGTTGGTATTGCTGCCCATGATAGGAGATTCATAACCTGCCGCCTTTAATTTTTCGCAGGTTTTTATAAGCTCGTCAAAAGTTGTAGGCACTTTCAGATTTTCTTTTTCAAAAATATCCATGTTTACAAGCATTCCATAGGAGGTGGAAAATATAGGAAGCATCTTAACTTCGCCATTCTCCAATTCCCATTTCACTCCCGGGCGGATGCAGCCAACATCTATCTCAAGTTTTGGATCCGAGAGAACCTCTGCGTTTTCAAACAGAGAATCAAGTTTTTCATTTCCGTACATCCAGGGCTGGACCACGTAGATATCCGGAGGTTCCTGGCCTGCCAGCGCATGAACGATAGTGTTACTGTAATCATCAAGAGAGGTGTACTCCATCTCACCATTTGGATAGTGTTCATAGAATCTCTCAAACTCGCTTTCCAGAGACTCAAAGTTGGAATAAGTCCCCACCACAGAAAGCTTATAAGCTGTATCGGACGGGTACTTTGGAGAAAACTCCTTACTGTCCTTTGCGCCCTGTCCACAGCCGAAGGTGCCCATCACCAGCATAACCATCACTGCCATAGATGTGATTGTTTTAACCTTTTTGATCATAAATGCTCCTTTCAGAACTCTCAGTCAAAAAATTCATTAACCTGAGTCAGGATTTCGTCCCGACTTGCCGTTTTACTGATAAACCCTTTAGGCTTTAGATTCATAAGTTTTTCTTTGGTTTCTTCATCAGCTGCCCCCGTCAAGAACATGACAGGTATGTCAGCATCTCCAAATTGCTCTTTTATCTTCTGGGCTGTCTCTGCACCGTTTTGCTCCGGCATGTCATAGTCCATAAGTACCAGCTCCGGAACATTGCGCCCTATATAGGCCAAGGCCTGCTTTCCGGACTTTACAACCGTCACCTCATACTTATCCGAAAGCCACTTTTGTACCATTTTCAAAAAAGTGACATCATCATCTACTACAAGAATGCTGTGACTCTGTTCTTTCTTCCCGTCTTCCGTCTTTGCATCTGCGCTCTCGTCCTTTATCTCGATTTCTTTTATGGGTCGAAGGTCACCCAAAAGTTTTTTATACTGCAAAATAAGTACCGGAAGTTCTTTTCCAAGATAAGCTTCATCTGACACTGTACCGGCTTTCTCCAGCTTTGCCGCCAGATCTCCCAGCATTATAGCTCCTACCGCTTTGGAAGTGCTCTTAAGGGCATGAACCTTTGTCGTAACATTCTTTATATCCTTCTCTGCCCAGAATTTCTCGATATCCTCCAGATTCTTATCCGCAGTCTCAAGATATGTCTTAAGAGTTACTATGTAGGATTCACTGCCTCCGCAATGCTCGAGGCCGCTGTTTACATCAAGTTCAGAAATGTCGTACAGGAAATCCGGAAGCTTTATGCTTTCCTCTTCCTTGTCATCCTCCGCAGCCTCCACCAGATCCGGTGGCAGAAAGGTCATGAGCATGCTCTCAAGCCTTCCGGCGTCAATGGGCTTTGTAAGATATTCGTCAAATCCGGCATTTATATACATCTCACGCATTCCCGAAACTGCATTGGCCGTAAGACAGATGACGGGGGTTTTCAGATTCGGAGTATCCGTGCACTCCTTCATCTCCTTAAGTGTCTCGATGCCATCCTTGTCAGGCATCATATGATCAAGAAAGATAATATCGTAAAGCTGCTTCTTATATAGCGCTATACCGTCGTTTCCATTGTCCGCAATATCTATCTGTATCTTCGTCCTTCTTAGGAGACTCGTGAAAACAGTGAGGTTTACCGGCGTATCGTCCACTACCAGGATTCTCGCTTTCGGGGCCGTAAACTGCGATCTGTAGCGTTTTCTTTCGCTGAGGAACCTCTTATAGGCGATATCGTATTCTCCAACAGGGTCCCATTTAACCACCTTCTGCTCAAGGTCAAAAGAAAAAACAGAGCCTTTGCCATACTCACTTTCAACCTGCAGCTTACTCCCCATAAGGTTAAGGAAGTTCTGGGCAATAGCCATTCCAAGACCGGTTCCCTCAACGTTTCGGTTTCTCTTTTCCTCAATTCGCTCAAAGGCTTCAAACAGCCGGCCCAGATCCTCTTTTTTAATTCCTATTCCGGTATCCTTTACACTGACATGGAGCATTACATGATCCGGCTTATCCTCTATTTTCCTTGAGGTAATGGAAAAGAGCACGCTACCTTCCCTGGTATATTTGACCGCATTTGAAAGAATATTTATAATGACCTGCTTGATCCTGATCTCATCACCGTTCATGACCACCGGAATATCTTTATCCACATCAAGCTTAAAGACAAGTCCCTTTTCATCAGCCCTTTGCTGAACCATGTTCACAAGATCATTTAAAAGATATACAAAGTTGTAATCTACATTTATGATCTCCATCTTACCGGCTTCAATCTTGGAAAAATCAAGAATATCGTTGATTATGCCAAGAAGGGTATTTCCGGAAGTCCTGATATTCTCTGAGTACATCAGTATATCTTCATCGCGACTCTCTCGAAGGATCATCTCATTGAGACCAATAATGGCATTCATAGGGGTCCTGATGTCATGGGACATGGTAGACAAAAAATGTGATTTCGCTTCATTTGCCTGCTTTGCCGCTTCCGCCGCAATCGTTAGTTTACGATTGTAGTGCACCATTATAAGAATGTTAAATATGAGAAGGAACAAGAGTCCTGCAGTTACTATCGTAACCAGAATCCAGTCAACTGATCTGCTGGCCGTCAGCTCTTTTGCCGGAATATAAGCTACCAGGATCCACCCCTCCAGAATCGACAATGGGGTGTAGGAAATAACGCTGTCTTCATTCTTGGAATTTCTAATATGCATGGAGCCCATTCCACTGCTGATTTCCTCCTCCACCCTGTTATATTCACCTACAGGCATTGGATTATAAGAGTGGAAATATTCAAAGAAATTGCTGTTCTTTAAGGATTTTCCATGGATCATGTAATTACCGTCCATGTCTATAATGGAAATTTCCACATTCTCGTACTCACCCTTCAAAAAAACAAGCTTCTGTTCCAGCCTGCTTACAGGAACAACGCGCATCAAAAGAGCATCCCTTAGGGCTTGCTTTTCCTCATCGAGGACTCTGACATTGTTCAAAAAAGCAATGGACTGAATGCCATTTAAGGGATTGGTATAAGCTCTGGTCAGATTAATAACGTCGACCTCATTATCCAAATTATCAATATGATTCAGGAAATTAAAATGGGAATAGCTTACAGAATAGTCCGATGGGTCTGTCACACTGGCATTGGTGGAAATCCCACCCATTGATCCATCATCAACAAAAATGAGATGGCCGGAAATTTCAGGAGAAATCTTAGCCTTTCTGATATAGGAGATTGCTTCCTCTGCTGTCATGGGCTCATCAGCCTCAGCTGAGCCGTTGATGTAATTGGCCCAGATATCACACAGATGCTGCTCATCCTGAAGATAATTGGCAATGATCTGCTCTGTGGTCATTGTCATTTTCTCAAAAGCCGCAATCGAAGCACGGTTTGATTCGTTTGCTCTGTCATCTGCGTATCTTACGATGAAGAACAGGATCAAGCCTATTATAAGAATATTAGTAGCAATAATAAGTGTCCTTCTCAAGCTAAAACCTCTGCCATCCAACATACTTTCACATAATAATTTTACCATTTACCGTTAATTATTAATGTAAAAAAAGTATAAAAGAGATGGCAGAGGTTTTAAAGATCATGAGTTCTTGTGTGTGATTACAGAAATCCGCACATGCTGCGGATTTTGTGAGAACGTGATTCAGGTGGCAAACAAGCCCTTCGACGTAAGTCGACTGGAATTGGCTTGTTTGCTGATATCTTGAATGTTTCATTCAAGATATCATAGTTTTTCTGTCATATCCCGAGGCTTTTCCTGTGAAGTATCTCTTACATAAAGCTTTTTGTATATAATTATAAAAAATACGATTGCCATTACCGCGCCTATTACCTCGGTCACATAGATGTTTAACACTCCCTTTTGATAAAGAGCCGCAGGGGTGTCAAATATCATATGTAGGATAATAGCAAGAAAAAGAAGGCTTATCCTTTTCTGTTTTACCGCATTGAAAACTATGACAGACGATCCGGCATGGAGAAGCATGGAGTAAACTCTTTCAACTATCAATATTACCGTATATCCAAGACTCCAGGTTGCCAACTGCTCAGGTATAGCATTAAGGGTTGCAAGATCGGCCTCTGATAATCCTTCCTGGTTTACCAGTACTCCAAAGGTTCCACCATTTATCATAAAGCAGTAGATCAGATTCTGAACTCCCAAAGAAACCATGATAAACATTGCCTCAAATCCCCCATGGCCTATTCCGTGGGATATTCCGGTCTCTCTGTTAGTTCTCTTTTTAAGCACCGTCTTAAAAGCCACATATCTTCCAACTTCTTCGAAGACTCCCGCCAAAAGAGTTCCAAAGAAAACATAAAGGAACGTGTTTCCCAGTACTGTCTTTCCAATGGAAGTTGCCGGGTTAAACAGCACCGCCTTCGGTATTGTCTCAAGAACCATGGCAAACAAAAACCAGGTGGCTGCTCCCACAAGAACCGTTGAAAATTTATCGTTTCTGGTCTTAACCCACCAGATGGCTACTGCAAGGGGCATTATGATGCCCACTGCAATTATGATTCCCATATATACAAACGTTGATGTTCCAATCATGTTTCCACCTCCATTTAGATTTAAGAAACATTGCTTATTAAAGACTCTGACTCAGTTTCTTTACCCTGAGTGTAAAAGCCAAGGTCAGGACCGCATAAATCAAAGCTGCAAGCGCTGTTACCCCAATTGTACCAATAGATTTTGAAAGGAAAATGCATCCAAATAATAGAGCCATTGTCAGAATCATGTTAGGGAACATGTAAACTACAACGCCGGTTCCCTGCTTGATAACCTCAATCTCATTTTCCCAGTCAAGCTTCATGAAGTGGATTCCGCAGGCACATCCAAATACAGATGAGAAGCAGCTAAGCACCACCCCAAGGATCATAAAACTTACCATCTCTATAAATGATGCTTTAGCGCTTATGCAGAAAAGAAGTGTTGTTATGAGCTGTGCCGGAATTGCCAGGTATAGGTTCGCCATTATCTTGCCAAGATAGATCTGCCTGTTTGTAAGAGGTGAACTCTTAAGGATCCAGTAATTCTTACCCTCAAGGGATGGGGAGCAGGTTGTCATGGCTGCCATTCCCGTCAGAAAGTAGATCACAAAAGGAATTGCCGGAAGGATCATCTGTGATGTCACAGGAGCACCCTGGACTACAAGACCTATTATCCTGTCAAAACCGATGAACAGGGATGCTACGCCCAAAACAAGTGCCAGGATATATCCGAATCCCACATTAACAAAATAGTTGGTTGAACCTATAAATCTTCTCAGCTCTTTTTCCGCAATGGCCTGAGATGGGGATTTTCTCTTAAGGGTGGTCATCTTGAAGCTCTGCTTTGCTACGCTGGTCTTCATGGTGGAGTTCATCTTCTTGTAGGATCTGGCAATAATACTGAAGGTGAGCTCAAAAAGAATCACCGTGATAGCTATCAAAAGAATTGCCAATAAAAGTTTTCCTTCAGTCACAGCCTTTGTAAACCATGAAATTGGCGGGTAAAAACTCCCAATCTGCTGTGTTTTATCGGATAATCCCTGAATCACGTCCTCAATTTCATTATTCCTAAAGAGCTTCTCCAGAATAAATCTCAAAGAGAAAGCCAGGAATACAAAAGCAAAGGTAAGAGCTGTCTGTACCGCCTTCCAGTGCTTAAAGGCTGTTCCGATCCTGGCAATGATAAATCCGATAAAGCTTGCTGCCAGCATAGGAATTACCGGAAGGATCAGTGAGAGCAAAATCCAAAGAGGATAAATATATATGGCTGGTCTTGCCATGAGGCCGTAACCAATCAGCATTGCAATGGAAATTGACAGATTCCAGGGCAGATTCTTCATGTACATGTACAGGAATTTACTGCTGACTATTGTTTTTTCGCTAAAGGGCAGAGCCATCAGCATTTCATATTCACGAAAGCCAAAGAGATAGCTCCCCGCCTTAAGCATAGTAAAAACAAAAGACAAGGCGCAGATCATAATAGCTGTCATGTCAGCCATCTGATCCAAAGCTCCGAGATATCCGAAACCAATGGCTGTAAGAAGGCAGTACCCGATAAGCATCAGATATAGAATGCCCATTCCTATATATCCGCCTATTATCTTGCCTTTTTTCTTCTTATCATCTGTAGTTTTTAATATGTTCAAAGAGCTTGTGGACTTTAACAAAGTTCTGAATAAAAGTAATGTTTTGTTTTTCATGTTTTACGCTACCTCGTCAAGTGTTCAACCAGAGCTCACACGAATTGCATAAGACCTTCAATTAGTGTTCTGCTCCAGGGTTACGCCCTCCAGGAAAACTTCTTCAAGAGACTTGTCACCTACAAGAGCTTCCATTGTTCCCTCTTTGATGATCTTGCCCTCTTTAATAATTGCAACCTTGTTACAGAGTTTCTCTGCCACATCAAGTACATGCGTGGAGAAAAACACTGCTGCCCCTCGACTGCACATTTCATGCATGATTTCCTTGAGCATATATGAAGCTTTTGGATCAAGTCCTACAAAGGGCTCATCCATTACGATCAGCTTGGGATCATGTATCAGTGCTGATATGATGGCAACCTTCTGTTTCATTCCATGGGAGTAGGATGAGATAGGATCTCCAAGAGCCGCTGTAATTTCCAGCTTGTCGCCATACTCTTTTATCCTCTCCTGCCTTGTTACGCTGTCGATATCAAAAACGTCTGCGATGAAATTAAGATACTGTATACCTGTAAGATTCTCATAAAGGTCAGGGTTGTCAGGAATATACGCCGTTATCTTCTTACACTCCAGGGGCTCCTTCTTTACCGAATGGCCATCGATAAAAATCTCCCCATCAGTAAAATCAAGAACTCCAACCACCGCTCTTATTGTTGTGCTCTTTCCGGCACCATTATGTCCAATGAAGCCGAAGATATCACCGCTTTCAACGGTAAGCGACACATTATCCGCAGCTTTCTTAGTTCCACTATAAACCTTTGTATAATTGTCTATTTTCAAAACACTCATTCTTATCATCCTCTTTTAAGTAGTAGAAAGAATCATCCGAACAATTGATTCTGGGGCGCTATGAGCCCCAACTTCAATTTTCGGAGGATTCGGTATCACTTTATATCAAACTCCGGCGGCTCATCCAGTGTCTGTGACACGTATTTGCCGTCTTTTTTTCTCTGCTTTACACATTCTGTAAGTAAGTATTCAATCTGGCCGTTCACAGAGCGAAAGTCGTCCTCTGCCCAGGCAGCGATAGCATCATACAACTTTGCGCTAAGTCGAAGCGGTACCTGCTTTTTCTCTGCCATTAGTAGAGACTTCCTGAGTTAACGACCGGCTGTGCGTCGTGATTGCCGCAAAGAACTACGAGGAGGTTTGATACCATTGCTGCCTTGCGCTCCTCATCAAGTTCCACCAGTTCTTTTTCATTAAGACGCTCAAGAGCCAGCTCAACCATGCCGACTGCGCCGTCAACGATAAGCTTTCTTGCGTCTACTACTGCTGCTGCCTGCTGCCTCTGAAGCATTGCTGCTGCGATCTCGGGTGCATAAGCAAGATATGTGATCCTTGCATCAACAATCTCGATTCCGGCCTCTGCAACCTTTGACTGGATTTCTTCCATGATCTTGTTAGCTACAAGCTCTGTTGATCCGCGAAGGCTTCCGTCATCAGCCTGTCCGTCGCCTGTTGTATCAACGTTCTCTGTAACGTCGTAAGGATAGAGCTTTACTACGTTTCTGACTGCCGTATCGCACTGAAGTGAAAGATATTCTTTGTAGTTGTCTACTGCGAAAACAGCCTTTGCTGTATCTGTAACCTTCCACATAACTGCAACTGCAATCTCTACAGGATTACCTAAGATATCGTTAACCTTCTGGCGTGAATTGCTGAGGGTCATAACCTTAAGGGAAATCTTCTTATTCTTGATGGAAGTATCCAGATTTACGCTTGTTCCTGCTGTAAGAACTGTTGCAATCTTGCTCTTACCGTTATCGGAGATGTCTCCGCTCTGTCCAAGCTTTGTATCTGCTGCAGGGTTTACTGCTGTGCAGAAAGGATTTACAAAGAAGAATCCGTCGCCCTTAAGAGTTCCAACGTACTTACCAAAAAGTGTAAGAACTAAAGCCTCTCCGGGTTTCAAAATCTTAAGTCCAAGATAAAAGATCCAGCCAAGGCAAAGATAGAGCAGGCTAAGAACAAATACTGCTATGCCAAGTGCTCCGTACATGTTTGCCGCACCCCAGATCATAAGCACTATCGCAGCGATGTATGCAAGCGAAATAAGAATCAGTGCTGCGAATCCATTTTTGTGTCCGGTTAATTCTTTTTCCTGAATGTTGTTATTCATATCGTTTCCATCCTTTCCTTGTGGGGATATACCTCTGTTTTGACATATCTTTAATGCTATTGGCATTAAGACATATCTGTATTTGGATATATCAATTATTGATATTTTGTTATGTATTTCTTTGATATCATTATGATATCACTCTAATTTCAAAAGTCAATCACCCGTTTCCGTCATTTAGACATTTACATTTCGATTTTTTGGAGAAAAAATATTTTATTTCAATCAGCAGAATAGCTAGTTTTTATGCCGCTCTTTTAGCGGTTTTATCAATTGAAAAGAACTACCGGGATGATATAATTCTTATATTGATTAAAGCTCTTAATCAAACAATTAAAAATGTATCGGGGGATACATTTCATGGAGGAAGGGGTGAGCACAATAACACTGGAAGCATTGCAGCAGATCGAGCTTGCGGTCGGTGTCGGGGAGAATAATTTCAAAATGAGCCGTGGAAGCTTCGATTACAAGCAGCATATTCACGAGAAAAAACGACTTGTTCGGGTCTCTTCAGAAAAGTGGAACGAGGGGACGGTTCTTTCGTTCCGGGATCCAAAGTCATCTGAAATTCATAAGATTTCCATTAAAACAAATGAAAAAGGCAGGATTACAGTCAAGTATCTGCCTGATGAATCCGGAAGCTCTGGTAAAACCTATAACCGCTTCTGGATTTCTTTTCCCACAAATCCGGATGAGCACATCTACGGTTGTGGCGAAACCTACTCTAAGCTCGACTTAAAGGGCGAGCGGGTAAGGATTTTTGTGGCAGAACATCAGAATGCCAGACGCATCGGCAAAAAGATCATTAAGGAAAAGTTCTTGGGCAAACACCCGGACAAGATACAGCCCTTCGGGAAGTATGAGTCCTACTATGCTCAGCCCACCTTTACCTCCAGCGATCTCTATTATCTTCATGCCGACATAAACGCCTATTCGGAATTTGATTTCAGAAACAGGGAAAAGATCACGCTGTATACCCAGGAGGCACCTGTCCTTTACATAGAGAAGGCAGAGAGTTTTCCGGAGCTTTCCGGGAAACTTGCAGATTTACTAGGCTATCAACGCACTCTTCCCTCCTGGATTTACGATGGAGCTATCCTGGCAATTCAGGAAGGCACTGAAAAGATTGACGAGAAGATTGCAAAGGCAGAAAAAGCCGGCACAAAGATCTGCGGCGTCTGGTCTCAGGACTGGTGCGGCTGCAGGCGTACAGGCTTTGGGTATCAGGTCATGTGGAACTGGCAGTGGGATAAAAAGCTGTACCACAGGCTTGATGAGAAGATTCCTGAATGGAAGGCAAAGGGAATCCGCTTCCTTGGCTACATCAATCCTTTCATAGCCATAGAAAAAGAGCTGTATCAGGAAGCCAGCAAAAAAGGCTACTGTGTCAAGGACAAAGAGGGCAAGGACTATCTGGTCACCATCACAACTTTCCCTGCCGCCATGGTGGACTTCACAAATCCCAAAGCCTACGAATGGTACAAGAACATCATAAAAGAAAACATGATAGGTCTTGGCATGGGCGGATGGATGGCAGATTTTGGAGAATATCTTCCTATGGACTGCGTTCTTTTTAGCGGCGAAAATCCGGAAATGATCCATAACCGCTGGCCCGCCATCTGGGCTCAGATGAACAAAGAAGCCATTGAGGAATGCGGTGTTACGGATGAAGTTTTCTTTTTTACCAGAGCAGGACATACAGGAACCATAAAGAGTTCAGCCATGATGTGGACTGGAGATCAGCACGTGGACTGGTCCGTAGACGATGGCCTTCCTTCGGTCATCCCGGCTACACTCTCTCTTGCTATGAGCGGTTACGGCATTACGCATTCAGACGTAGGGGGCTACACAACCATAATGCATATGCGCCGTTCAAAAGAGCTTTTGATGCGCTGGGAGGAAATGAACGTCTTTTCACCGTTATTCAGAACCCATGAAGGCAATCAGCCGGTCAATGATGTTCAGTTTGATGACGATGAAGAGCTCCTTTCGCAGCTGGCACGGACTTCAAAAATGCACGCTCAGCTTTCGGAATATCTGAAGGCCTGCGTAAAAGAAACTGCAGACGAAGCCATTCCTGTAATGCGTCCGCTCTTTTACCATTACAACGAAGAGAAGGCCTATACCGAGAAAACAGAGTATCTCCTGGGGAGGGATATCCTTGTTGCTCCGGTGATAAAAGAGGGAGCGGTTTCCAGAAGCGTATACCTTCCCGAAGATGGATGGGTTCACATCTTTAGCGGAAAGAGCTTTGGGGGCGGAAGCTTTGACATCGAGGCACCTATAGGGCAGCCACCGGTGTTTGTTCGAAAGGACAGCCCGTGGTTTGAAAAGATCATGGAACTATCGAAGATTTCATAACATCGAAAGACTTCTGTTCAGATCTTAAGTTTTAGTTGGGAAAATATAATGTATTAGGGGAAAACAAAAATGACAAATTCAGGAAAACACGGCACTTTAGCCAAGATCAGCTACGGATTTGCGGACATTTACGGAGGAGGCGCATTCGTAGTCATCAGTACTTTTTACACAGTATTTCTTACAAAATCACTGGGCATGCCCACTGCGCTGGCAGGAACCATACCTCTTGTAGGTAAGATCTGGGATGCCATTACAGATCCACTTATGGGCAACATCGCCGACCGCACAAGGTCAAGGTTCGGCGCAAAGCGTTTCTGGATGCTGATAGGAAGCATCATATCCGCCATAACCTTCGTTATCATGTGGATTCCATTTACGGCCGGCGGCTCCACTATAGGCCAGTACATCTTCTATATTTTGATGTACATGCTCTTTTCCACAGGCTTCACCATTGTAATGGTGCCTTATAACGGACTATTGCCGGACATGGTTGAGGACTACACCTCAAGAGCAAAGTTCTCCAGCGTTCGAATGGTGTTCTCGGCACTTGGTGCCATCATCGCTGGTCTTCTTCCGACACTGATGATAAAGGACAACACCAACAAGTTCCAGTACGTAAATGTTTCAATCGTCTTTGCGGGAATTTTCCTTACTGCCATCATCCTGACCTTTATTGGTACCTGGGAGAGGCAGAAAGAAATTCAAAAGATAAGCCTTTCAGAGACTTTTACCCAGTCTTTTACAGTATTTAAGAGCCACTCCTTCCGCCTGTTCATAGGAATCTTTATCTTCGGCCAGGCTGCGGCTGACTTCATAACAGGCCTTGCAGTTTACTACATCGATGATGTACTCCATGCCTACGGCGGCGGTAACTTCACAATGCTCATGGGTGTTATACTAATCTCCCAGTTCCTTGGAATGATACTGTTTGCTCCAATCATGGCCTCAACAAACAAGAAATTCCCGATTCTCCTTGGTACACCGATCAGAATCGCGGCAACCTTCGCAATGCTGTTCTTCTCCCATGAGGGAGCACCATTTATGGTCATCCTTGCTCTTTCCTTTGTGATCGGTCTTGCAATGGCAGGAACTTCAACAAGTATCTATGCTATCCTTTCCGATCTGGCAGACGTGGACGAACTGATCACTTCCGTAAGCCGCCCGGGCATCTGCTCCGGAATGGCAACCTTCACCAGAAAGATTGCAGCAGGCCTTTCCTCTGCAATGATAGGTATCCTCCTTGCAATGATTGGCTACGATGAAAAAATAGCCAGTGCCGGTGGTCAGCAGGCCCTGTCCACTCAGAAGGGAATTGCGAATATCTATGTATTTGCCCAGATAATCCTTCTTCTGATCACTCTTTTCTTCACAATTCTTTTCCCTGTGACAAAGAAGGAATTTGACATAATCCGCAAGGAAATTGCCAGAAGAAAAGGTTCTGACACCTCCGTTGCCACCGCTGAAGAAATTGCAGTATGTGAAAAGGTTACAGGCTTCAAATATGACAAGCTCTGGAGCAAGGACAATGCACTAAAGATTCACGCATAAACACGACATTCACGCGCCGATGCGCATCAATCAAAAAACACCCCCGTATGTAAGAGGATTAAAAATGGCTTACACACGGGGGTATTTCATTTGCTAAAGAACCATTCGTTAAGGGCTGTTGCCAGTGGGTCAGTGTGACTTGCGTTAAAGGCCACTTTTGATCTTGCAAAAAAGCAGTCAGGAACAGTCTCATCGTATTCCTTGTAGGCCTTTACAAAACCGGCATAAACTTCAGGGTCATCAAACATTGGACCTATGAGGATTACCTTGCTGGGATCCACAAGAGATACGTAATTTCTCGTGGCGAAAGCCAGCTTATTCAGCTTATCTTTCATTATCTTCTTTTCTTTTGTCTTGTTGCCTGCAGCTGCGGTCATATCTTCCTTTATGGCCTTTACGGAAAGTTCCGTCTCAAGACAGCCTGTCTTCCCACAGTTACATTTTTTTCCGCCCTTTCCAAGGGAAACATGACCTATCTCTCCGGCAAGGCCACCACTGCCCTGATATATCCTGTGTCTCATGATAATGGCTGAGCCAACACCCGGTCCCCACTTAAGGATCACAAAATCATCGTGATCTTTGCCATAGCCAAATAAAAGCTCGCTCTCGGCTGAGGCCTTCAAGTTGTTCTCCACCACAACGTTTATGGAAAGTTCTTTTTTCAAAATATCAGCAATAGGAACAGGCTTTGTCCAGATGCTGAAGGTATTAAGGCTTATGCCCTTTTTGCGGTCTACTTTACCGGGAACTGAAACAGCAGCTCCAAGAAGCTTGTCCTTGGAAATTCCAACTTCCCATAAAAGTTTGGTACTGTCGCCTGCGATCTTCACAAGGAAGTCTTCAGGTTCCATACTCTTTTCGGTCTCTGAGACAATGCTTTTTATGACATGCCCTTTGCAGTCTGTAATAGTGATGTAGGTTTCGTTTGATTCAATGCATATACATAGGATGTATTTATAGGTCGGATTGATATCAACAGATATCTTCTTTCTCCCTGCCCTCTTTTCCTCCACCATCTCTCCGAGCTCGTATATAACGCCCTCTTCAAGAAGTTCAGTGCAGATTAGTGTAACGCTGGCAGGTGTAAGACCGGTTTTTTCCGCAATATCCTTTCTGGACATAGCTCCTAAGTTGTTGAGAATATTGAGTATCGCCGACCTGTTATTATTTTTTACATTTTCCAGATTTAATCCCTTATATTTCATACACCCTCACGAAAAACCGCCCAAAGCAGATCTGTCTCATTATTACATACACACTACATCATCCGAAAAAAACTCAATATCTCACAACTTCAATATCAAGCATGTGCGCTAACTTCTCCAGCTCATTGCCAACTCTATTATATATTACTACATAATGCGGTTCTAAGCCTTTTTTAATAGTGTCAGTAACTATTCTGTCTGCAGCTTCATCTGTTTTAACTACGATGGAGGTTCCGTTGAACTGCTTGGGTTTATCAAGAACCGATCCCTCTGCGATCATGAATCTGAAGCTTCCGTCAGGCTTTCTGCCAATCCTGAAAATTGTGGCGTCTTCACTTGCTTTGCAGCCAAAGTCCATGACCGGTCCGATCTTGCGATTAGGATGAACACCTACGTTAGCGCCTGTGTCACACCTTGCCAGGTTGCAGGCAGCCATTCCGCAGTGCCAGTAGGTGATGGTTCCCTCTTTCTCATCCATGGCTACAGGATCTCCAAAGAATGTAGCTTCTCCCGTGAGCTTTGTCCCGATGAACATTGAAAGAGCACCGTATACATCAGCCTCACAGCTGGCAGGTATATTCATTGCATTTAAAAGAGAAAGCACCATGCAGACAGGAGTTCCAAAGGAAACAAAGAAATCCGGCCAGCATCTTGATGAAACAGCGCCGATGCCCCCTTCTCTTATGTAGGTCTTGTAAGCCTTGTAGAGCCTTGCAAAGTCCTTAACATTCTTCTCGGGCATAGTGTCAAGGCCTACCACTTTTTCTTTTGCCTCATTAAGGTCTTCTGCGCACTCTTCGTCTGTGTAGCACACAGCCTTTTCAATAAGTTCTCTCGCTTCAATGGCTTCAAGCCTTACGCCGAAGTACTTTAAAAGCTCAGCATCCAGAGCTCTTCCAAAGCCAAAGCCCTGAGGGGTATGACCGATGGCAGACATCTTAAGATTCTTAAGAGATGCCAGGACCTCACAGGCCTTTATGCATGCAGACAGCTCTGTCTTAACCTTCTCCTCCTCAGGAGAGCCAAAGATGAATTCGAACTTTCCCGCTCCTCTGAAGGCAGTTATGGTATTGGCTGCAGAATATGCGCCTGTCAGTGAATTGCTGCGAAGTCTTCCGCCGTCAATTACAGGTTCCCTCAAAGTCCAAAGGACTAAGGGACAGTCAAATCTTCGAAGTATCTCGCTTGCGTATGCTGCGTTTGCGAAGGTTATGTTCTGAAGAACGATAAGGTCCGGAGCCTTGTCTTTTACAAAATCTGCAACCTCATCCACTGTCAAAAGAACTTTTTCCGGAACCACAACGTCCCCCGAGATTTCCTTAAGAGCCTTTACTGATCTGCTAAAAAGATCTGCTGCCGTCTCCATGTGATATGTTCCAACTCCTATAGGGACGTAAACAATCTGAATTTCACTCATCTTACTGCTTTTCCTTTCAATAAAATCAGTTATGACAGCTCTGCCACAGAGGCAAATAAATCTGCATACTGACTATTCTTTTTACAATGGAACAGAGCTTCTTAAAGAAGCGAAAACTCTTTTCCCTTAGATAAAATCCCTCCATTTAATATAGTTGTTTGTTACCCTTCTCTTGGTTAATAATGCAGCTCTTTATTTATCCCCTTAAGCCCCGGAAATGCTCCCTGTTTCATAAGAGGTTCCCTCTCGGGATGTGCTATCACCCACTTGTTTCTCTGAAGAAGCAGCCTCTCTTCCCCCGTGGCGTTCTCAGGTTTCTTGTCAAGCGGTGTATTGGTTCCTCTAGGGAGAATAACTACTCCCTTGAATCCTTCATCAGTGACCTTGCATGGTGACAGATGAAGTGTAGTCTGAAACATCTCTATGGCTGTTCCCTTTGGAACAAAGAACACTCTTGCATCCTCTACCTTGTAGGTATTGTCCTTTGCTATCTCCCAGGTGTGTCCCAGAACCAGCATAAAATCTGTAACGGCTACGTTGATCTCACTCCCCTTGTGATACTCAAAGCCGTTATAGGTGCTGTTTCTGCCATTGCAATAGCCCACCTGCACAGGCATATCTCCGTAGAAAAAGCTCTGCACTCTTTCGACTGCCGAAAGCCTCTCCATCTCAGGCACCGATGCCACATAGACATTGCCCTGTTCAGGAATATCTGTATGATCTTCCATATAGCTTATAAGTTCTGAAAAATCATAGCCCTCAATTACATTTCCATAGGTCTTAAAATCATCATCAAATACTGAAGTAACCTTTACATCATTTACTTCATTAAGTCTCTCTAACATAATCTCTCTCCGGTTTTATCTGTCTCTTACAACCTTGATGGTGGCTCTGAAATCTTCCTTCGCCATTCCTCTTTCGAGAGCTGTCTGATAGACGTTTAATGCATTCTCTTCACCGGGCATCTTTACGCCACACTCTTTTGCCAGATTGACACAGATGTTTACGTCTTTTGCCATGTTCTCGATGGAGAACGCTGTAGTGTAATCCTCAGCCTCAAGCTTGCCCTTCTGACCATCCAGATACCAGTTGGATGCTCCCCCATAAGAAACCGCTTCAGCAAAAGCAGGAATTGAGATACCGTTGGCCTTTGCCAGTGTAATTGTCTCGTTGACACCGTTCTGAATCTGAGATACAAGCGCATTGTGACAGATCTTCATAACAAGACCTTTGCCGTTGTCACCCATGCGGATGATATTGCATCCCATGTATCCAAGAATTGGCTTCATTGCTTCATAGGTCTCTTCATCGCCGCCCACATAGATTCCAAGGGTTCCGTCGATTGCAGCGGGCTTACTTTTTACAACAGGAGCGTCAATAAATCTTGCGCCCTTGGCCTTGACCATCTTTGAAATCTCCACTGAAACGCTTGGATCGATAGTGCTCATATCGATGCAGGTTTTGGAGGAATCAAGCACCTCAAGGATTCCTTCATAAACTGCTCTTGAGTGCTCACTCTTTGGCACCATTGAGATAATGACTTCTGAGTTTTTTGCAAGCTCTACAGAGTTTTCGCAGGGAACTGCGCCCTTTGAAGCAAGGAGGTCAACCTTCTCTTTTATAAAATCAAAGCAGTAAACTGTGTCGTCATGTTTTTTTACAATGTTCTCGCACATTGACTCGCCCATGATACCAAGGCCGATAAATCCGATTTTCATATCTTTCCCCCCTTACTCTGTAGCTGTATTGTCCCAGGCCTCGCAGAAGGTCTTAAGTCCCTGAGTTGTATATGCATGCTTCATGCAATCCTGGAATACTGAAAGACCACAGGTTACGATGTCAGCTCCTGCAACAGCGCAGTCAGCAATCTGCTTAGGTGTACGAAGGGCTGCACAGATGATCTGAGTCTTTCCGTAGTAACCATAGTTCTTGTAGATCTCAACAATATTTCTGATGTATTCCTTGCAGTCCTCTCCGTTTGCTTCCTTCCAGCCGATGAAAGGTGAAACGAATAAAGATCCGTTCTTAGCAGGAAGAATTGCCTGTGATGGTGAGAAAACAAGAGTAACGTTTGTTCTGATACCATCCTTCTCAAGCTTTCTTGCTGCAGCAATTCCCGATTCGATTGCAGGAATCTTGATCACGAAGTTGGGAGAGATCTTTGAAACCTCTCTTGCCATCTTTACCATCTCTTCTGTGTCATCCAAGTGAGGGTTGATCTCAACTGATACAGGGAACTTATCTACGCCCTCAAGTCCCTCTTCCCTGATCCATTCAGCGATATCTGTGATAGCCTTCATAAAAGGCTTACCGGATACCATGATGTGTCTTGGGTTAGTTGTCACACCGTCAATACCAAAGGTCTCGTAAGCAAATTTAATCTCGTCAAGCTTTGCACTGTCTAAAAAAAACTTCATCTTTATATCCTCCATTTAAAAAAGATTTATTGTCACAAGTCCCATAAGGACTGCTACCGTCATTCTCACAAGCATTACCGGAAGACCGCTCTTTAAGAGTTTATCCGGATCAAGGCCATATCCTACCGAAATGGCTCTTACACTAACAGGAAGTAATGATTCAAAATTCATCGCCATGGCTGTGGCAAACACATAGGAAATAGGATTGAGCCCAAGCTTGTTTGTCACCCCTATTACTATGGGAATGGTTACTGCCGCTGATACTGTACTGTTTGTCATCTCTGAGATGAGACAGGCAAAAGCTGCAAATATCAGGATTGTTCCAAAGCCGCCCTTTAAATTGAAACCTGACATAAGGCTTGCAATGGTGTCATTAGCTCCTGATTCCGTAAGGATCTGTCCAAGGGCCAGGCCACCGGCGAACAAAAGAAGCATTCCCCACATAACTTCCTTCTGAGCTTTATCCCAGGTCAGCAAAAGCTCTTTTTTCTCAGCAGACACAATGATAAAGTTGGCAAACCCAAGAAGCAGGAAAAGATATGCCGGAACCAGTCCGGGAAGCAGGTCTGCATACAGTGGTCTTACAAAGGATCCAAGCATTGCAGCGATAAAGAGCACCAGGCTTATCTTCTCATCCTTCTTCATCGGGCCAAGCTCTGCATAACATTTTTCAAAGTACTCTTTTGTCCCCTCCAGGGAACCGGTCTTCATGGGCCTAAGAAGCATAACTGTCAGAACCGCCACAGTTGCCAGCACAGTGTAGGGAAGCATCCTTATGAGCCAGTCCACATACATGAACTCTGCGCCGGTAAACTCTTCTATAAAGGAGATAGCCGTTATGTTCATGGCCCCTCCAAGTGGTGTCCCTGCGCCACCAACCTGAGCCCCCCAGGCTATTGCACACAGGATCGGTGTTGCCACTTCGCAGGTCTTAATATCCTTGTAGCCTGCTGCCGCCAGCATGGAAACTGCTATAGGTGTAAATATGGCAACCACTACCACATTGGGCATCATATTTGAAAGTACTACTGCCGCCAGAAGCCAGACCGTTATCTGGGACTTCATGGACGGACCAATCAGTGAAAGTGCCTTAAGTGATATTCTCTTATCCAGGCCTATCTCCGACCAGGGGGCCGTCAAAAGGCAGGAACCGAATATCAGGATAATACTGCTTGAGGAATACTGAGAAATGACGTTCTCCATTGGAACGATATCGAACAGGGCATTTATAAGAATCGGCAAAAGAGCTGTCACCGTAATATCCACCGGTCTTGTCACCCACCAGAAGATCATCCAGGCTGCAACGCCTATCCCCTTTGCAGGTGAGGACTCTATAGCCCCTAAAGAGCTTAACCCGTAACCAATCAGAAGATACAAAATCGGTCCGATGAACAGGTTGATTATTTGTTTACTGTTTTTCATTCCCCCAACTCCCAAACTAGTAGCAATTCGCAATTAGTTAATTGCTTTAAGTAATATTATTATCATGTTGGGCACCAGCTATGTCAATTCATTTTGGTGGTAATTAATTATTTTCGTTGTTTTACTTAATTCTTTTAATCAATTTTTGTATATTATTCTAATTGAATAAACCGAAGGTACATTTTCAAGTTTCCATTTTCATATTTTCATCAGGGAGTTTCCATCGATTCGACGTATTAACGCAGCAAAAAGCCGGCGCCCCAAAATGGAGTGTCGGCTCAAAACTCTTTTTGCTTTAGTTTGTACGTCTGTCAAATGCTCTGATCACAGCCTTTGTAAAAGAAACTGCAACCGGATTAGGATGTTTCATGCAGAAGTATAAAAGCCTGTTGGCCTTTGAAGATACGTTCACTTTTGTGCAGTCTATTTTTTCCTTAATATCTTTTCGCAAAAAGATATCTCGAATGCGCTTTACTGTTCCGCCCTCCCGGCATCTTAGTTCATTTTTTAAAACCAGGAAAAGTATCATGATATATTCACGGTTCAGCTGCTCATCTGCGTTTGAGATGCCCTTATCTTTGAGAATCCCTCGGAACGTAACATCCGTCAGATCAAGATTTGATAAGAGTTTAGGGTCATAACCATGCGCCATGGATTCTGCCACTAAGCGATAGTGGTAAAAATACGAACCCTTCATGATAACAAGTCTCTTGCAGTCGCAAAGGCATGGAAGAGTAATGTTCACATCCTCTCCCATTTTTATCTTTGGATTGCAGTACTTAATGTTATCCAGAATAAGCTTTTTTGAAATAAGCTTCATGCATCTGGACATGGTTACCGGACGAACTTCGCAGCCAAGGAGCTTTTCTCTGACGACGTCAAGCTCTTTTCCAGTATAAACACCGGGATTAAGACTCTGGGTCTCCCTTCGCCTCTCACCGGCTTTCTCCACGATGTAGTTGCCGGAGATAATCTCATGATTTGATATATCCTCTGATAACTCCACACTAAGATTGGAACTCTGTTTTTTCCCACTCTCCTGCTCTGACAGAGATTGCGAAGTCTCCCTGTATAGCAGCTCCATCATATCAGTATCAACCCAGTCATCGCTGTCCAGATAGCTGACATAAGCAGCTGTAGCCCTCTTTGTTCCCTCTATCCAGGCAGACATCAGACCGCCGTTTTCCTTGTGGATCACCACAACTCTTGAATCAATCTTCGCATAATCGTCGCAAAGAGCGGGACTTACTCCATCCGTGGAGCCATCATCTACCAGGATTATCTCTATATCTGTCAAAGTCTGTGCAAGAACTGAATCCATGCACTCTTTCATATATTTTGCTGTATTATAAACAGTAATAATGATTGAAACCTTAGGCATATCACCGTTCCTTCCTTTAGCTGTAATTAACTTAAATCATTCTATCATGTTCTCACGAAATCCGCAGCAAAGTGCGCATTTCTGTCTGAACAGTAACATCATGCCTTTTAATTAATGCTATCATCATATTCCGCCAAGCTGCATTTTGTAATATTTCTCGTATAGTCCACCTTTTTTGATAAGCTCCTTGTGGTTACCGCGCTCACGGATACCGTCTTCATCAAGGACAATGATCTCATCGGCTCCAAGAATGGTCGAGAGTCTGTGGGCAATGGTTATGGTCGTCCTGCCGTAAGAGAGCTTATCAAGGCTCTCCTGAATATAACGCTCACTCTCATTATCCAGAGCACTTGTAGCCTCATCCAGGATCAGGATCGGCGGATTCTTGAGAAAGACTCTGGCAATGGCTATTCGTTGCTTTTGTCCACCGGATAGTCTTGCTCCGCGCTCTCCAACCCAGGTTTCAAATCCGTTTGGAAGACTCTCGATAAACTCAGTAAGATCAGCGTCGTCAGCGGCTTTTTTTATCTCTTCCATTGTGGCATCAGGCCTTCCGTAAGCGATATTCTCTTTTACCGTACCATTGAAAAGATATACATCCTGCTGAACAATTCCGATGAAGGAGCGAAGAGACTTCTGGGTCACATCGCGAATATCTGTGCCGTCAATCTTTACCCTGCCTTCTGTAACGTCGTAGAACCTTGGTAGTAGTGAGCAGAGCGTTGTTTTTCCACCGCCTGAAGGACCCACGATAGCCACCGATTTTCCCGCATCAACATGAAGGTCGATGTGGCTAAGAACCGACTCGTTATTCTCATATGAAAAAGAAACATCCTCGTAATCAATGACGCCGCAGACGTCCTGAAGTTCTTTTGCATCAGCACGGTCAACGATCGCAGGCTTTGTATCTATGACCTCTATAAATCTCTCAAAACCGGCGAGGCCTTTTTGAAGCTGCTCCGTGAACTCCACAAGAACATTGACAGGACCTATAAAAATGTTGATGTAAAGAGCATAAATTGCCAGTTCTTCACCGGAAAGCTGCCCCTTTGCTATAAAGAAGCCTCCGGCCACCAGCACGGTTATAAACATCAGACCCTCAAAGAAATTGTTTCCCGAGTTAAAGATTGACATGCGCCTATAGTTTGCTTTTTTTGAATCAAGGAAAGCCAGGTTACTGTCATCGAATTTCTTTTGCTCGATTTCCTCCCCCGTAAAGGACTTTACCACGCGGATGCCACCCAGAGTATCCTGTAAAGATGAGTTGATCCCCGCAATCTTTTTCCTGTTATCCCTGAAGGTATTCCTCATGAGCCTGTTCTGCCCTATGGCAAAAACAGCCATGAGTCCCACAACAACCACCAGGCATAGGGTCATCGGCACATTGATCCTAAGAAGCAGGATTAGGGAGCCCACAATCTTGATCACTGAGATAAATATGTTCTCCGGGCCGTGGTGAGCAAGTTCTGAGATGTCAAAAAGGTCCGACACCAGCTTACTCATCATCTCTCCCGTATTGTGAGTATCATAATAGGAAAAAGAGAATTCCTCGAACTTATCAAACAGCTCTTTTCTCATACCCGATTCCATACGGGCTCCCATCATGTGGCCCTGGTACGTCACATACCATCTGCAAAAAGACCTGACGGCATACATCAGGAAAAGAAGAAGTGTAATAATTCCAAGCCTTGAGAGGATTACCTCCGGTGCTTCAAGAAAAAGCGTTGATCTCAGGATTCGCAAAAACTGCGGAAATGCCAGATCGATTACCGACAGGATCGTAGCACATAACAGATCCAGCAAAAATACGCCTATATATGGTTTGTAATATGGGATAAATCTTTTGACAAGTTCCATAACTGACCTCACTTTTTTCGCCAACACTGAATATAGCATAAACTAACAAGACCAGACTGACAATACTGAGGGGGGGCGGTGGAACGAGGGGACGGTTCTTGCGTTCCATTTTACACAATG
>JAFPVA010000072.1 GCA_017413105.1 Butyrivibrio sp. | reverse complement strand
TTCCTGTGAAACAATAGAATGAGTAAAAACAGAATCTATAGCGGAAAGGCCTTGTTTGGACAGGGCTTTTCTTTGTTTGGGTTCCCTATTACAATATAAAGGTATGAAAAAGAGAGGGCCTGGGTCTTGTTTGGGGAAATGAGATCTAGGAAGTGACTGATATGAAAAACAAATTAGTTGGGGTGATTCTTATTGGCATGCTCATTTTATCTGCATGCTCTTATTCCAATTCAAAAGAAGCAGAACAGAATTCAGTAGCAGCTTCATCAGAAGAATCTTCTGAGGTATTCATTTCACCGGATCAGACTCCGGGAGATGAATTCAAAGCCCAGATGCCAGTGCATTCTGGAATATGGCAGGCTGCTGATTATGGTAGGACAAATTACTATTATGAGTTTTCTGAAGGATATACAGGCAGATGTCTTGGCGCAAATGCAGGAGATGTAGAAGAGTTTTCTTATGAAGTAAATGATGGTGATAATCTGGTAATGCATTATGCTGACCGAGATGAATATGCTCATTATCGCTTTGGAGAAGATGGCAAGCATCTTGTACTTACCTATCAAGATTATCAGCAGAATCTTCAGTGGATGTCACACGGAACATTGGAAGATCTGGGAGGCTTAGGCCTAACCTTTACAGCGGAAGATATAACTCCGTTTGGATGTACTCTAAGATACTCTCAGAGCGGCGGGTATGTCACTGGGGAAATTACTGCAGATAATTATTATAGTCTGATTGTTCATTCTGAAGAAGATGATGAATGGGGAAGCACAGATTATTTTGGTACAGAAGGGCAGACATTTACTATTGAGAAGGACTCATCAGGGGAGATACAGATTGATTGGACAAGTAAATTGGGGATGCTTGTGCCGGGTGATTATGTTTTGTATTTTCAAATCAGGGATATCAGAAATGTTGGCGGAGACTGGGATTCTTTTGATTACAAAGTTTGGTTCTCGGTTCCCCCAAATGATGGAGAAAGTCTTATAAAAAAAGTTGTTGCAGAAGCAGGAGCTGATATTAGTGATGCCAGGTACTCCGTTGTCTATGACTTTGACAGTGATGGAGTCATGGAGGCTTTTGTATATTTAGGGGATGCTCCGGATGAATATGCAACATGTGCAGGAGAAGTTTGGTATGTGGACGTCGATACATGTGTGAAGATAAAAGAGTGCGGTAGTTTCTTTGTGCATGGCGATAAGGTAATAGATATGTATCCTGTCGGGGATTCAATGGTGATTGAGCTTGAAGAAGCATACGCAACCAGCACGGTTTCGTATCTGTTCATGATGGATAATGGCGAATGGAAAGAATCGGCTATCTCAGGCTTGGGTTATTTCTTTAAGCCGGATTATGTCAGTGACTATTGTGTGTCAGTGAGTGCATACGATTCTGGTGTGGATTATGAAGAAGGAAAGGAAGAGGAAGCTTTATATACTGGTCATACTTGGAAAAACTACTATTTCTTCTATGACAAAAAGTCAGGTGATTTCAAAGAGTATGTCGGAAAAGAGATATCTGAAGATGAGCTTAAGGCAGCTTGTGGCTTTGATCTTGCAGGCGAGATTAGAGAAGCGGGATATCAGGTAGATGTTGTTTTTAAAAGAGAAAATGGCATAATTAATGTCAATTATTCAAAAACAGAAAGAGGCGACGTCGGCTCTGTTTATAAGGAATTCCATAACGTGACATATAATGAACTGAATCAGCGATATGCCGATGCTTGGGGGACGAATGGCAATTTCTGGCAGGACTCTGATTTTGGCGGGACATACCTAAAAGCCATTACAGAAAGATAATCATAAATGTTAGCTGGAATGAGAAAGTGAAGAAAAAGGGGATAATCATATTATCAGTTTTTGTGGCAAAGCTATTAAAATATAAGGGTATGAAAAAAGGAGAATCCAGATTCTATTTGGGGAAATGGAATCTGAACAGTGACTGATATGAGAAAGAAAGTAGTTGGGACAATCCTTATTGGCATGCTTATTATGTCTGCATGCTCTTTTTCCAACCCAAAAGAAACCGAACAGAGTTTGCAAGTGACATCATCAGACCTGGTTACAGACTATACAACAGAGATGGCATCTGAAATGGTCACTGCTGAGATGCATGAAGAAGAAAATCCTTATGAAGAAAAAATAATTATTGAAGCTGAGCTGATTTCGGATGATTTTGACTCAATAAAGCGTGCGATGGTGAATTTCGTTACTAACTCCTCTGAGAAAGGAGCTATTAATGATATAGATTTTAGCTCAGAGGATTTCGTGTAACCGGCAAGTACTTTTCCCGAAATTTCGGCATTTAATTTTCCCGAATCCGCGGCAATTAAGATTCCATAGCCAGCGGCATTTTATTTTCCATACTTGTCTTTATTCTTGGGCTGCCGCACAAACGGCAGCCCTTGTTGCTTAATTACCAAAAATGAAGTCAAGCTCCCTGCCTTTTAGCTTGGAAAAGTCGATATCGTCCAAAGGCTCTGGGGCATGATTTCTGGGGTCATCACTGTATCCGTAATAATCCATCATATACTTTCTGGCATCTTCAGAGCTCATATCCTTTGTAACCTGTCTCAGTTCTTCCTCTTCACGGTATATGTCGAGGAAATCTATTGGATATCCGCCTTCGCACACAGCCATGGCATTGTTCTCGTGAACGCTGTGACCTGTCGCCACCCATTCACGCAGAGCTTTACGCTCTTTAGGTGTCATTTTTGTGTCTTTCAGATATTCTTTAAACTCCTCTTCAAGCATAGCTTGGTATTCTAGTTCTTTTCTCATATATTCACTTATCCTTTCCGGTTTCATTTAAAAATGATTTCCTGTTCTCAAGTCTGTAGCTCTTACCATTCATAGGGATCTTGTCGCACTGATATGAAAGCCTGTCCAGAATGGCAGTAGCAAGTGCTGCATCCCCGAGAAACTCGGTCCATTCTTCAAATCCCTTGTTGGTAGTAATGACTATCGAGGTACGTTCCTGAAGCTCTGATATCAGCTGGAAGAATAGATTTCCTTCAGTTGCAGAAATAGGAAGATATCCGACCTCGTCAATTATCAGAAGGTTTGATGAACGTATCCTCCTTAGCTTGACTCCTGCATGTCTGTCGATTTCTTCAGTACGAAGGACCTTTATCAGTGACTGCATGGTTGTATAGCTAACCTTGTAGCCATCTTCACATGCCTGATATCCAAGTCCTATCGCAAGATGTGTCTTGCCAACTCCGGGTGGACCGGAAAGTATTAAGTTGTATAGCCCGTCTATCCAGGTAAGCTCTGTGAGCTGCTTGAACTGCTTTTTACTTATGGCTTTACAAAAGGTCAGATCAAAGTCCTTGAGATATTTGGGATAGGGAAATCCTGCCTCCTTTATGCGCTTGTCCCTTGCTTTGTTCTGGCGGTAAAGTATCTCTCCGTCAAAGACATATGTAAGGAAATCCAGATAACTGTGCTGCTCAGTTTCAGCTGTATGGATCACCTCATCAAGGGCATCTCTTGTATGTATCAGCCCAAGGCTTCTGGCCGAAGTCTTTAATGTCTGTATCTTATCCATTCATGGCACCTCCCTTCATCGCATCCTCATATATCCTGAGGTCACGTACTTCAGGGCTGCCGCCTCTGTACTTCTCTGGCAGCTGTACCTTTCCTGGTTTTTCTGTTTTGTTCTTGTCCGCTTCAAAGCTGAACAGGTATGCAGTAGCTGATTTAAGTTCAACAGCGGAGTAAATGTTTCTTTCAAGGCAATACGAAAGGGCACGGTTTATGAATTGTCCATCGTATTCTGTAAAGAGCCTCTTTACTATCTGAAGCTGGTCTCGATAGTACCGGCGTTTCTGGTGATACAGCTTCTCAAAGAATTCACTGGCAGACTCACTGTCCATGAACCTCGACAGAACATCTGCTTCAAGTTCCTTTAAAGACTGGCTTTTCTCACGGTAGTCATTTGTGGTTGAGCCTATGAGCTCGCCTTTTCCTGCGGATATCGGGTGTGTTGCATATATCTCTCCGGTCGATGCATCAACAATGGACACTTCTCCACCTTCTGTGATCATGTATACTTTCTTGCCTTTGGAATAAGTTCCTTTAGGTACGCGGTATCTGTTGCTATGGAAAAGGACCACGTTGTCTTTACGGACCTGATAGGTTATACTTTCGGTGACAGGTTTTTCAAAACTGTACTCAGATACTGGTATGAGGTATTCCTTTTCGAGGGCGAACACTTCTGCCGGTATCTTTTTTGTTGTCTCATGGATCTTGGCGTTTCCAGTTCTTTCAAGCCAGGCAATACAGTCTTCGTTAAAGTTGTCTGTATCCTTAAAAATCCTGTGCTCTGCAAAGCCGTGTTTTAAGTACTTTACTACGTTCTCAATACGTCCTTTGCTCTCAGGATCCGCACCATGACACAAGAATACGTCAAACCCGATCGTCTCTTTAAATATCTGGAATTCGTCTGTGTAGATGATATCCCCATGGTTCTCGCTGACTGCAAGCACCTTATCCTGGTCATAAACGATTTCCTGAGTTCTTCCTCCAAAGAATTCAAACGCCTTGACATGTGCCTCGATAAAGCTTCTTGTTGTCCATGGACGTTCTCTCCATAAAGCATACTTCTGACGAGAGTTGGAGAGCACCATTCCAAAGCAGTAGACCTTCTTACTCCGACCGGAAACCGTCTCCAGAATGATCTCGCCCATGTCCACCTGAGCCTGTTTTCCAAATGGGGGATCCTCTGTTGCCTCATACTGTCTGGAATGTTCAGGCTTTTTAATCCCGTATTCTTCTCGGATGGATACAACATAGTTTCTGAAAGCTCGCTCCTGAAACTCCAGATCCTTCTTACCGGTCTGCTCTTTGATCCAGTCATAGATCTGAGCTGCTGTCATATCCGGATATTTCTGAAGGCATTCGACAACGTAGTCTTTGTAGATGTCAGCCTTCTTGCGCCTGCATCCGGCATTCTGTCTGGCAATAGCAAAGTCATCGGGTGGCATGTCCCAGTACTTGTTGACTGTCTTGAAGTCAATTCCAAGTTTTTTACTGGTCTGAGATTTGTTGAGTTTGTGTCGTTTCAGTTCTTGAATTTTTTCATAGATCATCCAACTTTTCACCTTTCTTCACCTCCAAAGAAAAGTATATCTTTGGAAGCATGATCTATGGAAAATAAAATGCCGAAACTATGGAATTTTAAATGCCGCTGGCTATGGAATTTATTTTACCGTTTACATTTCGAAGCATTTCCTGGAATCGGAGATGTTGTTACCTTCAGTGCGGTTAATGAACTTTATAAGGAAATGTTCATTTGTG
>JAFPVA010000071.1 GCA_017413105.1 Butyrivibrio sp. | reverse complement strand
CTTGGATATGGACCTTCAAACATAAACGTAGCAAATTCAGATGCAGTTGCTTCAGATCCTGCACTTAAGGCTCTTGCAGAACAGAGTAAGTTCGCAATCAGCCAGCATGTAAACGGAGCATACTGGACACCGGCAGAAGCTTTCGGAGCAGAACTTGAGGGACATTCTACAGGTGATCTTCAGACAATGCTTGACCAGCTTGTAGAGCAGGCAACAGCAGAATAAATAATCAGGGAATGAGAGCCGTCGCTGTAATGGCGATGGCTCTTTTACCTTAAAGGTGGAAACATGATCATTTTAAGTTTAATTTACATACTGGTTGAAATACTTCTGATCATATTTTTCTTTGGATTCGGGCTTAAGTATCTTTCCCGCTTTGGTACTCTGGGTGAGAATACCCAGACAAAAGTATGGAATGAACAGCTGCAGATATATGAGCGTACAACAGGAGATAATTCCATGCTCATTCTGCTCTTTTCGGTGTTTACCATAGCAGCATGCATACTCTTTGTATGCGTTCTGGTGTTGCTTATTAAGAACGTCCGAAAGATGATAGTTCTTTCAAAAAATGGCGAGCATGTACCGACATTCAAGGAGGTGTTCCTGGGTCTGTTTGATGAAAAGTTTCATGTAACACTCCTTGCAGCACCCATGACAACGCTGGTTCTGTTTACGGTTCTCCCTATTGTCTTCATGATCCTGATAGCATTCACGAACTTTGATTCCAGCCATCAGCCACCTGGAGAGCTGTTTACATGGACAGGACTTACTAATGTTACAGATGTATTTCTGGGAAATCAGACTAAGACCCATACATTCTTTGGAATACTGGGATGGACATTTGTATGGGCTATCCTGGCGACCTTCACCAACTATATCCTTGGGATGCTTCTTGCGATCATCATAAATCACAAGCTAGTAAAGTTTAAAAAGATGTGGAGAACTCTCTTCATAATCTCGATTGCAATTCCTCAGTTTGTAAGTCTTCTTCTGATATCACGTGCGCTTGAACCGGCAGGGGCAATCAATGTTGCTCTGATGAAATGCGGACTTATTTCATCGCCCCTGCCTTTTCTTACCAATACTTTACTGGCTAGGATTTGTGTCGTAGTCATAAATATGTGGATAGGAATCCCATATACTATGATGACTTTCAGCGGAGTATTGATGAACATTCCGGCTGAGCTGTACGAAAGTGCAGAAATTGATGGAGCAGGTGTGCTGCAGAGCTTTGTGAGCATTACACTCCCATACATGATATTTGTCACAGCGCCTGCTACAATAACTACTTTCGTAGGAAATATCAATAACTTCAACGTTATATATCTTCTGACTGGTGGAGGACCATTTGCTCTTGACTACTACCAGGCAGGAAAGACCGATCTTTTGGTCACATGGCTGTACAAGCTTACTGTTGACCAGCATGATTATGCCCTGGCTTCCACAATCGGCATTTTCATTTTCATGATTGTTTCTACAGTATCACTTACGGTTTATAACCATACAGGATCAGTGAAGAAGGAGGATATGTTCCAATGAGCAGACATAAGAAAATGGTCAGCATAGGACTTCATACTCTCCTCACGGTCCTTGCGATAATATGGCTGGTTCCCGTATTTTGGCTGCTGCTGTCATCCTTCAGGGCAGAAAAAGGTGCTTATACATCAAATCTTTGGCCTCAGAAGTTTACTTTTGACAATTATATACGCCTATTTACCGACACCAGACTATTTAATTTTCCAAGATGGTTCATGAATACGCTGTTTGTAGCAACATGCAGCTGTATCATAACAACCATCCTCACGCTCATGGTTGCGTATGTGTATTCAAGGCTTCGGTTCAGATCAAGGAAGGGGCTTATGAACATATCCCTTGTGCTTGGCATGTTTCCAGGATTCATGAGCATGATCGCAATCTATCACTTTATGAAGGCTATAGGACTGGATCAGACTCTTCTTGCCCTTATACTGGTTTATTCGGGAGGCGCAGCGCTGAATTATTACATAGCAAAGGGATTCTTTGATACCATTCCCAAGTCACTTGATGAGGCTGCCAGGATTGATGGTGCCAACAGACATGTGATCTTTTGGAAGATAATACTTCCTAACTCCAAGCCTATTGTTGTGAATACTGCGATCAACGCATTTATAGCACCATGGGTGGATTTCATTTTTGTTTCAGTAATCATGAAGGATAACTACAACAATTACACTGTGGCCAAGGGATTATATACGATGGTAGACAAGGCAAACATATTTGAGTACTACACAGCTTTCTGTGCAGGAGCTGTTCTTGTTTCCGTACCCATAGTATGCCTGTTTATAAGGCTTCAGAAATACTACGTGGCCGGAGTAACTGCCGGTGCATCGAAAGGATGACAACATGGATTATTCAGCAATCTTTCATCGGCCGATGAGTGAGTATGCCCATGCGGTTGATGAGACTCATTATATATTCAGACTCCGGACAGCCCAAAATGACCTCAAGAATTGTACATTTTATTATGCTGACAGGGCGGAAATGGCACCGGAGCTGACTTTCTTTAAAGCTCCTATGAAAAAGGTAAGGAGTGATAAGTATTTTGATTATTATGAAATAAGGCTGGAAACACAGTTCCAGAGGGTGGCATATTACTTTGAACTGGATGATGGAGATGATAAGAGCTACTACTACGGGGATTGCTTTAACAGAACTCCTGATGCTGAGCGATATGAGTATTTTCAACTTCCTTTTAATCTCCGTTCAGACAGAGTAGTAATCCCAGAGTGGGCAAAAGATGCAGTTGTCTACAATATCTTTCCGGACAGCTTTGCCAATGGAAAGAGAAAAATGGAATCCTCGGAAACTTGCGTGGATTACGATGGAGAGGAATGCAGGTCACTCCATGGAGGAACAATAAAGGGAATTGAAGAAAATCTTGATTATATAAAGGAACTTGGATGCAACTGCATATACCTCAATCCATTTTTTGTAGCCAGTTCATATCATAAATATGATCTGATCGACTATTTTCATGTGGATCCCACGAGGGGAACAGATGATGACTTCAAGAACCTTGTAAAGACAGCACACGATTTGGGAATACGCGTTATTATTGATGGGGTATTTAATCACGTATGCTGGAGACATCCGTTTTTTAGGGATGTTCTTGAAAAGGGAAAAGAGTCTGAGTACTATGACTATTTCTATGAAATGCCCGAAAAGCCCTCCTTTCCTGAAAGAGGGAAATCACCGGAATACCTCTGCTTCGCATACGTGCCTGAGATGCCAAAGACGAATACAGCGAATCTGGGGCTCCGGGACTATTTCTGCAGCGTGGGAGCACACTGGGTAAAAGAATTTGATGTTGACGGATGGCGACTGGATGTTGCAAATGAAGTTGATGATCAGTTTCTCCGGGCTTTTAGGAATGCTGTAAAAAAAGAAAAGGCAGATGCTCTTGTAATAGGCGAAGTATGGGAAAACGCTAATCACTACATCAATGGAAATATGATGGACAGTGCAATGAACTATGACTTTAGGAGATTTTGTGGACAGTTTTTTGCAGAGAAGAGTATTGATGCATCCGAGTTTGATGCAAGAGTCACAAACCTGCTTATGAGATATCCGAGGCAGGCGACATATGCCCAGCTTAACCTTTTGGACAGCCATGATGTGAGCAGGTTCCTTACAGTATGCAGGGAAGATCTTGATAAGATGGAGCTGGCAGTTCTTTTCCAGATGACCTTTGTCGGAATGCCAAGTATTTTCTATGGTGATGAAAAAGGGCTAGTGGGAAAGAGTGAACAGGAATACCGCAGACCAATGGAGTTCGATGTTGACAGCCCCCTGGAAGACGTGTACAGGAAACTTATAGCAGTCCGCAAAGAACACGAGAGCCTCTGCGATGGTGAATATGAAACCCTTCTTTCCGATGGTAAAGCATATGGATACAGAAGATATGATGAAAAAGAATCTGTTTCAGTTTACCTGAATAATGGAGAAAAAAGCTTGTCTGTGCCTGATGAGGGAAGGATAATCATTAGTAAGAACTATGCAGATGGAAAGCTTTCAGAGAACGGTTACGTGATATTTGTTAAATAGGTGAAGGTGGTTTATGTCAGCAACAATCTATGATCTTGCGGAAGCTGCAGGAGTGTCGATTTCAACAGTTTCAAAGGCGCTTAATGACAGCTATTCGATATCGGAGAAAACAAAGAAAAGAATACGGGAGATTGCCGACAGCATGGGGTATAAGCCAAATGCCAGGGCGAGGAGCTTTGCAAGAAGGAAGAACGGTATAATTCTTTTTGCTGCTGATCTTTCCAGAGGCGTAGGCTTTGAAAATCCTCACATGTTTGAGATTGTGACGGGAGTGGACAGATATCTTGATGAAAAGGGTTATTCACTGATACTCAAGCATGTGACGAAGGACGCGGCTCCAGAGTCTGTAAAAGAGTTGATGCTCAGCGAGGAAGCAGACGGAATTATCATCCATGCAGGAATCCTTACCAAACAGCTTGCATTCGTCCTTGGAAAGGAACAGTATCCTCATCTGATAATCGGGAAACCTGATTTTGCCAATACCTTAAGCTGGATAGATGTAAGCCATGAGTCCGCTGGGCAGATAGCTGCCAATTATCTGCTGGATAAAGGCTACAGAAGAATAGTATTTCTCATGGGTGATGCGAAGGAAGACCAGATTTCATTAAGGCGGCTTGATGGGATCAACATGGTTTTTGAAGAGGAAGAACTATCAATCGAGACCATTGCCGGCATTACGAATTATGAAGAAAGCCGGGTTATAGCAGAGGAAATTCTAAGGCGTGACCAGATACCTGAAGTGATTTTATGTACCAATAATTATCTTGCAATGGGATGTATGCAGAGCATACGGACTGAAAAGCTCAGTATTCCGGAAGACATAGCCATTATGACTTTTGACAACTATCCTTTTTCCATGCTTACTGTTCCGACTCTTACAGCAATAGAAGTGGATATGTACGACATGGGCAATCAAGCGGCTAGATTTATGTTGCAGAAAATAAAGAAACCTAATCTTCAGACTCAGTCATTCTGTACTACACCGATACTCTTGGAAAGAGAGTCTACATGAGATGACGTGAATTAAATACGAATATTATCTTACAAGACTTTTTGGAGGGACATGGGTATGAATAATAAATCATTTGATTCGCATAGAATTGCGGAGGGGTATGCAAAAAGACCTTGGTTACACAAAGGTGTAATTGACAGGTTTAGAAAAGATTGTGATTTGCCCGAAGATTATATGTTCAGTAATGGACTTGATGTTGGCTGTGGTGCAGGGCTGTCAACTAAAGCGCTTAAGACTATATGTAGACATGTGACAGGTACAGATATCGCAGAATCAATGGTAGAGGTCTGCAATGAATTATATGGATCAGACGAAGCATATAGTTTTTATACTGCGGGGGCAGAAGATACTTTGATACCTGATGAAAAGTATGATGTTGTATCAGCCGCAGGAATGGTCAATTGGGTTGATGAAAAGAAATTTATGGAAAACCTTATCGAAGTGACCAAGGATGAGTGTTTTATTATAATTTATGATTTCTGGATTACAGATAAAATGAAAAATGTTCCTGAATATACAAGGTGGTATCAAGACGAGTATTTGAAACGATTCCCTAAGCCGCCGCGTAAAGAGAATATTTGGACTGATGCAGATTTAATAAACGGATTAAAAATGTATAAGCAGATTAACTATGAACTCATTCATTCCTTTAGTTTGGATGACTTTATAGACTTTATGATGATACAGTCCAATGTTAATGCCAAGATTGAAAGTGGTGAGATGGTTGAATTGCAGGTCAGAAGATGGATGAAGGATACTTTATCTCCGATTTTTAAAGATAAGGAACAAGAACTTATTTTCGATGGTTATACTTGGTATATAAAAAGATAATACATGAGACTTTTGTAAAACTATTAGTGAAGATTTGAAAGACATTTTCCCGGACATCAAATCGTTTTCGCCTACAAATATTAAATATATTCGTTATTTTTATGAGATGTATCCGACAGGTCTAAATCGTCCTCAACTTGGAGATGGCAGTAGCTTGTATGCCTTTCAGTATACTGACAGCTCCATGGAACCTGAGATGGAAGAATCAGAATTATGGAGACCGCTGCCATTTTCAGATACGGTTTCGGACCTGATAAATAATTCCATAGGGGATGAGTGTGCGGAGGCTATTCCGGAGATATCGAACGGGTATTATTTCTTCTATGACCGTCATTCGGAGGCAGCTGATCCATTTGATGAATCTATATTATGGAGTAGAAGTTCTATAAATTGTACGTTAGCTATATATGATGCTGATGAGGACATTATGTATGTGCTTATAAAAGATACATGATTGTTTTATCTGCGGTTACAATAAATAGCTAATTGTAGGGGATTCCGGGACCTTCAGAAAGTTTTTTCTGAAGGTCCTTTTCCTATAATAAAAATTTTTTTGATTTTCTCCGCACATTTTATATGGCTCATCCGTTAATCATTATGAAGGGAGGTTGAAAAAGGTATCCATGGATTTAGAAAATGCTTACGACAAAATATACCGGTATGTCTATTTTAGAATACAAAATCAGACAGTAGCTGAAGATATTACCCAGGAAACTTTCCTTCATTTTATCAGCCGGAAAGGTAACATACATGATTACGAGATGAAGTATCTTTACACCATTGCCAGGAACCTATGCGTTGATGAGTTCAGGCGGGTTAAGCCGGATTCTCTTTCGGAGGATGCTGAAAAGATGCCAGCTATTTGTGATGATACTCTGGAGGAACGGATGGCAGTAAGAGAAGCTGTGGCAAAACTCCCTATAGAGGATCAGGAAATACTGCTGCTGCGACATGTAAATAACGAATCAGTTGGCACTATCAGTAAAGCACTTGGAATTTCAAGGTTTGCTTTATACAGGAGGCTGAAAAGTGCTGAGGACAGGCTTCGTGGTAGTTTGGAGGCGGGCGATTATGAAAAATGAATTGAAAGATGCATTAAATATAGCGTTTTATGCTCCGGAACCGAAGAATAAGCAGGAATTCTTGAAGAATATAAGACCCCGAGAGGTCAGCATCCCGGAAATGCTATTGCAGCAGGTCAGGTATATCAGGCTTTCCGTATGGGCTATTTCTCTAGCATTCATAGCATTTGCGCTTATCGGATCTTGGATGCAGCTTCCTGAGACAGACGAACTGACTCCTGTGTTAATGCCCTTTTTAGCTGTGGTTTCAGTGCTGGAAAACAGAAGGTCAAAGAAATTTGGAATGACCGAGCTTGAAATGGTAACAAGGTTTTCTTTAAGGAGCGTCATCTTCGCCAGGATGATAATCCTGGGAGTGGCTTTCTTGCTTATACTGGTCATTACAGCTCCGGTAGTAGCTACTGCATTTGGCGGAGAAATAATTGTGACTGCAGTTCATATGCTGATTCCATATCTGTTAACAATGATCATAAGCCTTCAGGTAGAGCGCAGCAGCCTTGGAAGAAAACTTGAATATGGCTCACTTTCTGTAGCTGCTCTTATCGCTGTTTCCATGATATGGATGAGAAATCTTGATACGGCATTGATTAACCGCTATGCACAGATCATAAGAAACTGGGGATTCTTAATAGTAATTATTCTGGCGGCAGTAACAGTATATGAACAATGGAGAACACTAAGAGGTGTGGAGGAGTTTGCATGAAATTATCAGTAGACAGATTAAGCAAACAGTATAAAAACAAGATAGCAGTGGATCGCGTGTCCTTCAGTTTAACTGAGGGGGTTACAGGACTGCTTGGAGCTAATGGAGCAGGAAAGACAACGCTTATGAGGATGATGACAGGAATCCTTGCACCAACAAGCGGGGAGATAGCAGCAGACGGAATTGCGGTTCAGACAGAAGAATACCGGTCTCTTCTTGGATATTTGCCACAGGACTTTGGCTATTATCCTGAATTTACAGCAAAAGAGTTTGTGAGGTATATAGCTGCACTCAAAGGCATTGATAAGAACACTGCCAAGAGAAAGACAGACGAATTGTTGGAACTGGTTGGACTTTCCGATGTTGCGAATAAAAAGATCAAAACTTTTTCCGGGGGAATGAAGCAGCGAGTTGGCATTGCTCAGGCTATAGTAAATGACCCTAAGATTCTTATTCTCGATGAGCCAACAGCCGGTCTTGATCCAAAGGAGCGAGTGCGCTTCAGAAACCTGATAGCTGAAATTGGAAAGAATACAATAGTACTTTTCTCAACACATATAGTTTCTGATATTGACAGTATAGCAAGTAATCTCTTAATGATGCGGGACGGGCAGATCATTTATGAGGGTGCCTGGGATAAGGAGAAGGGAGACCTTGAGCAGTTCTACATGGAGGAGTTTGAGTGATGGGAAACTACGGGGAGCTCTACAGATTTGAAATCAAAAAAATAATGAAGAATCGCCTTACTGTAGCAATGCTGATCGTAACAGTACTCTTTATCCTGATAGAAGCGTTCACGCCGAAGTTATATTTATCAAAAGAGATGGAAGATGCGCAAAAAGTATTGGATGGAACTGTTATTAACGATACGCTGCTTCAGGAGATGTATCCAAAGCTTGTCAGCAACGGAACTGTCTGGACTGCTGATAATATGATCTATGAAAAAATAGCTGAAATGGAGGACGGCATACTTCCGGATGGCGCTGAAATGTCAGAGTATTCAGAGGAGGAGCTTTATAAGGAACGCGAATCAGCTATTACCGCTATTATGCAGGAGGATAACCTGACAGAAGGAGAACTTCAGTGGTGGGCAAATGAGAATCCAAAAATAGTTATACCCTTTACGTACCATTATTGCCAGGGAACTATAAATTTTGCCCAGGGAATGTCTCTTACACTTATGTGTATAATGCTGATCTCGGCACTGTGCTTGTCTACAGTATTCACAATAGAGCATCGTCAGCGGACAGATCAGATAGTGATCAGCTGCAGGAATGGGCGAAGAGAAACGTTCTTTGTAAAGATTGCAGCAGGTTTATCCGTAATAATAGGGTGCTGCGTTGTATCTGCAGCTCTTCTTGCTCAACTTATCACTGCCATCTATGGAATAAACGGCCTTGGAGCCGCAGTTCAGCTTGAACTTCCGCTATCAGCCTATTCTTTTACCATGGGACAGTTCATAATCGTGCAGATGCTTGTAATGATCACTGCAGCGGTTCTTTTTGCCACATTTGCCATGGCAATGTCAGAGGTAGTAAAGAACAGCCTTGCTGTAATGGGCATTATGGTGGGACTGTTTATCTTTGGCCAGTTGGAACTCATACCTCCAAGATTCCGCGTTCTGGCACAGATAAAAGCCATGCTGCCATCAAATCAGATAAGTATATGGTCACTTATGGAGCACAGGCTTGTCGGCTTTGGAGGACACTATGTAACCGCCTATGTGGCCGCTCCTGTCATATACATACTTATATCAGTTTTTTTGATAGTTATAGGGAAAATAGCTTATGACAGATTTCAGGTTACCGGGAGATGACAGATTGTAATATCTGAGGGAGTATATGCTATTATTGCACACATTAGTATTTATACTTGGATGTGTGCTGACAGGTATTCTTACAATGCTGCTCTCACTATTATTTGACAGATCCATGGGGGCTGCAGGGACAATTTTTGCAATAATATTGTTTGATCTATTTGGAAACGTACCGACAAGTATGCGGATGCTGAGTCAGTTACGCTATCTTACTCCAATTACAGTTCTTCTGAATACAAATGTCCCGGATATGCGATTGACAAAGATATTTAGCAGATATCTTATTTCTTTTCAGACAGCGCCTATTCTTTATGTGCTTTTGGGAATGATTTTGATAATAATAACTGTCAGGATATTCCGCAGGCGTTATAGATGAAAATGTTTGTATGGATATGATAGAGGCATTCTCGATTGAGGGTGCCTTTTTATAGTTTTTTAATAATTTCATGGTACATTCCATAAGAAGTTAAGACGATAAAAAATATATAAGAAACGGATAAGTGTCTTACTATGCATTTTTGATATATGAATGAAACGGATGTCGGCTTTTTTACAAGGAGGTAGATGAGTATGGCAGGAATTAATGGTATTTCCGCATATCAGCAAACAAATCAGAGTATCTATAACGAGAAAACAGGAGCATCTAAGACTTCAAATACAGG
>JAFPVA010000070.1 GCA_017413105.1 Butyrivibrio sp. | reverse complement strand
TAGTGTATGCTCAGCAACCGGCTGATTTTTCAGCCGACGCTTTCGCATAAAATATAACAACAATTGTACCTTGAAAAAATCAAAATCAATTTTTGGAACAAAGAAAGCCTTAGCAGGCTATCCAGGTTCATTGAGATGATTGACAGCACAATTGAGCTGCGTGTTGTATCTTCACGCTTTGTCATGATAAGCCCCAGCCCATGGCTGTGCTTTGACAATCCAAACTTACGCTCAACTTCGATCCTGTCTACGCTATCAATGTACTCTGTGCGCCTGTCGATAACAGCATTCTTGCCAGGCCGTCCAAGTGCCGGTCCTGCGAGCCTTATCCCATGTTCCTTGCAATAATCGAGATTTGTCCTGTTTCTGTATATCTTATCCGCAAGGACTCTTTCAGGATAATGTCCGTTGCGCTTGTAGAAGTTTTCTATGGCCGGAATAAGCACTTCGCTTTCGTTGTATGCATCAAAGGATATCTTCTCAATCCTTCCAAGACCGTTTTCAACACTCAGATCAAGCTTGGCTCCAAACTCTGTTGGGGATTTGCTTTTTCCTCTGACGATAGGTCTGATGTATGACTGTGAGATGTTTACAATCCTGTTCTCAACTGTGTGAATTTTGTTGTCATACATGTACTGCTGCTGTTCAACAAGCTTATCAAGTACTTCAAGCAGTGCTGCTTGTTTTTCGTTTGGTGTGTAGCCATAATCTGAGAGCCATTCGATATAGCCTCTGTCACGGCGTATGTACTGTAGCTGTTTCTTCAGCGCTTTGCGGATCTTTTTGGCAGGACGTTTCTTGCTCTTGGCAAGAGAAAGATAATCTTTTCTAGCATTTTCTCTGTACATCCTTGGTCTTTTGAGGTTGTACACATAACATATGGAGCAGATGATTTCTTCAAGTTTTTCTCTTGCTTCATTCAGGAGGTTTACGTCCTGTGGAAATGCTATGTTCTGCGGAGCACATGTGGCATCAATGATAAGTGTTCCATCGTTGGTGTTACCAGTATCGTCATGTTTCTGAGGATCACTGCCACTGTTATCTGAAGGAGTGTTGTCATCGTCATGTTTATTGTTTCGGATGATCATCTCATTGATCTCGGCCAGTTTCTCTTCAGTAAGTCTCTTGCGGAACTCCACAAGGAGAGATGGAGCAAACGGCTGGTCAAGCTGAAATCCAGGGAGACCAATGAAATACTGATAGTAAGGATTCATCTGGATCTGCTCCACAAGCTCTCTGTCAGAATAGTCATATTTCTTCTGAATGAGAAGTGAACCAAGTGCCATTCGAAGTGGCTTTGCCGGCATACCACACTCTGATGGAAATAAATCAGCGTATTCTTTTTCGATATCATCCCATGGGATGATGGCAGCTTTCTTTATCCATTTATTCTCAGGATCCAGTTTCAATCCAAGAGGCTGGTTAAAATCCTTGAGTGTGATTTGACGATTTTGATTCTTTTTATACATGGGATTCTCCGTGAGAAGTGCAAGGTTTTTGAAGTAAAAACAGTGATTTCCTTGCATCTATTATCTCATGAATAGCCCACAAAGTCAGCAATATCAAGGGTTATTAATTGTTGAGCACGCACTAATTATGTAACACTAATATTTTATGGCTCATCTACTCATCATAAAGATGAGAAGTATAAATGAAAAAGGCATTTTTAAAAAGGAGGTTCTATGAAAAAGTACAAAAGAATCATAGCAGGACTGCTCACATCAGTGACAGTACTTGCACAGCTCACAGCTTGCGGAAACAGTAAATCCGGTGCCCCATCCGGAGAAGTTGATGAGAATGGTGTGACAAAAGACGATATCACACTTAGCTATTGGGGATATGAGGATCTTGATTTGATGACTCAGCTTGCTGAGGCTTTTATGGAAGAGTATCCCAACATCACTGTTGAAGTTAAGCAGATGAGTGACATGAGCACAGATCTTACCGCTGCAGCTTCCAATAATGAATTCCCGGATGTATTTATTGCAACTGACTCTGATACATCACTTGCAAATCAGTGGTGGGCAGATATTACAGAGTATGTTGACAATGACCCTGAAACAGACAAGCTCATGAGTACAATTCAGGAATACGGAATCGGTATGTTTGATACAAACCACCGCTATGCTATGCCTACATGGTATCAGCCCTGTGCAATTTTTGTAGACAAAAATGTTCTCGACAAGCTTAATCTTGAAATGCCGGATCCCGACTGGACCTGGGATGATATGATAAGTCTTATTCAGGCAGCAACTGTAGATGACAGAACAGGCATGAAGTATTACGGACTTGGTTACTACAACCGTCTTGATTCACTTTACGGAATCTCAGCTGCAACAAGCTCAGAGAGAAAAATCAAGGGTGAGTTCGGATTTGACGGAACAGATTTCGACCTTCAGTACTGGGCAGTTGGTGAGCAGCAGTTCTCAGACCTTAAGCTTGCAGGATATGTTGCTCCTCAGCAGAACACACAGGCTATGGAAGACTGGACAGGTGACTATGGAATGTACTTTGGCGCAACAGGTCATGTAGCAGTATTCTCAGAGGGCTGGTGGACATTCCAGAACATCTGGAACACATATGTAACACAGGATGATGGATCACAGGTTTACTATCAGGATCTGTATGATATGGACATCTATCCTTATGTAACACCTTCAGTTTCAGGTGAAAAGGAGCACAACGTTCTTGGTAACATGTACCTCGGCGGCGTTTCATATGCTACACAGTATCCTTACGAGTCTTACCTTCTCCTTAAGTACATGAACTGGGGAATTGACGGATGGAAGAAGAGAATTGAGATTTACTCAGATGAGACCAATGTAAACTCTTCAGGTGTTCCTCTTAAGGCTGCAAACATGCCTATGCCTCTTACAACAGATGAGGAAGTATGGACAGCATACAAGGCAATGTTCCCTCAGGATGCAGAGCACAAGGAGTATTGGGATAAGTTCTTTGAAAACATGACAAGACCTGTACCTTA
>JAFPVA010000069.1 GCA_017413105.1 Butyrivibrio sp. | reverse complement strand
TTTTTTGCCGGAATAGTAGAAAAACATGTAGAAAAGGAAAAAACTGATTATCAGGCAACAGGTAATATCAAAACAGAAGATGGAAGAGAAATAAATGTTGATGTGGACGTAAGCATGTCTCGCAAAAAGGAACATGAGACATTCATACCGATATCGTCACCACTTGATAATCTTTTTGATCCATTGATAATCAATACTGGAAGTCAGACAGCTTCTCTAAGCGATAAGAAATATAAATTTGATCTTGATGCGGACGGCAAGCAGGATGAAATATCAATGACCAAGTCAGGGAGTGGATATTTAGCTCTTGATAAAAACGGAGATGACAAGATAAATGATGGCACAGAACTCTTTGGTGTAAAGAGTGGAGACGGCTTTAAGGACCTTGCCGAATACGATACTGACAGCAATGGCTGGATTGATGAAAATGATGAGGTTTTTGACAAACTCAAAGTCTGGAGCAGGACAGATGATGGAAAAGATGAGATGAAAGGCCTCAAAGAAGCTGGAGTAGGTGCAATTTTCCTTGGAGCGGAAGATACGGAGTTTACCCTTGAGGGTGAGGATGGCATTCTGGACGGAAAGGTGCGAAAAACAGGTATTTTCCTAAAAGAAGATGGCACAGCTGGAACAATCCAGCATGTTGACCTTGCCATAAAGGGCCGCGAATCAGAACTCATGAGCGCTGCAGAGAAGCTGGATGAAGTGCTGGAGAAAATGCGCAGTGAGAACTCCCGGAGGAGCAGGCGCAGTAACAACAATGATAATGCAAGACGCCGGGCTCAGAGAGCTGCGAGGCAGAAGAAGCAGCTTGAGGACTATCAGAAGAGGCAGGATCTTAATAAAGAGCTGACAGAGAAAGCTATTGAGCATCGAAAAATGCTATATGGGACATAACGTCGATTCATGACATTGCTATAAAGTAGTCCTGTTTAGCTTCCGATAATTGTATAAGCAAGGGATTTGCCGGATATCAATGGATTGAACTATCTATGATATTCGGCATTTTATATGTGAAAGAAGGTGAAATATGATGAAAATCGGAGCTACCGGATATGATGTATTATCTGATAGCCGTAGTTTCTTTGGTATGAATGTAACTGATGACGTAAATACCACTTGGTCCTTTCAGGAGAGTGGAGCGGCTCTGAATGACAGATGAGCCGCAGAAAGGAACACTTATGTCAAATACAATAACAAACGGAAACTATTATTACTCGCAGAGTGCATTTGTGCAGAGTGCCCACTATTATTCAAATCAGACCATGGGAAACAACGACTTCCAGAGTGCTGTTCTTGAAAAAGATGAAGATTCACCCGAGGTTGTAGATACCCTGGCCAAAGAAGAGTCTGCCAAGAAAGGCTATACAAGAGTTATAACAGCAAATGTGTGGAACTCGGGCTATACCGCAACACAGCTGGCAGATGGTAAAACAGCATACTCATATCAGGGCGTGATGCAGAAGTTTGAAATCCGGATTGATGTGAATGGAGACAGCCGCAAATATACAGCGACCGGAACAGATGAAAACGGTAATGAGTTCTCAAAAGAGATTGACCCTTACAACGTGGATCCGACAGATTCAGATTTTACAGAATTTGCGGCACTTTGCTCATATATCCGTGAAACAGAAGACCTTGCAGACGAAGCAATGCAGGCAGTAGATGGAGTAGCCCCTTATGATATCTTTGAGAAAAAGAATTATCTGTCAGAGCTCAGTGGCTCCATAAACAACTTTCAGATGATGGGAGTAAGTACACTTGGAGCAGAGCAGCTTCTTTCTCACATAAACAGGCTCATGGAAGTTATGATGACATCAGGCGTGGGTACTGGCATTTCTCCTGAGCCGATAGAGAATGCAACAACATTTGCAGGTGCAAAGTTTTGGGGAGATACCGGAAGTTTTGGCACATTTTCAGGAATCCGCTTCCAGGCTATAAGTTACTATGGCACCAGAGAAATTGGCGAGGCTGGCCCGGCAACTGCAGAGAAGCCTGTCGAGATAAGTGATAAGGAAGAAGATCAGAAAGAAATCGTTACTCCCATAATTGGAATGAGTTCTATTCCTGTAGGAAACATGAGCTATGTGATGACTGCATCAGAAGTGTTTAAGCCTGGATCAGATGAGGCTATAGTAAGAGTCCATGTTGGTGGCAAGGATATCGATGTAAACATAAATGATGTAGATCCTAAGAATGCCTCGGCAGTTGAGATGTTTGCATACTGTCAGTATGCAGATGCCCATGATACAGGTACTGGATACACTTTTGGCAGCTACAGTGTGTTAAAAGGAGTCACTGATCCACTTGGGAAATCGGAATATACTTCACTTGACGAGGCTATCTCTAAAAAGAGCAATTGGAACAATGCAATTTCCGGTTCCAAGGCTTCTTTTACAAAAGTAAAGACAGACGAGACATATGATGCTTCAGTTCTTCTGAAAATGCTGGAAGATACCGCAAACCTCTTTGTTCCCCAAGGGGGAGATAAGAACCTTGGAGATCTTACTGATGAGGAATGGGAAAAACTCCTTGGCGATACGGATAAAGCTGTCGAAGAGGCAAAAGAGGCCGTTGAAGAAAGGGAACAACAGGAAGAGACCGGAGCAGCGCGGACGAAACGTCTCATTCAGGAAAACTGGGGAAATGGCAAGATAAAGAAGGCCATGGATGGTTATGAGTTCATGAAGATGCAGGGCGAGCTTATCGAGCGAAATATTGAAAAGCTAAGGAGTAATCAGAAGACCACTCGCGAAAGACTTCTTGAGCAGGATCCTGGTGCCACGAGCAGATGGTACATGTATGATAATGGCAGTAAACGATACTCCTTTGATGAGTTCTGCAAGTTTATGGATGCAAAGGATGCTGAGGCGCGTGCCAATGCTTCTGAGTTTAAGAACCCTTATCTTGAGATGGCAAACTACTATCTAAATCAGAGAAAAAAGGAAGCGTAATATTTCTCCGATGTATTATTTAGGGCATCACCATTTTTATAATGGTGGCGCCCGTTTTTTTTGCATCATCTTTGATATAGAAAAATTGATAACATCTATTAACTATTAACAAACATTATCCGATAAACAAGATATAAGGACAACTATGACATCTTGAATCATAGATTCAAGATGCAAGCAAATAGGCCATTCCAGAGCGACTACGTCGCAGGGCCTATTTGCTACTTGTTTCATATTCTCACGAAATCCGCAGCTAGTGCGGATTTCTGATATTTCATTCAAGATGTCATGATATCTTGAATGAAACATTCAAGATATCAGCAAACAAGCCAATTCCAGTCGACTTACGTCGAAGGGCTTGTTTGCCACCTGAATCAAGTTCTCACGAAATCCGCAGCAAGTGCGGATTTCTGAAATTTCATCTAAGAACTCATACTTTCGCATGAGTAAGGCAATCTCAGCTCTTTTTGTATGCCACTAGTATGCAACTATTGTCTGACTATTATTGCAGACTAAAACAATAAAACAGGGAGTGCTGAATAAATTCATGCCACTCCCTGCCCTATATATTAATGACTTGATTATAATGTATTTTGCACTAATCCGAGCTGTTTTGCAATAGCATCCTGCAAAATTCTTGAATAATTAATATTAGCCTTATCAGCCTCTACGCTCATCCAGTACGGGATTGTGCAGTTTTTCTTTACCGCCCTATTGTCTACTTTTTTCCTATACTCCACAAAATCTACATCCACCAGTGTTTCAATATCCCCTTCTTCTTTCTCGACCTTTCTGCTATACGGCTCCGGTAACTGATCGCCATCATCTTGCATATCAATACCCATGAGTCCTATTGCGTCTCTGGCCATCTCAATAGCCTCTACAACAGTTTCTCCCTGTGTCCCGATATCAAAATCAGGAATGACAACATAATACCCGCTGCCATCCTTTTTTAAGATGATCGGATATGCCCTCTTCGTATTCATGTTTGCTCTCCTTTGGATTTTCCGCCCCGCTTTAGAGTGTAAGAAGTGAGGGCTATTTCAGCCCTCGCCTCTTGATGATGTCTCTTTCGAGACGCTCGTTGATTTCTGAATGTCTGGGTATAGGCTCTCTTTGGCCATCTTTCGTATATATGTCATGGTTTCCACCATTTCTTTTTAACGTCCAGCCATTCTTCTCAAGGAGCTTAATCAAGTCATTACGCTTCATATCTTTTGCTCCTTTATTTTTGTTAATTTTATTATACGCATTTAATACGCCTTTGTCAATATTCTAATACGCATAGAATGCGCACAACCAATATAAACCTCCGGACGCCATGTATACCACTTGTATGCTACATGTATGCCACTTGTATGCCACGATAGTCTTCTACCCCCTTTTAACAGCCTCTAATAGAATCTTCATATAATAAAATAAGCCCCGGAAAGACTGACTTTCCGAGGCTTTATCAGTATTATTAAACAATGCCCTGCGCTTTCATGGCTTCAGCAACCTTGAGGAAGCCTGCGATATTAGCACCGGCAACATAGTTGCCTTCGCAGCCATACTTCTTAGCAGCATCGTCAATGTTGTGGTAGATGTTAACCATGATCTGCTTAAGCTTAGCGTCAACCTCTTCAAAGCTCCATGAAAGTCTCTCAGAGTTCTGGCTCATCTCAAGAGCTGATGTTGCAACACCACCTGCATTTGAAGCCTTACCGCAAACAAAGAGAACACCATTCTTCTGAAGGTACTCAGTAGCCTCGATTGTTGTAGGCATGTTAGCACCCTCACATACTGCGATACATCCGTTTGCAACAAGCTGCTTAGCGTCATCGATAAGAAGCTCGTTCTGAGTTGCGCAAGGAAGAGCAACATCACACTTGATAGACCAAACGCCCCTGCCCTCGTGGTACTCAGCTGACTTTCTAGCTGAAGCATACTCAGTAAGACGTGCTCTCTTAACTTCCTTAACTTCCTTAAGAAGCTCAACGTCGATTCCTTCAGCATCATAGATCCAGCCTGTAGAATCAGAACATGTAACAACCTTTGCTCCAAGCTGCTGAGCCTTCTCAATAGCGTAGATAGCTACGTTTCCGGCACCTGAAACAACTACTGTCTTGCCCTTGATGTCATGTCCATTGCACTTAAGAAGCTCTTCTGTAAGATAAAGAAGACCATAACCTGTAGCCTGTGTACGTGCAAGAGATCCGCCGTATGTAAGTCCCTTACCTGTAAGAACTCCCTCGTATACGTCTCTGATTCTCTTGTACTGACCGTACATATATCCGATCTCACGTCCGCCAACACCGATGTCTCCTGCAGGAACGTCTGTGTCAGCTCCGATGTGTCTGTAAAGCTCTGTCATAAAACTCTGGCAGAAAGCCATAACCTCTCTGTCTGATTTGCCCTTAGGATCAAAGTCAGAACCACCCTTACCACCACCGATTGGAAGGCTTGTAAGTGAATTCTTGAAGATCTGCTCAAATCCTAGGAACTTAATAATGCCAAGGTTTACTGAAGGATGGAAACGAAGACCTCCCTTGTATGGTCCGATAGCTGAATTGAACTGTACACGGAAACCATTGTTAACCTGAACCTGTCCCTTATCATCAACCCAAGGTACTCTAAAGAGAATCTGTCTCTCCGGTGTAACAAGTCTCTCAAGGAGCGCATCCTTACGATACTCTTCTTCGTTTGCTTCAATAACAACACGAAGTGACTCAAGTACCTCTTTTACAGCCTGGTGGAACTCTGGCTGAGCAGGGTTCTTCTCAACTACATAATTGTAAATCTCGTCAACGTATGACATTTTTTCTCCTTCCCGTACCTCTTAGTACATAAAAAATATGAATTAAAATAGAATGTCGCTTGCGACATTCTCGCGCCGAGCGCAGATGCTTTATGCATCTTTTTCATTTTGCGCGAGTGCGCATCCTCAGCGAATCGTTTTTGGGTTACATACGAAATGCGAAACCTTGTCCTATGTAACAAAAAAGGAGCGTACGAAACTAAACGTCTCTACGCCCCATTGCGCAGACATCTCTGCCTGATGGTTATTATATACTTTGATAGTTTAAAGTGCAAGAGAATTTATTACACTAAATAATAAAAGTTTTTCGGAAACTTTTTAGCAATTTTATCCAATAGCACTACCATCTTCAGTGTCATTATCCGTCTCACCGGAACTGACATCTTCTGTGGTAACAACCGCCTCTTCAGCCACATAAGCTTCCTCAACATGAGCAGAAGAAGACTCATATCCTGATATTTCCGGATCATCTCCCGGGAATTTAATATTGTTATTCTTCCTGATGAAATCCATCATATTGAGCATCTTAAGAGTTTCTGAATGAGGCATATCAGGACATTCAAGCCACTTCTCATCAATAGCCTTCATACATGCCAGTATCTCATACTCATATCCGGATATCTGTCTCGGCGCCTTGTAATAAGCTATTCTTTTATGTTCACTGTCGTAAACTGCTATTCCTTCGATGTTGTTGATATTCTCAACAACTATATATCCCTTTGTGCCGTAAATAACTGCATTTCTATCAGAATAGGAAAGAGCTGTGGCACTTAACACTGCCATTCTTCCATCCCGGTACCTCAATGTAATACTGTCCTGCATATCCATTCCCAGTTCATTGAAGGTGCAGATTGACATTATATCCGTAACATCATCACCAAAGGTCATGGAAGCAAAATTAAGTACATATACTCCCAGGTCAAGAAGTGCTCCGCCTCCCAATTCAGGCTTTGCTATTCTGTCCTTGCCTGCTACGTTATAGCCAAGATTAGCTGTAAGCATTGTTGCTTCACCAATAACATTGCTGGCCAGAACTTCAGCAAGCTTTGCTCTCATGGGCGCATATCTGGTCCACATAGCTTCTGTCAAAAGAACATTCTTCTGCTCGGCAAGTTCAAAAACTTCCCTTGCCTGTTTTTCATTCAGCATGAACGCCTTCTCGCAGATGACATTCTTGCCTGCTGACAAAGCAAGTTTAACATTCTCAAAATGCTCCGAATGAGGTGTGGCAACATAAATTAGGTCAATCTTGGGGTCACTTACCAGTTCTGCATAAGAGCCGTAAGCTTTCTTTACACCATGTTCAGAAGCAAATTTCTCTGCTTTCTCAATAGATCTTGAACCTACCGCATAGCAACTGACACCCTTCATGCTTTTTATTGTATCCGCCATGATTCCGGCTATTTTCCCGGCTCCCATTATGCCAACCTTAAAGCTACCAAACATAATGCCACCCTCCTGTATTTACTTTATTCTTTCTTCAAATACTCAGATTTGATATATCCGTTCTTCTTACCGTATTCTACCTTCGACCAGCCATTTGCATACTGCTCGATCACGTTAACTTCGCTTCCCTTGTAAACTACCTCAAGAACTTCTGCGTCAGTACTCTGGCTCTTACGAAGTCTTACTGTATCGATAGTTACCATCTTACCAGAAACTGCGGACGCAACAGTTGTACCGGCAGAAGCATTATTATCAGCGTTATCTTCACCTGTTGCAGCCTTAGGGCTCTCACTATCTGCAATAACCTCTACAGTCTCCTCATCTACAACCTCAAAGAACTCAGTCTTTACATAAGCAACTGAACCATTGTACTCAATCTTGCTCCAGCCGTTTGCCAAAGCTTCCAGTTCCTTGAATTCATCTCCTGCAGAAGTTTTAGAAATAATATCTGCCGTCTCACTATCAGATTTTCTGATATTAATAACATCTGTAGCCTTTATAGTGCGGGTTGTAACTTTCTTGACAGTTACATCAGAGGATTCGGAATTTCCCTCTTCCTGAGTCTCTTCTTCAGTCTCTTCAGATTCCTCTGAAGACTCAGCTGCGCTAGCCTCTGATGACGCAAGTGCCTCTCCAACTGAGACCTGAAGTCCGGAGCGCATAGTTGTCAAAATCTCTGCTAGTTTCTCATCGGAGTTGACCATATCGTTATAGCTGGTTGCAACCCTGTTATTAAGGTCAATAACATCTGCCTGCAAGTTTATCTGCTTGAGATAATCAATCTCACTGCTATCTGCAATATCACCGTTTATATATATCTGACCGTTGTCATCTGTGCAGATATAAAAGGTTTCAAGTCCCGGTATAGCCTTATCGTAATCATAAAGCTTGACCTCGTTATAAACATAAGCCACATAGCTTCCGGCCACCGGTCCCGGCTTGGTATAAACCGTGATATTCTGATAGTCCTCGATATAGTCTGCAGCTGCTACCGCCTTCAAAAGCTCAGTTTCCTCAAGTCCTTTGTAAATTGATGCGATAGTATCTGAATCACCGTTGGCTGAAGCCTGATAATACTTCTCAATAAGAGCGTTGACTTCAGGATATGCATTTTCTTCCATGGAGCCATCCGGAATCTCAAGAGTAGCTCCTTGTGTCGGATCTGCTTCTGTACTTGCCTCCTGCGCTGTTCTGTGGTTAGCACTAAGCGCAATACCAACAGTCAAAGCAACTGCAATAATGAATAAAAGCGGCATAAGAACCTTCTTATTGTCGCCAAGAAGTGCAAAAAAATTATTCTTATCGTTTCTAAACGAATATAAGCTTTTCTTTTTTTTCATATAAAACCTCAAAAAAACTATGCACCCGACAGGAATCGAACCTGCATCAAAGGCGTCGGAGGCCTACGTTCTATCCGTTAGACTACGGGTGCATATCATTGCATACATTCTTGGATATAAAATCCAAGAATGTATCAACCAAGCCATTTGAAGGCGACTTCGTCGCAGGGCTTGGTTGACTCTTGAATCATGTTCTCACGAAACCCGCAGCAAGTGCGGATTTCTGTAATCACATCC
>JAFPVA010000068.1 GCA_017413105.1 Butyrivibrio sp. | reverse complement strand
GTAGTTGCCCAGTCAGAATAACCGTGGTTGGTAACAACTGATCCAAGGTGCTGGAACTCCTCGTTCTCATACTCAATTGAGCCCTTAAGCCAGTTCTCACTATCCAGGTACATCACAACTCCGCACTGATCAAAGCGGTGATGGCTGTCAGCAAAATCTGTTTTCACCACAAAGGAAAAGAACTTCTCCTCTGTCTCCATTTGAAACACAGGAGCATTATCATTCCTGAAATGATAGTACGTCCTCTGCCACAGATCTGTATGTGGCACTGTCGTCGCAGTAATCTTATTCTCTGTCACACTGTAACTCTTCGGTTCTCTGGTCCAAGTGAATTTCAACATATCTCATTCTCCCTCATCCGGCAATCAAAAACTGTGCGCTCATAGTATACCGATTTAAACTATCCCCTTCGCTGCCGGCTCCTGAATCCAAAACTGTCTTGGTTATCTTATATGTCCCAGGTTCAAGCTTTCCGTAAAGCCATTCCCAGTTAGTTTCAATCTCAGCTTCCCCATTCTTTGGAATATTGTAGCCAATATCAGTGAAAACTCCATTATCGATTATCGTTGGAACCGCTTCCCACTTCTCACCTTCAAGTTTCTCAAGGGTGTAGTCTTCTCCATATATCAGCTCACCCGTATTCTTATCATCATATTGCCTGAAATGAACAGTCAGTCCTGAAGGAGTAACATTACTTACGCTCATCATGAGCCCAAGAGCCTCAACTTCAGAATCTGAAATGTACTGTCCTATTCCGCCTTCAGTCTTGCCGGGATCAAACTTAAGCGTATCCAAAATAGTATCTGCTTCTTCCCACATATAACTTATCCAGGAATCGCAGTCTATGCTTTGGGCTACTATCTGCGGACGTTCCTCTCCAAAAGTAATGAAATCCCAATGCTCATGATCATCATATGTACCAACATGCGCGATATATCCCGCTAATGTAATCTCTTCCTGGGAAAGTCCCGTACCACACACGCCAAAACTGTCTGAACAAAAGAGCTCTATCTGCCCCTCATCAGCAGATTTTGGCTTCAGTATCAATCCATATAGACCATAAGTGAGCTTTCCCTCGTCCACTGCAGAAATCTCTGCCGTCCATCCTTCAGGAATAACTACAGACATCTCTCCATAAGGTCCGCCGGCTGTCGCAGTCTTCTTTTCATATGCACTTCCCGTGGCAAAAGAGCTCCATTCGCCATAAACTCTGTCGGCTCCTTCACCTTTAAAAGCCCTTACTCTTATTCTGAAATCAAAATAATCCTGGGCACCGGTAACATAAGAATTATCGGCAACCTCAACTGTTTCAGGTTCTCTGTACTCTTTTTCTGAATAGTACTTATTCTCCTCAGAGACTTCGTATCCATCAGCGCCCTCAACCGGATCCCATTCGAAATAAACCTCAGCGCAGTCTTCTCCCGGTCTCAAAACTCCGTCTTTCACCGCAGGCACACCAAGAGTGCTGGCTTCAACCGCTTCCAGTTCACCCACTGTGCTGGAAGCAGCTCCGCTATCTGCCACTTTGTTGTTTCCACAACCTACAGCAGCAATCGTCATAAGTATTAACATGGCGACGCATAATCTTTTCATACTGCTCCTCCAACGCTTAACGCATTCATATATCCTTTGGCCACTCTGAGCCAACATCTAATCCATTCTCCGTAAGCCAGTCATCTTCTACTGACACAAATTTCTCATTTCCGGCATCATCCACAAGTGTAACTGATACCTTGGGCTTCTGGCCTGGCTGCAGTTCTTCGCAGCCATAGTCCCCATCAAAAATCTGTTTTATCTTCATTTAGAACCTCATTCCGCACTTAGGACAAAAATCAAAATCCTCTGCCGTCTCATATCCGCACTGCCTACACTTCTTGTAACCTGCAGTAAATCCTCTTCCATTCATCACTCTAATCAGATGATTCTGCTGAATCTCTACTTCTTCACCCCTTGCGATGGCCTTCCCAATCTCAGGATCAAGCTCGTAAACTGTTCCGCAGCAGCTTGTCTGCACATAGTAGCACTTGTTCCACTTAATGGTTGGTATAAAGAAAAGCGACAACACTGTATATGTCATGAACACATTGAATCGTCCATATTTCCCACAGATAGCACAGGTCACAAGCTGATTAAAAGCAAAGTCCTTCCTGCCATCTGTAATTCCCATAACAAAAAACATAATCTACTCCCCAATTATCTCCATAATCTCTTTATTCCGCTCCAGCATGTTATAAATGCCATCCTCAGAAAGAACTCCACGCTTCATATCTGCAGGAATCTCACCTCTCTCATCTGCAGCAAAATCTTCTTTCCACTGCTTGCTGGAATAATATATGCCATTTCCTGAACATATCCATTATACCCCAACAGCCCTATTCCTCCCACAAAAATGGACTGGATTGCTCCAGCCCACGTAAAAATCTTCATGCAATTACATATTCAGTATCTCCCACAGCTCCGGAGTCAGGTACTTCTTAAGAAGTCCATCTGCATCCACGTCACCGAAGCCACCATAGAATTCTTCTGCCACACCTCCTGCAATTGCTCCGAAAGTATCAGAATCACATTCCAGAGAAAAGACATTTCGGATAAAACTCTCGTAGTCGCTGCTCTCATAAAAACATCTCATGGCTGCAGGCACTGAACCCTGGCAGCTCTCGTTCCACTTATAGCGTGGTCTGATCTCATCCAGACTGTAAGCAATACTATATTCGTAGTCAGCCTTCGGATACTGCTCCAAAACGTAATCATATATCTCCTGCTTGCTCTTTCCATGCTTTGCCATCCAGATACAGGTTGCTGTTACTAATGCACCTTTGATTCCCTCAGGATGGTTGTGCGACACCACAGCTGTAGCCTCAGCTATCTTCTGCATCTCGTCATAATCCTCATAGAACTCGCCTACAAAAGAAGCTCTCATTGCACTTCCATTGCCCCAGCTATTGTAAGGCTCATGGTTATTTCCATTTATCCAGTTAAAGAATCTTCCGCCATATCCTGCAAATGGATATTCACGGCCAACTTCTACCATTGTCTCAACAAGATCTGCTCCAGTCTTAAGTGCCTTCTTAATTGCCAGAGTCATTACAGTATCATCTGTAAATCCAATAGCATCGCCCTCAGCCAGAGGAACATTCTTCCAATCAAGATTCTTTGGTCTGTC
>JAFPVA010000067.1 GCA_017413105.1 Butyrivibrio sp. | reverse complement strand
TCAAGATCGGCTAATTCTTTATCCAATGATACAAAGCAGCTCTCAGCGCCTTTTATCTCAGAGTATTCCCTTATAAGCTTCTTCGCTTCTTCGTAATCCCCACAATCCTTTATTTCAAACATACCGCGCTCCTCCTCTGATAGTAAGTTTATTCTGAAATATATTCCGCGTAATCGTCCACGTCACATTGCAAAAGCTGAATCGTATCTTCAACAGAGATTTTCCTTTTTATAAGTTTTTTGCAATTTCAAATACTTTTCTTAGATACTTACCAGCGTTTTTATCCCGGTTAGCATCATTACCATAGCCTCTGGTCATCTCATCAAAAGCATATACTTCGCAGGTTTTTGCTCTATTTCTGATCCGGTCACCAACCATAACTGTCTTCATTGCTTCCAGCTGATCTCTTCTTACCTTATCTTTTAATGACCCACCCATGGTAATCAAAAATAATGCTTTTTCCAGACATTCCATGGATGTTTTATCCCCATATGCAAATCCGTAAGTCCATACCCGTTGAAACCATCCCTCTAACATAGCAGGAGACGAAGTCCAAAAATCAGGGTAAATAAAAGCTATCGCATCTGCTTCATTTATCTTTTTCTGCTCAAAAAGAACATCCTCCGATATAGGACTATCCAAATTATAAAATCCTTCTCTTATATACTCTTTTTCCGACATCACGGGATTGAATCCATCTGCATACAGATCAGAAATCTCATATGAATGTCCTGCACTCTCCAGTCCTTTGATAAAAGCTTCTTTCACTTCATATGTGAAACTATTTTTACTTGGATGACAATATACAATGAATACCTTCATTTCATACTCCTTTACCTATGGCTACTTATCCATCCCTATCCACTGTATGAAAGCTGTCTTATCACTGCTATTATACCCAGCCTTCTCATAGAAATGCATAGTCTCCGGCTTCTTTGTTCCTGTCAGTAGCATCATTTTGTAACAGTTTTCCTTCTCCGCAATCTTCTTTGCATAATCCAGACATTCACCTGCATATCCGTTTCCTCTGAAATCCGCATGTGTTACCACATTCTCAACAAAAGCATATGGTCTTATATTTCTTGTTAAATTCGGGATAATCACACAAACACAAGAAGATATAATCTGACCATCAATCTCATTTACGATCAGATGGTGATTCGGATCTTCAATGATCTGATTCCATATTCTTTCAAGATGTTCATCATGCTTGGGAATACTGTCTTCATGTAAGTAAAGATACAGTTCCAAAAGTGCTTCCAAATCTTCTTTTTTTGCTTCTCGTATCATCAGCTGATAATCCTTACCTCCTTAACCTGGAATATATTCCGATTGAACTAAGTCGCTGCGCGACGGCCTGCCAAGGCTGTGGCGCAGCGTTTTATTTACTCAAAAAGCAGTAGATAGTGACACCTTGATGATGTATGTTTAAGTTACCACACAAAAACCTACCATTACCAAAACCACTACTACTGCCATGAAAAGCGTATCATTTATTAGTACTTCACACAAGCATTTTTATTCTGGACGTCCGCCTCCGTGGTTAGGGTAACTATCAGATTACTACTAACTAAGGAGGCTTTTTATGTACGAAGAAATATTACAAAAAATTGAAAAGGAATGCGAAATTAGAAATCTTTCTCCAAGGACGTGCTTTATCTATAAGTTTCACACTACCAAGTTTCTGGAGTGGGCTGGAGAGAAGCCTGTTTCTGAACTATCTCTTTATGATGTCCGTGATTACATTCTGGAACGCAGGGACGATGGTGCCACACCCGGTTACTGCAATTGTATGTGTTCCGCACTGTCATTCTTTTATAAGCATCTACTGCATATCCCTTGGGATCTGGATATAGTTCCACGCATGAAGGTTGACTGGACATTGCCACAAACTCTTTCCCTGGAACAGATAGAAAAGCTTATTGATACTGCTCAGAACATCAGAAATAAAGCCATAATCGCTCTTGTCTATTCTTCAGGATTGAGAGCTGGTGAAGTCGTAAGGCTTACGCCTGGCGATATCTATATGAGCACAATGCAGGTACATATCCGCAATAGTAAAAACAGAGGTGATCATTGGACTATTCTTTCCGACAGGACACTTGAACTGCTTAAACAGTATTGGTATGCCTGCCCGGAGCCGCGTGATGTCCTGTTTGTTTCATTGAGAAAGCCTCATAGACCACTCAAAGTAGGCGGCGTTGAGACAATGGTAAAGAGAG
>JAFPVA010000066.1 GCA_017413105.1 Butyrivibrio sp. | reverse complement strand
TGTTATTAAATTATGGTGAGTAGGACAGATGATCGCTGCCATGCATACGAAAGGGCATGGGAGAGGAAAGTCCGGGCTTCGTAGGGCAGGATGCCAGATAACGTCTGGTGGAGGTGACTCCCAGGATAGTGCAACAGAGATATACCGCGTTAGCAATGAGGCGGGCGGCCGGACAGGAATGTGACATTGACATGCTTGCATGTCAATTGGCATATTACTGGATGGGCATGCGGCGAATGCCGCATAACGAGGAAACTTGTTTCCGAGTACGCCTCGCTAGCGTAAGGGTGGAAAGGCAGTGTAAGAGACTACCGTGCTGGTGGTAACATCAGTAGCCATGTAAACCCCATCCGAAGCAAGACCGAAACGAGGGCTATGAGCTTGCCCGGCTCGTCCTCAGGTGGGTCGCTTGATACTGTCGGCGACGGCAGTACTAGATAGATGATCATCCAAGACATAACCCGGCTTACAGTCCTACTCATATTTTATACAACTGGTATTAATAAAAAGTTTACTTTTGACTATTTATACATATTCAGATGAGCCTTATAGTTAACCTAATTACTTTTGGAGGAGATGATAAAGTATGAGGGTTGCGGCAGTTAATGACTTATCCGGATTTGGAAAATGTTCTCTCGTGGCGGATCTTTCCGTCATGTCAGCAATGGGTATAGAAGTTTGCCCTGTTCCTACAGCTGTGCTATCTGCGCAGACAGGTTTTTCACATTATCACATACATGACATAGAAGATATGGTTGCAAATTGCAGGAATGACTATATTTCTATGGGGGCTGAATTTGACGGCATTCTTACCGGCTACATTCCTAATGTAAAGGTTGCTGATGATGTGCTTTCGTTTGTCAGCTCTTTTTCCCATAATGGCGCGGTCCTCTTAGTTGACCCTGTCATGGCTGATGGCGGCAGATGCTATTCAAACTATTCAAAAGAGATGCATGAAAAAATAGCAAAGTTATCTTCTATGGCAGATATAATAACGCCGAACCTTACGGAACTTTGCCTTCTTGCAGGCTATGATGCGGAGTTTGCAAAAAGCGGCATAAACAAAAAGGAAGCTATAAACGAGATTATTGCTATTGCAGATAAGGCCAAGGCACACGATGGGCAGAGCATTGTGGTCACCGGGATTAGCGTAGGTGAAAACTCAATATGTAATCTGGTGGTCAGTCCCGGGGAGATGGAAGTAATAGAGTGTTCTTTCAACGGTCAAAGCTATTCGGGAACGGGGGATCTGCTTGCGGCATCGCTTCTTGGCGGCGTATTAAAAGGGAAAAGAATTGTCGATGCAGTAAAATTGGCTACAGAGTTTATCAGTAGTGCGATAGCAGAAACGTCTGAAAAAGACAGAAACTACGGGATTGATTTTGAAAAATCACTATATAAGTTAAAGGGAGGAAAAAAGGTATGACAGAAAGAAATACACATTCAAAGACAAGACTAATGGCAATGACAGCAGTTTTAATTGCACTAACAACTATTTTTACTGCCTATATCTTTCATATCCCGGTAGGTGTTAATGGTGGCTACATTCATTTTGGTGATGCTGTGATATATCTGGCAGCTGCCATGCTCCCCACACCCTATGCAATGCTTGTAGGTGCCTTAGGAGGCGGACTTGCGGATCTTCTTACTGCTCCAATGTGGATTATTCCTACAATGATCATCAAGATGCTGATAGTTCTTCCTTTTACCAGTAAAAAGAACTCTTTAATGAACGGTCGTAACGCTATTGCGCCTATAATATCGTTTTTTATCTCAGCAACAGGGTACTATATCGCCGAGATGATCCTGTTTGGAAGTGAAACTGCGCTGATTGCTGCCTTTTCAGGAAGCCTTATTCAGTCAGGGGGAAGTGCAATTTTCTTTTACCTGGCAGCGACAGCCTTCGATGGAGTCGGCATAAAGAGAACGATACTTCAATTCTGATAAAAGAGGAGATGAAAAATGGCAGATATACTATATAAATACAAAGATTCAGTTTACGCAAATATTACGAACAAATGCAATTGCAGCTGTACTTTCTGCATCCGGTCTCAAAAGGATGGAATAGGAAGCGCAGACACTCTCTGGCATGAGACAAATCCGACAAAAGAAGAAGTCGTAGAAGCCATAAGAAATTACGATTTTGACGGCTTTGAGGAACTTGTTTTTTGCGGGTACGGTGAGCCTACATGTGCTCTGGATACGCTTCTCTTAGCTGCAAAGGTTGCCAAAGAGGAGAAGCACTTAAAGACCAGGCTTAACACTAATGGACTTGGAAATGAAGAAAATGGAAGAAATATAGTACCTGAGCTTTCAAAAGTGATAGACAGCGTTTCTATAAGCCTTAATGCGCCTGATACAGCCAGATATCAGGAGGTTACAAGACCGCGGTTTGATGATGGCTTTTCGAAAATGGTTGATTTTGCCACAAAGTGTAAGGGGCAGATAGGCGAAGTTAAGTGGTCTATTGTTGATGTGCTACCGGAAACTGATATTGAGAAGTGCAGGCAGTTGTCGGATCAGACCGGAATACAGCTTAGGATCAGACACTTTACTTAAGCAGCTAATGTGATAAGAAAAATGTAAAAAAAGTGAAAGCTCTTACAAATGGACAAGATTTGCAATATTTTTTTACAAAAATGAACTGACAAAGAATATATTATACGATATGATACAAGAGTCAAATGCAAAAAAGCTTTGATTCTTGTATTTTTTTTAGAAATAAAGGAGAAGGACTTATGGAACTTAGAACAGCATGTTCACCTAGGGACGAGAAGTACTATGACACCAAGAGACTTAGAGAAGAGTTTCTGATTGATGATCTTTTTAAGGCTGATGATATCAAGCTTGTATACAGCCACATTGACAGAATCATCACCGGTTCAGCAGTACCTGTAAACAAGGAACTTGTTCTTACAGCAGGAGATGAGCTGAGAGCTGATTACTTCCTTCAGAGAAGAGAAATGGGAGTCATCAATATCGGAGGGGCCGGCGTCATAACTATTGACGGCAAGAAGTACGATGTTGAATACAAGCAGGGAATGTACATCGGAATGGGAGCAAAGGATATCTCTTTTGCCAGCAAGGATGCTTCAAAGCCTGCTAAGTTCTATATTAACAGTGCACCTGCTCACAAGACTTATCCAACAGTTCTTATTAAAAGAGAAGGCACACCTGAGGAAGGCGTTGTTATCATCAAGGATGAGAATAAGAAGGAGCTTGGAAGCCTTGAGGGTGCTAACCACAGAGTTATAAATAAGTATATTCTTCCAGGTCAGGTTGAGACCTGCCAGCTGGAGATGGGTATGACTGAGCTTAAGCCGGGCAGCGTATGGAATACAATGCCTTGTCATACACATGATCGCAGAATGGAAGTTTATCTTTACTTTGATATTCCTGAGGATGCATTTGTAATGCACTTCATGGGTGAGCCTCAGGAGACTAGACACATCATCATGAGAAACGAGCAGGCTGTTATCAGCCCAAGCTGGTCAATCCACTCAGGATGCGGTACACAGGCTTATACATTCATATGGGGAATGGTTGGTGAGAACCAGGATTTCGACGATATGGATGATTGTGCGATGAATGAACTTATGTAAAATAGGAGGGTAATAAAATGGGAGACTTTTTAAAGAAATTTTCACTTGAAGGAAAGGTTGCATGGATCACAGGTGCATCCTATGGACTTGGACTTGCTTATGCAGTAGCTTATGCAGAGTCAGGAGCTAAGATTGTTTTCAATGATATCAACCAGGAGCTTGTTGATAAGGGAATGGCTGAGTATGAGAAGAGAGGCATCAAGGCATACGGAGCTGTTTGCGACGTTACAAAAGAGGACCAGGTTCAGAAATTTGTAGCTGATGTTGAGAAGGAAGTAGGTACAATCGATATCCTTGTAAACAACGCCGGTATCATCAAGAGAATTCCTATGCACGAGATGACAGTTGATCAGTGGAACCAGGTTATCGACGTAGACCTTACAGGTCCATTCATCTGCTCAAAGGCTGTTCTTCCTGCAATGATGAAGAAGGGCTCAGGTAAGATCATCAACGCATGTTCAATGATGTCTGAGTTCGGACGTGAGACAGTATCTGCTTATGCAGCTGCTAAGGGCGGACTTAAGATGCTTACAAGAAACATCTGCTCTGAGTATGGACAGTACAATATCCAGTGCAATGCTATCGGACCTGGCTACATCGCAACACCTCAGACAGCACCTCTTCGTGAGAAACAGGCTGATGGTTCTATGCATCCATTTGACAGATTTATCCGTTCAAAGACACCTGCTCAGAGATGGGGCAAGACAGAGGACCTTATGGGCCTTGCAGTATTCCTTGCTTCTCCTGCATCTGATTTCATCAACGGACAGGTTGTTTATATCGACGGTGGTATTTCTGCATACATCGGACAGGATCCTGGAAACCTTGATCCATCCAAGTTTAAAGATATTGATGAGAGTGAAGCACAGTGATATTTTTTTTACGAAGTCGCTGATGACATCTGCTTTATAAAGTTAATAATGGTTAATTAAAGAAAGGCAATAAAAATGGATAAGATTTGTGAAGAACTTTACAAGATTGGTATCGTTCCGGTAATAGCTATCGACGATGCTAAAGATGCTGAGCCACTGGCTGAGGCACTTATTAAGGGAGGACTCCCTGCTGCTGAAGTTACATTCCGTACAGCAGCTGCTGAAGAGGCAATCAGAATCATTTCTCAGAAATTCCCTGAGATGATCGTTGGTGCAGGAACAGTACTTAACAAGGAGCAGGCTGACAGAGCAAAGGCTGCCGGCGCAAAGTTCATTGTTAGTCCTGGATTTAACAGATCAAATGTTGAATACATTCAGTCAATCGGTGTTCCTGTAGTGCCTGGAACAGCAACTCCGGGCGAAGTTGAGCAGGCTATCGAACTTGGTCTTGATGCTGTAAAGTTTTTCCCTGCTGAGCAGAATGGCGGCATTGCCAAGATCAAGGCTATGGCAGCTCCATATACCAAGATGCACTTCATGCCTACAGGTGGTATCAACAAGAACAACCTCAATGACTATCTTGGTTTCAACAAGGTATTCTGCTGTGGTGGTAGCTGGATGGTTAAGAAGGACCTCATCGCTGCAGGCAAGTTCGACGAGATCGAGGCTATGACAAGAGATGCTGTTAATGCAATGCTTGGTTTCACAATGAAGCACATTGGAATCAACGAGACAGATGCAGCTGCAGCTGAGGCTACTGCTGATAAGTTTGATTCACTCTTCGGATTCACCAAGAAGGTTGGCAATTCTTCAATCTTTGCAGGAAGCGTTGTTGAGGTTATGAAGGCTAAGGGCCGTGGAAGCTGCGGACATATTGCTATCGGAACTAACAATGTTGACAGAGCAGTATATCATCTTGGCAAGCAGGGCGTTAAGTTTGATGAGTCTTCATTCAGCTTTGATGCAGATGGACATCTTAAGGTTGCTTATCTTGCTGATGAGTTTGGCGGATTCGCAGTACACCTTGTTAAAAATTGAGTGATATGCGAATATATGAGCATATCGATTTCCGAATGTATGTAGCATGTCGAGAACGAAGTGGAGACATGCGTATATCACGCTAATATATAATTATAATAAGAAAAGAGGAAATAATTATGTCAAAGAAAGTTGTTACATTTGGCGAGATCATGCTTCGCCTTCAGCCAGATAACTATTTAAGATTCGTTCAGGTTGATCACCTTGAGGCTACATTTGGTGGCGGAGAGGCTAACGTTTCTGTTTCACTTGCTAACTATGGTCTTGATTCAGTTTACGTTACAAAGCTTCCTAAGCATGAAATCGGACAGGCAGCTGTTAACTCTCTTAGAAAGTATGGCGTAGATACATCAAAGATTACAAGAGGTGGCGATAGAGTAGGTATCTACTACAACGAGAAGGGTGCTTCACAGAGAGGTTCAAAGTGCATTTATGATAGAGCTCATTCAGCAATCGCTGAGGCAGTTCCTTCAGATTTCGACTGGGATGAGATTTTTGATGGTGCAGAGTGGTTCCACTTCACAGGTATTACTCCTGCTGTAAGTGACAGCCTTGCTGCTATTACTCTTGAGGCTTGTAAGAAGGCTAAGGCTCATGGCCTTACAGTATCCTGCGACCTTAACTACAGAGGAAAGCTCTGGAGCAAGGAGAAGGCAGGTAAGGTTATGGCTGAGCTTTGCCAGTATGTTGATGTATGTATCGCTAATGAAGAGGATGCTAACGATGTATTTGGCATCGCAGCTTCTTCAACAGATGTTACAACAGGTAAGCTTAACAGAGAGGGCTACATTGAGGTTGCTCAGAAGCTTACTGAGAAATTTGGCTTCAAGAAGGTTGCTATCACACTTCGTGAGTCTATCTCAGCTAATGACAACAACTGGAGCGCTATGCTTTACACAGATGGACAGGCTTATTTCTCCAAGAAGTATGCACTTCACATCGTTGACCGTGTAGGTGGTGGCGATTCCTTTGGCGGCGGACTTATCTACAGCTGCGTAAACGGATTTGATCCTCAGGCTACAATCGAGTTTGCTGTAGCAGCTTCTGCTCTTAAGCACTCTATTGAAGGCGACTTCAACCTTGTTACTGTTGATGAGGTTAACAAGCTTGCAGGTGGCGATGGATCAGGACGTATCCAGAGATAATTTGATTTTGCAGAAAGAGGGACTGGCAACAGTCCTTCTTTTTTTCTGCTTTATTTATCGAAATATAATACAAATATTACTGTATTACAGGTGAAAACAATATATAATGTACTGGTAAAAGTGTGTCTGTTGACAAGCCAATTTTTCTTATGCTTATTGTGGAAAGTGATCTGGCAGGGATTTTATGAAGACTGATAAGAGTATTAATTTTTTTCTTATGTTCATAGCAATTCTTATGATGCTCACTACAGCATATTATGTGAACAGGATAGCTCTGCGCAACAATGTATCACTTAAAGTTGATGAAGCGTTGAGCCTTACCGGAGCGAGACTTACGGATAAGGTCTACGCTACTGTAGAAAAGACTAAATCCAACAAAGTCGGCAAAAATGAAAGAGAAGAGTTTGAATTTAACATCATAAACATAGGTGATAATGCTCTGAACAATTGGAATGTATATTTGACGATTCCAAAAGGAGCCAAAATAGAAAGTAGCTGGAACGTCGAATATTCCTATTATAATGATGAAAGAGACATGGTGGTTTTGACACCGGATTATTATTATCTTTCAATCAATCCGATGGAATATGTCGATTTTGGTGTTTTTATGTCCACTCCTGTGCAGTATTTTCCAACTGAGATAAGATTTGTCGGATATCAGCTTTTGGGAACTTATTATACGCAGATCAACAGGACGTTGGGAATTATTTATTTGTTTTGGCTTATAGCCTTTATTGGTTTCCTTGTTACCAAGTTTAATTTGCGAAGCTACAGGGAAAAGCAGAAAAATGATGTTAAGCTTATCCTCCAGTCTATGAATACTTTCATAAGCTTTATTGATGCGAAAGATCCTTATACCAGAGGTCATTCAAAAAGAGTTGCAATGTATGCTGCTGAGATAGCAAAAAGAATGCAGCTCTCAGAAGATGAAATCCAAAATATATATTATGCTGGGCTTCTTCACGATGCAGGAAAAATCAGCGTTCCGGATGCGGTTTTGAATAAACCGGGGAAACTGTCTGATGAGGAGAGGGCACTTATACAAAATCACACTGTTGCCGGTGGCAAGATGCTAAAGCAGATGTCATCAATAAGAGGAATCAGGGAGACAGCGCTTTATCATCATGAGAGATATGACGGTAACGGATATCCGGAAGGCCTAAAAGGGGAGTCGATTCCTCTTTATGCAAGGATAGTTGGTGTGGCGGATTCCTATGATGCGATGTCCAGCAACAGAGTATACAGAAGGCATCTAAACAAAGATGACATAATAGAGGAAATACAGAAAGGCTCCGGAACTCAGTTTGATCCTGATATCGTAAAGTACATGGTAGATATGATCAATGATGGATATGTAAATGTGGTGAAGATGGAAACAGCTGATAATGATGAACATAGCAGTGATTTTCACATCACAGAAAGTGATGTTCCGGGGGTATATATGGGATATTAGCCCAGAATTAACTTGACATAGTGTTTACAATTTCGTAATATTGAATTGAAATCGGTTTCAGACAGTCCCCAAGACGGAGTTTCTTATGGAAAAAGAAAAACTGAATGCCGGTAAAACTATTACGATCTATGATATCGCTGAGGAAGCAGGGGTCTCTGCTTCTACTGTTTCACGTGTGCTTAATGGTAGTGCTTCTGTCAGAAAAGAGAAAAAAGACAGAATCCTAGACCTGATCAAAAAGTATAATTTCAAACCAAATGCACTGGCAAAGGGACTTTCGGATACTGCAACTAAAACCATTGGTATTCTGGTCGCAGATGTGAGAAACCCTTATTATTCTGCGCTCTTTGTGGCTTGTGAAAAAGCTGCCGAAAAGGCCGGATACAGTGTGAATCTTACTAATTCCCTTAATGAAATTGAAAGAGAAACCCATTCGCTGGATCTTTTTACCCAGCAGAAGGTTGATGCGATAATACAGATGGGAGGCCGTGTTGACGACCTTATTACCGATGATGCCTATGCAGGAAAGGTAAGGAGTGTGGCCGCCACAACCCCTGTAATTGTGACAGGAAAACTTGATAAAGCGCCTGTTTACAGCGTTGTGATCGACGAGGCAGAGGGAATGAACCTTGTCATGGAACATCTGATTTCCCACGGACATGAGAAAATTGCTCTTGTCGGTGGAAATATGCGGGTTACTTCGACATTTTACAAATATCAGAGGTATCAGGAAAACCTCAAAGAAAGAGGAATCCCGGAGCGTGGAGAATTTGTCGTTAACAGCTCTTACGATCCGGAATCGGGATATGAGGCTATGAACAGGATTTTTGAGCTTCCGGAGATACCTACTGCTGTCATTGCTATCAATGACTTTGCTGCAAGCGGTATAATCCGCAGCATCAGAGAGCATGGACTTAGCATCCCGGAAGATATTTCTATTGTCAGCTTTGATAATACATATATAGCTGATCTTACACTTCCCAAACTTACCAGCGTTGATTACAATTACGAGTATTTTGGAGAAAAACTGATAAGTACTGCAATTGCTGTTGCAAATGGACAGAGCTGTCCCAAGGCCCAGAAGGTTGAACCCAAGCTTGTTATCAGAGAGAGCAGTGGCCCGGTAAAACGCTGATTTTGAGAAGCTCTGTTAATGATATAGGTGAGATATTCCCTATACATCGCAGCATATAGAAACACGAAAACTGAAATCGGATTCAGACTATAATTTCGCATTATTGTATACAATCTATGGCACATTTCACAAATTTTAAACGTTTTAACAGAAATAACCCTCCGTTTTTTGTACTAATCGCCAAATTTGCAATCGGTTTCAAAAATATCATTGACCTATCCTAGTCATTTATGTTTAAATAAAAGCATGAAATCGGTTGCAAGTTGTCAAAATGCACAAGTGGGGACTGTACATTACTTCAACAATCGTTAGTTATACGGGAGGCTCGTTATGAGTAGAATGTCACAAAAATCTTCTGCTACAGGCGTTAGAAAGCGCGGAGTACTTGAGACTTTATGGAGATACAGAGTTCTTGAGCTTATGTGCTTACCTGCAGTAGTCTTTTTCTTTTTGTTTAGCTATATGCCAATGCCCGGTATCTGGGTAGCATTCGTTAAGTACAATTATAGAGACGGAATCTTCGGCAGTAAGTTCGTAGGACTTAAGAATTTCCAGTTCCTCGCCGAATCAGGAAAGCTTTTTGAACTGACTAAGAACACTATCCTTTATAACATAGCTTTTATTATTCTTGGAAACTTCCTTGCTATTCTGGTAGCAATCCTTCTCAACGAAATGCAGAGCAAGCTTTTCAAGAAGGTTTCACAGACAATGATGTTCCTGCCTTATTTCATTTCACAGGTTTTGGTAGGAATTCTTGTATATAACCTTTTGAACTATGACTATGGATTTGTAAATGAGATCCTTACATCT
>JAFPVA010000065.1 GCA_017413105.1 Butyrivibrio sp. | reverse complement strand
GGGTAGCCGGTATATATGGGTATTCAATCCATGCGCTCTTGACATTCAGTATAACATATATTGGCTGAAATGGATATCGTAAGTATTAAAATTCATTCTCAGCGCAACACAAATAAGCCTCTGGAAGAAGCCTTTTTTGAAATATTCAGTTGCAGATTTTCAACATAGCATATGATGAGTCGGGCTTGTAAAATACTTATCTGCGGATACAGGAATTATATTTCCGCCACAGGAAGTGCATTTACAGATATCTCTGTTGTAAAGTAGCTTGATAATAGCTGGCGCATCAAGATCTTTAAGCTTAGATATATACTGTTTGCAACCCAATAGATTGCGGCAAAGGGTTATTTTCCTGCCTTTATTACGGGATGACAGCAATCCATAATGCCGTATCCGAATAAAGCGTTTTGGTGGGACATGCATAAGGAATCTGCGAATGAACTCCTCTCCTGAAAGTGTAAGTTCTTTCCACTGACCGTTGTCCTTGTAATCTTTGGCAGTGAATGTGACGGAGGAGTCAGTCATGCTCTTGATCCGATAGTTGCTTATGGCAATCCGGTGCGTATATTTACCAAGATATTTGATGACGGATTCTGCTCCACGAAAAGGCTTTTTACAGTAGGGAATCCATTCCTTGGAATAACATAAATCAAGTAGTTCCTTGAAAGCATAATGGTTTCTCAGTGATTTTGCCGTACCGTGGAATTCAAGTTTTCCATCTAACCAGAGCTGTTTTAATGTCTCAAGATACTTACCACGGAACACCTTGGAGATAACCTTGATGGGAAGAAAAAAATCTTCGCCATTGTCTTTCCAATGATTCTTAGGATCAAGACCGCCGCCGAGCACAATGGTATGGATATGCGGATGGAAATTCATCGCACTTCCCCATGTATGCAGGATGCATATATAGCCAATGTCGGCACCAAGATGCTTCTTATCTGCAGCGAGTTCACTTAGTGTATCTGATGCGGCATGGTACAAAGCATTATAAAGTAGCTTCTGGTTGCTGTATATGACTGGATTCAGTTCTTCCGGAACAGTAAAAACCACATGGAAATATGGTGCATCCAGAACATCCTCCTTGCGTGCATCTACCCATTTCTCCTTTGGAAACTCCTGGCACATAGGACAACACCTGTCCCGGCAGGAATTGTAATGGATAGAAATACAGCCGCAGTCTTCGCATACGCTTATGTTTACTCCAAAAGCACCAGTCTTACAATTCATGATGTGATAAGCAGCCTTACGCTGAACTGCGGAAAGTTTATGACTTTGCTCGTATTCAGGGTAAAATCTGTTAAATACATCCTGGATAGTCACAGTACATTCACCGGTCATACCTCGCCGCCTTTCAGATCATCAAAAGGACTGCGGATGCCAAGAAGAACTTTGCTGCTCACATGAATATAGACTTCTGTAGACTTGGGATCCACATGTCCGAGCAGCGCCTGTATATATTTAATGTCAACACCACTCTCAAACAAATGGCTGGCAAAACTGTGTCGGCAGCAATGACTGGAAACATGCTTGGTTATGCCGGCCCTGGAGGCGCTCTTTTTGAAATACTGATTGATGCTGTTCTTATCAAGGTAAGTACCGGTCCAGGAACTGGGGAAAAGAATTCCTCTGGGTTTACCGCACTTAAACCAGTATTCAGTCAGAAGGTCAAGGTTCCGGTCAGAAAGGATCGTATACCTATCCCGCCTGCTTTTGCTCTCGCGGACATGAATAGTTTTGTTGGTGCGAGATATATCGTCATAATGAAGGTGGACGACTTCTGACACTCTTAATCCGGAAGAATACATAGTAGCGATGATTGCTTTATGTTTAAGGTTGGGCGTGTGGTCAATGATGCTCTGCATTTCATTCCTTGACAGGACAGTTGGCAAAGAATGATCCAGCTTCATTCTGGGAATGTCCTCATCATCCCAGTTCATTTTTAGGATCCGTTTGTAGAAGAATCGGATTGAGGAATGGTAATGGTTATAAGTCTGGGGAGCAAGTCCGCCAAACCGTTTTTCAGTAAGGAACGCTTCAACGTCGTCTGTTGTAAGAGAAGAAATGTCTTTGTTAACAATGCGCAGAAAATAATCTACAGAGTTGCAGTAAGCATCAATCGTAGATTCCTTCAAATTCCGCTTTTGCGCTTCGTAGCGGATTTGAGTAAAAATATCTTCGTACATAAAAACCTCCTTTAGTGTAGTGTTTGCTGAGACAACCACACATCAGGAGGCGCGTTGGCATCATAATTCCGATTGCGGAAGACACATGAAAATGTTATTCTATTCATAGGCAGTGGGACTTTCCGTATACTGTTGTTTTGTGTGGTAACTTAACAATACAGAATTACGAAAAGTTTTTCCACTGCTTTTATTAATCAATAAAGTAAGACTGCGCCACAGCCTTGGCAGGCCGTCGCGCAGCGATTTTGTTCAACTGGAATTT
>JAFPVA010000064.1 GCA_017413105.1 Butyrivibrio sp. | reverse complement strand
CGTAGTCGGCATTGTAGGAAAATCCAAAAGTTTAGATTTTCTCAAAATGCTTATCTTTTGGTCTTTGGTTCGGAATAGTGTAGTGCTGGCGGTCTATCTATTGTTTTCGGTTGCTTGCTTCTTTACCGTACATGAGCATTTTAAGATGGCTTGTAGGATGTTTGATCCGAAGAATAACCATCCAATGATTTTTGAAACAGCTATCATTTCATGTACTGTTCTTATCATGTGCCCGGCAATGAGCTTTATTGCTGCATTTTTGTATTATCCATACTATAACGGATTTAATATTTTTACGCTTCTTGCTAACTGGATAGAGCTTATATGTCATAACTTTCCGTTTGCATTCTTTTCACAGATATTTTTTATCCAGCCATTTGTAAGATGGGCATTTGGAAAGCTCTTTGCAAAAGACATAGCTGCCAGAAACAAGAATGCATCTGTGGAACGTCCTAAAGATGAGACAGAAGCAATCGCGGACATCTTTAAGAGAATGGATGAAATCCAGGAAAGACTTGAACACGAAAGAAGGCAGAGAAAGAAGCTTGCTGAGAAATTGAATAACCAGTAATGTAAATGAGCCAAGAGACTTGTTCTCCTGGCTCATGCTTTTTAGAAACTATCAAGAAATGAGAGAGCAGCATCAAATGCGGCTTCCTCTTTTTTTGTATCCTCTTTTGGAGAGGTATCTGCGTTTTGGGAAGATATCGTAAGCTTTCCGGAAAGCCTTTCTGCTATAAGGTCTGCCAACTTTTCAGCATCATTTGATGCAAGGTCTTCACTTATAAGGCGGCGTACAGCTTCAATTACCATATGGCTTTCGGAACGGTAGCCGTATTTCTTATAGTCTGTAATCGCATCGTATACAGCAAGATCTGAAAGATTGTCCTGAAAACGAACGGTCTTCCTTTTGACGTTCATTACCTGCCTCCCATCTTGTGGCGGATAAGCTCCTCATATCCTTTGGCATTGATAGATACATCATCAAGTATGAGGGCATTTTTTTTATCAGCTTCGGAGAGGAAGTGCTTCATGATGGTTGCGCCGCCTCCGATGAAGATAAACTGGGTAAGGTCAGAGTTAAAGTTTAAGGCTCTGATCTGATCCATGAGGTTTGTAGCATAGGATGTAAGACCTGTCTTAATGATATCAAGGTAGTCTTTAGGGATATCGCTTGTTCCGTAGATCATGACTTCTTTGATGGTGGTTTCGTCTGCTTCCTGCCCGAGGTTCTGACGAAGAGCTTCGTTGATGTCATTCATGCAGGTGATGGTTCCAAGAGGAAGGCTCTTACATCTTGTCTGATCAGGGATAAATTCTGTCAAAGGCAGGATATCCACTGTCCAAGAACCGATATCAATGACAAGGGCTGATTTGTGAAAGTCTTTCATGAAAGAGACAATCCCGGCATAGCCTTGAGGGAATACATCTACAGAAAGCAGTGTTACTGAGTACTGTACATCCTCATATTTGAAGATGAGGCGGCGGTTTTTAGTGTAGTAATCCACAAAGTCTTTTTTCTCTGCGCCCATACGGGTAAGGGGGACGCCCACACCAAGATGTACATCTGCAACAGTGGTGCCGGTCTTTTTAAGTTCCTCAGCGATAGCTGCCATTGTGAGAACTCTCATGTTTTCATCCTCAGTCTTTGATTTCTGGACGGATACTTTGCCGTTCCCGATGGCATAAAAGCCATCAGTGGTCTCAATTACCCTTGTAGCAAGGGGAGGTTTTCCGGGGAGCTTCTTTACTCCTGAAGAAAAACAATTGTGTGATGTTTTGGTATTTCCGTATCCTACATCTACTCCGATTACATATGCTGCCATAGTTTAAAATCCTCCTTGTAAATTAAAGTTTTTCAATAAGTGCAAAATCAACATCGTTTTGTTTCTCGTCTTGAAGCCTTTTAAGAGCGAAGGTAAGCTGGCTTTTTTCTCTGCGCAGACGATCAATCTCGTCTTTTTGCATTTTCACAGTCTCTTTAAGTGCTTCATTTAAGGTCTTGTCCCTGCGGGAGGATAAGATTTTTCCTTCCTGAGACTTAAGGGCTTTCATAAGTTCATCATTTACCTGTTCGTTTTTATAGAAAAATGATCTTGAAAGTCCAGTAAGCTTGGTAAGTTCAACGATTGATATGTGTTCGTTTGCTTTTACCATGCGTCTTATAGTGTCAATTGCGAGGATCTTCTTTTCCTCTGATAGCTTCTTATTTGCAAGAAGCATGTTGTCGTAGTTGTTCATTATTCCATCCATCCTTTCTTAAATTTCTTTATCTTTTCGTTACGTGCATCAATTACCGGCTTTGTGCTTTCGGCTAAGGTCTTAGGACTCATCTGCCTGTAATATGCCACACTGCTTATGGACTTGTGCCCAAGAAGAGCTGCTATTGTCGCATCATCAGCAAAGAGGTCACAAAGGTGCTTTCCGTATGTATGCCTTAAAAGATGCGTTCCTACTGTAAAGGGCTTTCCATTATCATCAAGCAGATTAAGGGTCTGTACCATTGCTCTAAAGCGGTAGGAAAGAGAAGCGTATGTCATGGGCTTTGTGGAATCTCTGTCTGAGACAAAGATATAATCACAATCGCCGTATATACTTGCAGTTTCCTCTATGCTGGCTTTAAGGAGCGAGCATAGTTCTTCATTGATAGTCTTTTCATAGGTATTTCCGGTTTTGGGCTGGCATATCTTTACGTGTGGCTTTTCTCCAAAGAAGACATTTTCCTTTTTTAGCGTCATGGTATCGGATATACGAAGCCCTAAAAGCTCATGGATTAGCAGGAGCCTTGCAGTCTGCTTATCAAGGAGCTTATAGCCAGCGTGCAGTCTTTGCAGCTCTGCATCAGAGTAGCTTTTGTATATGGTTCTTTTGTGCTTAGAAAAGTCGCTTTTTAGGAAAATTCCTTTTAGGTTGTCATAGGAGTATAGCTTTCCAACCACGATAAAGATGCTTTTTAGGGCAGACAGTTCTGTCCTGTAGTCCTTTTTACGTTTTGATTCAAGGTAGAGGTATGACAGGTATTCCTCTAAAAGTTCCCGGCTAAAGTCCTTTAAGGATATGATCTCCGGGAAAGATTTTTGTAAAAATTCAGAGAGAAAATTCACTGCCATGATTTCCACAGATACATAGCTTACAGAGCGTCTTTTTAAGTGATATAGAGCTGCATCTTTGATTTCCTTTTTTATGTCCTCTTGCCTGATCTTTGAGAAGTTTATCTGTTTTCTTTCCTTGATAGGGGAGTCCCGTACAGGGAAAGGAAGCGATTCTAACTTCCAGATATCATTTTCAAGTGAAAAGCCTTCATCTTCCTTTGGAAGAAAGTAATTATAGGCTGCTCTTAAGTAGTAAAACATTGGGTTATCTGCCCTATAGGTTTTTCCAAGCTCGGACCGGTACTTTTCATAGGAAAGTCTTTCTTCGTTCATGAGAAGATATACACGGAGCCGCCTTTCTATGTCCTTAAGAGGAAGGTCTGTAAGGTGCTCTATTTCCGGAAAGGTATCAGTAATAAAGTCAGCAAAATTATGGAAGTTTGTTTGCTCGCTACGCAGGGAGAGATAGGATATCTTTTCTGCCCTGTCATATATAAAGGCGGCAAAATCATTTCTGATATCTGTAGGCGGTAGCCTTGATAAATCAAAGGCATGCTTTGGTGCGTAAAGACTATGTTTTCTTTGATCCGGTGTTAAATTCCTGTAACAGGGCAGATCCTTAAAATACAGTTTCATTCGATATGGTTCTCCTTAAAATATTCCTCCTGTAAAAGGTCGATGCGACCCGGCAGGTGGTCAATGTACTGCTTTGTCATGTCATCCCTAGTGTGTCCAAGGTAAGCTCTTGTGGTTCCAAGGGGAGCTCCGGACATATGAAGGTCTGTAGCTATGGTGTGGCGATAGTCATGGGACTTAAAATCTATGTCCTTTGTTTCTTCATATAGAAGGAGCTGTGCTTTCATCTGCTTCACAAAAGTGGCTGCCTGGTAAGGCTTATTCTTGTCTTTGCAGGAAGGGAAGATATATTCTGATCCGGAATCATCTTCCTTTATGTGCCTACGAAGGAGCCTTGATACTTCTTCCGGTATCGGGATCTGCTTGTCAGAGCGCAATTTATATTGGTAAATCTTAAGCCAAAAGGCTCCATTATCAGAAAAGAGAGCATCTTTTCTTAGGGAGCAGACCTCATTGATACGAAGCCCTGTGGAATAGAGGGTTAAGTACATAAGTCCAAGGGTTTCGGGGAAGTCGGAAAGTACTGTAAAAATCTGGTCAATCGTTTCTTCTTCAACAGTTCTGTCATGATGTAGGTATCTTGCCTTTTTATAGAAGTAGTCAAAAGGAAACGATGGGATCAAAAGCTTTTCCCTGACGGAAAGTGTGGTCAGGAAAAAGGAAAGCATGGTGAGCGTCCTGTTATAGGTTTCCGGTCTAAGGTCCTGAGAGTCTTTGTATTCTATGAAGCCTTCAATATCCGAATATGATAGTTCGGATAGG
>JAFPVA010000063.1 GCA_017413105.1 Butyrivibrio sp. | reverse complement strand
CGAGACGGCGGCAAGTATAAGCCCACTACTGTTTCAGGCGAGACCTTTTTGTCGCGTTTTCTCCTGCATATACTTCCAAAAGGTTTTGTGAGGATTAGGTATTATGGCATCCTGTCATGCAGATGCAAACGCGATAAAATCACCCTGTGTCGGAATCTTATCGGATGTGAGAAGTATTTATCACAACTCCGTGGCAAAACAGTCTCGGAAAAGCTTATGATCCTCTATAAACGTGATATTCATAAATGTGCCAAGTGTAGCGGAAAGCTGATCACTTACCGTGTGCCTGGAAAATATATGCTGTGTTGATTGCAAAACTTCAATACTCTTGAAACAGCCTGCTATCGGAGGCTTATTTTGTGTGGAAAAAAGTCATGCCTCCGTCGTCATGGTTCTTAAAACGCCAATAAAAATAGTAAAATTTGTATAGATTCCGGATGATTGAATTTCCATACCACCCGGACGCGACTTAGTTCAATCTGATAAAAATCGGTCTGAAGACCAAACGAAAGAGTGGATGCAGAGCTGTCATCTGCTTTTTTGTTTGGTCTTAGACCGATTGTTTACGGACCGATTTATCATTCTAAGTTAACTCGTTCTCAGGGGCGTTATTCTTAAGCTTATCAAACCATATGCAGATACAGATTGCCAGAGCAGGCAGTATCACATACTCTATGATATTTCTCGACCACCCTACTGCCTGATAAAGAAAGCCTTCACGCGCATAACCGAACAATCCTTTGACGATCCTGAACGTGCTGTCGACGAAAGCATGCAGAAGCATTACAAGAAGAAGATTATCTGACAGCATGTATAATGCCGCAAAAAACATTCCCATACACATTGTAGCCGGAACCTGAATCAGAGGGTTTTCGCCAAAAGCGATGTTGGGAGCATGTCCCAAGCCGAAGAACAGACCTGTAACCAACACAGTAAATAGCCTTTTTTTCACTGTGTTTATATTAAATTTAATAAGACCGTTCATCATGAGTCCTCTCTGAACGCTTTCTTCATAGAACCCGGTTGCAAACTGCTGAACGATCAATATGCTGAGCGTTACAATAAACCTTGTTGTAAAAACGGTTGCAGAAAAAATATTCAGGAAAGGAAGCAAAATATCGATAATCAGTGGAATCATGATAAGCCACGTCTTCCCTGAAATCTTATTTGTGAATAGCTGCTTCAACGTGCATTTACTCTCACCGCGTTTGGAATAACCGTTCAAAAGAATCAGTCCGGCAGTTCCGCCTGTTACTCTTATTAAAATGTCTGCTATATAAAGCGTGTTTTGATCGGGAAATACATTGAAATACACCATTGGAATCTCTATCGCATAGAACACCAGCATTATGATCACTGCTTGAACTATGGGTTTCCCGATCTGCGCTATGGTCTGTTTATCGTAGTTTTTCATACGTTTTACCCTTCTCGCTGTATCTTCCGGTTTATCTTACAATGCTCCCCTATGACCCAGAGCAATTTCCAGCTCCTCTACGCTGTGCGTATGTCCGTGTTTGCCTTCATTAATCACATGAGCGTGATCATGGGAATGCTCGATAGCATGCGTATGTGTAGAGCCGTCATGTGTATGCGTTATCAGGTGTGTGTGTGCATGTTTATGGCTATGTATCAATGTATCTCTGACGATCAGGACAGTCCCTGCAATCATTATTATCAGCGCAATTATAAACAACATCGTGAATCTTTCTTTCAGGAACACAGCTGACATTACCACCCCGATAAACGGGGCGATCGCATAATAAGCGCTTGTCTTTGCTGCTCCCAGAGTCTTCTGTGCTCTGATGTACGTGAATATGCTGAGTCCATATGCAACAAACCCGAGAATCATTATTATTGCTATATATGAAATCCCCGGAATGCTCTCTCCAAGTATCATAGCAACTATAAACGATCCTGTTCCTGATCCGAGTCCCTTTATGGTTACTATCTCATAAGTGCTTTTTCCGGATATCTTTCTTGTACAGTTATTTTCAAGTCCCCAGCAGACAGTTGCTCCAAGAACAAATACCGAACCCAAGGAAAAAGAAAAGCTCCCCTCTCCTGAAAATGAAAGGATTATGCTTGCCACTGTAATAAGGGATATTGCTCCCCACAGTCTTGCAGATACTTTCTCCCGGAAGAGTCCGAATGCGATCAGCGTTGTTGCTACGATCTCAAAATTTCCAAGAAGTGATGCGTTTGCTGCCGTCCCTAACTTTACGCCTATCATCAGCAGGATCGGCGCTATAATGTCCAGAACAACCATTGCCAGAGTATATGGTATATCTTCTCTACCAATTCTTTCATCCCAGGATTCTTTTTTGGCGTGAAAAACATACATGATCCCGACGCCAAGACCTGCTCCAAGGTACAGGAATGCTGCCATGAATGTCGGTGCCACGTTATTAAGCAATAGTTTCGAGCATGGTATGTTTAT
>JAFPVA010000062.1 GCA_017413105.1 Butyrivibrio sp. | reverse complement strand
TCCACATAAAGATATGGAACGAGAGAACCGTCCCCTCGTTCCACCCCTCGCATCACCTGTAGTAAACCTCCTAAGGTGCGCCTGGGCAGGAAGCCAGAAATACGGAAACGTCGTGTGGTCAGGTGATGTACCAAGTACCTTTGAGGCACTTTCTGATCAGATTCAGTGCGGCATAAATATGGGTCTTGCGGGAATTCCATGGTGGAATACGGATATCGGCGGATTCATGACAGACGATGTAAAGGACCCTGAATTTTTGCAGCTTCTTATCAGATGGTATCAGTTTGCAGTATTTACCGCAGTATTCAGACTCCACGGTGACCGAGGACCTTACAACATTCCTGCCCTCGATGACAGAGACTGGGGCGGCGGATATCTTCACACAGGTCAGGACAATGAGATGTGGAGCTATGGCGAAGACAACTTTAAGATCATGAAGAAGTACTATGATCTTCGTATCAGCTTAAAGCCATATATCGCTCAGCTTTATAAAGAAGCTTCACAGAACGGTTCACCGCTTATAAGAGCAATGTTCTACGAGTTCCCTGAGGATGAGAAGTGCTGGGAACTTACAGATCAGTACATGTTTGGCGACAAGTTCCTGGTAGCGCCAATACTTCATCTTGATGAGTTTGAGAGGGAAGTATACCTTCCAAATGGACAGTGGAAGCTTACAAGCGACGAAACTATATTTGAAGGCGGACAGACAGTTAAGGTAAAAGCACCGCTTGAATACATGCCGGTCTTTGAGCGTATATAAGGATTCAAGTACATGTGATATGCTGCTTGCAGCTAATATCACATGTATTTGAAGACTGAACGGACATGAGGAAAAAAGCACGAAGTGCGATTTCCGAATGTCCGTAGGATTGCGAGAACGAAGTGAAGCAATCCGATATACGCGTATTTGCGTACGATATTTGTTTAAGGAGATACCATGCCTAAAGGAGCAAATCAGAAGCTTAAACTTTATTACCTTAGTCAGATAATGATAAAGAAGACTGACGATGAGCATTTTCTGACCATGCCGGAGATTTTAAAGAATCTGGAAGAGTATGGAATAAAGGCGGACAGAAAGAGCATCTACGACGATTTTGAGGCCCTGCGGACTATGGGCCTTGATGTCATCATGGAGCAGGAGGGACGAAATTATTACTACCATGTGGGAGCCAAGCAGTTTGAAATGGCAGAGCTCAAGCTCCTTGTAGATGCAGTGCAGTCCTCAAAGTTTATCACTGCCAAAAAATCCTCGGAGCTCATCAGCAAGATAACAAACCTTGTAAGCGAGTATGAAGCAGGACAGCTTAAGCGTCAGGTAGAGGTTCAGGGTAGGATCAAGACCATGAACGAAAGTATCTACTACACAGTGGATGAGATCCATAACGCTATTATGAATAACAGGCAGATCACCTTTGAGTATCTTACCTGGAATCTGAAAAAAGAGATGGTTCCAAGGCGCGACCGCGTCTATGAGGAAAGTCCCTGGGCACTGACCTGGGATGATGAGAACTATTATCTTATTGCCTATGATTCGGAAGAGGAAAAAATAAAGCACTTCAGAGTGGACAAGATAAGAGACCTTATCATTACCGAGAAGAAGCGCGAGGGCAGGAAGACCTTTGAAGCCATTGATATGGCAAGCTATATAAACATGAACTTCGGAATGTTTGGAAAGAAGGAAGGCGTTCCTGTAAATCTCAGATTCAGAAACGACATGGTTGGAATTGTCATTGACAGATTTGGCAAGGAAATTCCCATAAGGGAGTCCGAGGAAGAGGGCTGGTCCGATACAAGGGTTACAGTAATGATAAGCGGACAGTTCTTTGGCTGGATATTTGCCATGAGCGGCCTTGTCAGGATTACAGGGCCGGAGGATGTACTTGAAAACTTCAAGACTGAGTGCAGAAAGCAGCTTGAAGGTTAAAGGGGAAAAAGTATTGCAGGGGAGTTTTTTGTATGATAGTTGCAGAGAGTATTGTAATCATATTATTGTCTACGGCACTGTTTTTGGCGCTTATAGTTTACCTTGCGCTGGATCAGGAAAACCGTGACAGATGGTCCAGCATTGCCTTTACGGTGGCAATCGTAGGAGGCATCCTGATCTACGGTTGTATAAATGCTTACGTGGTGGGCGGCAGTATGGTGGCAGTACTCCGAACAATGATAGATATCGTGAGGATGTTTGGAGGCGTCAACAGAGTAGATGACTTCTCCAAGCTGGTCGATGGCAATACCGGATGGATACTGTTATTCTGGCTCATACATTTCTTTGCATATTATGCAATGGTCAGCGCAGTGGTGACAATCCTTGGAAAGAGCGCCATCAACAAGCTCAGAAGATGGCTTTTCAGGGTTCGTGACATAGAGCTTATTTACGGAACTGACGATAACGCAATTGCTTTTGGAAAAAAACTGGCTGCAAACAAGAAGGTCTCTGTAGTATTTGTGGCAGATGATTCAGCAAAGGAAAACGAGATCAGAAAGCTTGGAGGCGTTCTATATACAGATGAAATAGCAACAAAAGTCAGCCCCAAATTTCTTAAGCGTCTTTCAGTCAAAAAAGGCAGCGGCTCCATAAGGCTCAATGCCCTTTCAGAGGATGCCGATGCCAATATCTCTTATGCAAGGATGCTTCTTAAAACCCTTAAAGACTGCGATATAAAGCCTTCTCAGACACAGCTTGTAATGCTTGGAAGAGAAGAGAGCGACGGAGAGGTTCTTTTTAATACCGAGAAAAATTACGGCTATGGTGCGGTAAAGGTTTTTGACAGAGCCGAGCTTGTAGCGAGACTTCTTTTACAAAAATACCCTATCTGTAACACGATTACGTTCGATGAGAATTGCAGGGCCAAGGAGAATGCCGAGTGCATGCTTGTTGGTTTTGGACATGTGGGACAGGAGATCTTAAGAAAAATAGTGGCAAATGGGCAGTTTGAAGGCAGCAGTTTCCATGTGATGGTTTTTGATTCTGCTATCGATGAGACAAACGGTCTTTTCAAGATGCGTTATCAGTCAATGCTTGATAACTACAATATTGAGTTTTCGCCCTCAGATGGAAGAAGTATCGCGGCCACAAGTTACGTGATGCAGAATGCCAAGACTCTTAAATATATCGTTATTGCTGTGGGAGATGAGAAGACCGGAAGGGAAATCGCTCATGGTTTCCAGGAGATACTCAGGGAAAATGGTGTTTCTATGCCAATCTACCAGTGCCTTAAGGATAAGGTATATGCCTATCGCATAGGAAAAGAGAGAAAGAAAAGCGCCATCTACGATGCAGAGATTCTCTATACCGGCACTTTGGACCAGCTGGCGATGGAGATAAACCACTACTACTGTGGAGACGACGGCGATATCAAAAAGCAGTGGACAGGGTGCGACTATTTCAGCCGCATGAGCTGCAGAGCCAGCGCAGACTATCTTCAGACTCTTTTCAGACGCCTGGATATCACGGAGAAGAATATGGACGAAGAGTCCCTGGAGAACCTGGCAAAATCAGAACATTTAAGGTGGTGCGCCTTCCATTATTCCATGGGATATTCTTCCATGAGTGATGAGGTGAAGGAAAAACGGGCAAATATGTATCTGGAGGATAAAAAGGTGCGCATCCTGAAAGATACTGCAAATAAGCTCCACGCCTGCCTTATCCCCTGGGAGGATCTGGATGCTCTTTCTGATTTTGAGAACAGATATACCGGGAAAAACGTGGATTATAAGCAGAGTGACAGGGACAATATAATTACTGTTAAAAAAATACTTTCAAAAATATGATGCATACGATATAATTTTACACAAGTAGTCAGTAGTATTACGAGGGGGCTGTAACTATGTAATTGTTTACGGGGATTGTAGGAGGAGCTCTATGAAGTACAGGAAGGACAGACACGGAAACGAGATATCGCAGCTTGGCTACGGGTGCATGAGATTTACCAAGAAAGGCACCGCAATTGACTATGAGAAGACGGAAAAAGAGATACTGCGGGCAATAGATCTTGGTATCAATTATTTTGACACTGCATATATTTATCCCGGAAGTGAAGAGTGCCTTGGCAGGATTCTGGAGGAGAATCACTGTAGAGAGAAGGTCTATATCGCCACCAAGCTTCCTCAGTATCTTATGAGGCAGACAAGTTCCATTGAAAAGACCTTTAAAGAGGAGCTTTTAAGGCTTCGTACGGATTATATCGATTATTACCTGATGCACATGTTCACTGACTTTGCGGAGTGGGAGAACATAAAAAAGCTCGGAATTGAAGATTTTATAAATGAGAAAAAGAAAAGTGGTCAGATAAGGAATATCGGCTTTTCCTATCACGGCGATACGGAGATGTTTTTGAAGATACTGAATGCCTATGACTGGGATTTTTGCCAGATACAGTACAACTATCTGGATGAGAACAGCCAGGCGGGCAGAAGAGGTCTTGAGGCAGCTGCAGAGAAGGGAATTCCAGTTATCATAATGGAACCTCTTCGCGGAGGAAAGCTGGTAAATCTACCTTCCAAGGCTAAGGATCGCCTTGCAGAGAGTATACAGAAATACACTCCCGCAGAGCTTGGACTTCGCTGGCTCTGGGATCAGCCGGCTGTTACCTGCGTCCTTTCTGGTATGAACTCCATGGAAATGCTGGAGGAAAATGTAAGGATAGCATCTTCTGCAGGACCACACTCATATACAGAGGAAGATTTCGCCCTTATCGAAGATATAAGGAAGATCATAAAAGAGAGGGAGAAGGTAGGCTGTACCGGTTGCAGATACTGTATGCCATGTCCAAAGGGAGTTGATATCCCCGGAATTTTCCATCATTACAATCTTATGTATATGGAGAAAAAGAGTACGGCCCGCTTTGAATTTGCCCAAAACCTCGGGCTTAGGAAAGAACCCGGCTTTGCCACTCAGTGCATAAGCTGCGGAAAATGCGAGCAGCACTGTCCACAGCACATAAATATCAGAGAAAAATTAAAAGAGGCCGATAAGGAGCTTCGGCCTCTTCCATATAAAGTCGGTATTGATATTGCAAGAAAGATATTAGTACATGGCTGATACATAATAATCAAAAACGTGCGGATCAGGTAGATAGTCTTGAAAGAAACTGCTTGGTCCGCTCTTCTTTTGGATTGTCGATAAGTTCTTTTGCCGGACCTTTCTCCAAAACTATTCCATTATCCATAAAAATAGCCAGGTCAGCCACATCCCTTGCAAAAGCCATCTCGTGGGTGACGATTATCATTGTGGTGTGGCGAAGAGCCAGTTCTTTTATTACCTTAAGAACTTCTCCTGTAAGCTCCGGATCCAGGGCGGAGGTGGGCTCATCAAAGCAAAGAATATCGGGCTTAAGAGCCAGAGCCCTTGCAATTGCCACACGCTGCTGCTGACCGCCGGAGAGCTGATGAGGATAATTGTTTATTCTGGATGAAAGTCCCATGCTGTCCAAGAGGACCTTCGAATTTTCATAAATCTCTTCTTTGGATTTACCATCGGGAGCCATCATTGGAGCTAAGGCCACATTTTCCAGAGCAGTGTACTGCGGGAAAAGATTAAACTGCTGAAAAACAAGTCCAAAGTGTAATCTTATTTTTCTCAGTTCCTCAGGATTTGTGACAGGAGATGAGGCATCAAAAAGCTTTTGTCCCCTGACACTGATTGTGCCTTCATCAGGTGTCTCTAAAAAGTTGAGGCATCGAAGGAGCGTTGTTTTGCCGCTGCCGGAGGAGCCGATGATGGATATTGACTGTCCTTCTTCCAGGTCAAAACTTATTCCTTTGAGGACCTCAGTGTTTTCAAATTTCTTTTTTATGTTGCTTACTTCTAATATGCTCATATTATTCCCAATTATTTAAAATAACTTAATTTCTTTTCTATATAGCCAAAAAGCAGGGTAAGAAGACCGCTGAAGATCAGGTAGAAGGCTCCAGTGTAAAAAAGTGGCCAGATTATGCCGCTGCTTTTGATAAAGGCCTGACCGTTCCAGATGATCTCGTAAACAGCGATAACTCTTGCAAGGGAAGTATCTTTTACAAGAGTGATGACTTCATTGGAGATAGGAGGAACAATCCTCTTTATTACCTGCAGGAGAATTATCTTAAAGAAAATCTGCCTTCTGGATAGTCCCAGAACCTGTCCGGCTTCATATTGTCCAACAGGAATTGACTGGATTCCGCCTCTGTATATCTCTGAGAAATAGCAGGCATAGTTGAAGACAAAGGCCACCAGTGCAGCGATAAATCTGCCGGTAGGGTCCGTTCCCCATACATTAATGTGGAGGAAAATTCCCGGTCCGTAATAGATTACAAGAAGCTGGAGCATCAGGGGAGTTCCCCTGACGATCCAGATTATAAATCTTATGGGATATTTTATTACTTTTGCCTTGCTCATGGACCCTAAGGAAATGATCAGTCCAAGGGGCAGCGAGAACAGGAGCGTCAGGATAAAAAGCTTTATAGTCCCTAGAAATCCCTCAAGAAGGGATAGTGTGACAGTCCAAAACATCTAAAAATACTCCATTCCTTTTACTGAGCTATCAGTGCATCCTGAACGCCATATTTCTTTGCGATATCCTGCATTGAACCATCCTTGTAGAAAGCTGCAAGCTGGTCATTGATGTAGGCTGCAAGGTCAGAACCCTTGCGGCATCCGATACCATATTCTTCTTTTGTGAGTTCAACTGTGTGTGTAAGATCTGCGTAGCTTGTGCCTTCACCAACCATAGCGCCGGCCATAAGAAGGTCGATTATGCATGCCTGTGATGTTCCTGCATCAACTTCCATAACAGCATCTGCCTGAGATGTAAGAGAGGTATAGGAATATCCGTTATCCTTAGCTGCAGCTTCACCGGCAGAACCTGATTCAACAGCAAAAGAAAGAGCTGAAACAGAAGCAGCATCTGTGTATTTTGAAGCCTCTGAAGAAGGAACCACAACAACCTGAGCGTTGTTGAGATATGCCTTTGTGCATCCCATGGAATTTGTTACTTCGTCAGTTAATGTCATTCCGTTCCACACTACATCGATGGATTTATTATCGAGCTCAAGAATCTTATTATCCCAGTCGATTTCAACAAACTTAACTTCAACGCCAAGGGATTCTGCAACCTTTACAGCCATATCCGCGTCAAAGCCGATCCAGTTACCGGCGTCATCCTTGTAGTCCATAGGTGCGAAATCTGTGATACCAACTACAAGAGTACCTTTGTTCTTGATGTAATCAACATCACTTGCTGAAGTGCTGCTGCTTCCGCAGGCTACAAGGCCCATTGTCAACCCCACTATTGCTAATGCCGCTATTATTCTTTTCTTCATATTGTTATCTCCTCACGATTTAATAATTTAGTCTTTTATCACTTTACCATACAAAACTATAAAAGTAAACAAACGCTTTTATTACTATTTCTTTCGTCTTTATTTATGGACATTTAAGATTTCCGATATTAGATACGTGTTAGAATTAATAGGTAAAATTGTGCGTTTTTTTTGCCGAAATTGCGATATTAAAAGCCCCGGAGTATGAGCTATGGAAAGGAGACCGCCATGGGAAAAAATAGAGTAAAACATGCGGTTATCAGCTCTTTGCTTATCCTTTTTGTCCTGTCAGTTACTTCCTGCGGTGCACAGCCGACGATGGGGGTGAAAGAACAACTAAAGGAAAAATCCGAGCCCAATGTATCGCATTTTCTTGTGGCTGTGGAGGATGAACCGGACACGGTAGATTTTCAATGCACATCCATTCATTACACTATTGCTCAAAATGTCTTCAATCGACTGGTTGAAATGGAAAACGACTCAAACGGGAATATGGAGATTCTTCCTTCCCTGGCGGAGTCCTGGGAGATATCCGAGGACGGAAAAAACTACACCTTCCATTTGCGGGAAGGCGTGAAATTCAGCAATGGAGAGGCACTTACCGCTTCTGATGTGCAGTATACCTTTGAGAGACTTTTGACTCATCCGGATTCCTGCAATACGGATATTGTTGATATTATTCTTGGCGCGAAAGCACTTGAAAATGGCGAAACTGACAAACTGGAAGGATTTCAGATCATCGATGATCTGAGTTTTGTTATAACGATCGAGCAGCCTTTTGAGGCTTTTTTGGCCTGCCTGTCAATGCCGGGGGCATCTATTCTGGATAAGGAAACAACCACTGAGGCGGGAGAGCTTTTTGGAACTGATACGAAATGGACGATAGGAACAGGCTCTTTTGTACTATGGGAGTGGACTGCCGGTGAAGGAATGCTTCTTGTTGCTAACAAGGACTGCTGGCAAGGGGCTCCAAATTGTGAAGGCTTGGATCTTCGCTTTATCAATGATTCAAGGGAAATACGAAAACAGTTTGAAAATGGTGAGATTGATGTGCTGGATCTTGATGAACTTGGAGATTCTGCAGAGTTCTTTTTACACGGAAGTGAGTATCAGGACAGGATTTTCAGCTGCTCACGTATAGGGATAACTTATATCGCGATGAATGAGAGCATTGCGCCGCTTGATGATGCCCTGGTCCGCAAAGCTATGCAGATGTCACTTGACCGCCAGATGCTGCTTTCAGCGGTATATGGTGGCAGGGGTTACGTAGAAAATGGCATATTCCCCCATGGACTTTATGGTTATAACCCGGATCTGCCGGAAATTCCTTATGATCCGGAAAAGGCAAAAGAACTTCTATCAGAAGCGGGCTACGAAGATGGTTTTGATCTCACGGTAAGTGTAAATTCGGCCTCAACGCGTTGGGAACTGTCAGTCCTTGAGATGGCTGCCTCCATGTGGGAGCAGATAGGGATAAGGGCTACAATTGATGTAATTGATGAAAGTGATTTTATGAGCCGGAGAAAGAGCGGCGATTTGGCGTGCTATACGGCCCAGTGGATGGCTGATTTTAATGACCCTGATAATTTTATCTATACCTTTTTTGGAAATAACCATAATACCACCTATAGAAGTCTCTGCTATCCAAGAGAAGATATTATGAACCGTATTTTGCTGGCTCGTACTGAGTCAGATTCGAAGAAACGTATAAGTGAGTACAATGAACTGGAGCGCATCATAGTTCAGGAGGATGCTGCCTGGATACCATTGTATTCCAGAATGCGTTATTACGTTACATCTGAGCGACTTGAAGGAATTCAGGCATCATGGAATGGTTCAGTGAAAAATAAGTATCGTGAAATGTCGATAAACTATCTTGACGAGTAGTTTTGCTTAAAAAGGAGTTTGGCAAGTGCGCTCAATACGTTTTAACATCACGGTAATCACTGTGCTGGTCATCCTTACCAGCGTTTTGTCTGTCTTTTGGGCTAGTTATTTCATTATACAGAATGAGACAGATCAGAATTCTGTGAGGATAATGAACCTGATCAATCAGGATACTGACAAAGCTCTTGAAAAATATTTTGGAAGTGTATCGCAATCTGCGGAGATTACTTCCAAGATTGCCATTGACGAGTTGGACAGCGTATTTTTGGTCAACTGCGGTGTGGTAAAATCAGGAGCAGATGACAAGACCCAGACACCAGAACAGATTGAAGCCTTGGATGAGTATTTAATTGCATATTGTGATCGAATTCAGGGGTTATTCTCCGGTGTAGCAAATAATTCTGAGGGAGTTAGCTCTTATTACTATTGCATAGCTCCGGAAATCAGCAAAAATGTTCATGGCTTTTTCTTTATGGAAATGGGAAAGACCGGGCTCGTGGAACAGACGCCTCTGGATGCTTCTAATCTTGAGCCCGAAGAGCATCTGGGAGCAACCTGGTATGAAACTGCGGTCAATATGGGAAGGCCTGGCTGGGTTGGACCTTATATATGTCAAAAACAATGGGTATATTCTTATTTTGTTCCAATCTATAAGGCAGGAATGCTTATAGGTGTACTTGGAATGGATATTCCTTGCAAAATTCTGATTGATCAGATTGAGGATATACGAATTTATGATACAGGCTATGTATGCCTGCTTGATGCAAATAAAAACGTTGTCTATCATCCTGATCTGCCTATAGGGAGCAGACTTGATGATCTTAATCTTAGTGTCAATACTCAGATATTCAAGAGTGAAAATAGTGGCGATGAGCTTATCCGTTATTCTGCCGGAAAAGTAAAACGGCAGATGTCTTATTCTACGCTTTCCACAGGAATGAAGGTGGTATGCATTGCGCCGACCGATGAAATAAATGCACCCTGGATTACCCTTATCAGGGACATTGCGCTTATTACCACGGTTGTAATTGTATTCTTTGTTCTTCTTGTTTTTATCCTTGTAGGGGCAATAACCTATCCGTTAAAACAGCTTACAGATGCTTCAAAAAGGCTTGCAGATGCAGATTATGATGTGGATCTGACATACCAGGGCAAAAATGAGATTGGTGCTCTGACAATAGCTTTTAATCGAATGAGGGATCAGATAAAACAGTATATCGACAGTCTTAATCATCAGATCTTTTATGACAGAATGACAGATCTTCCTAATATGCGTCATTTCTTTACTCTTGCAAGAGAGCAAAAAAAGCGCATTCTGGAGGAAGGCAATGAACCTGTCATGGTATATATCAATATCATCAACATCAAATATTACAACAGGCATTACGGCTTTAATATGGGCGATAAGCTGATCATAGAGTTCGCCCAAATTCTTTCCGGGCACTTTGGTGAGAACAGAGTCTGCCGCTTCAGTGGTGACCATTTTACTGCAATTGCCGAAGAAGATAAGGTGGGCAAGATAATTCAGAAAGTTCTTCAGGATTGTGAGACATTGGTTGATGGAAAACCGTTGTCGATACGTGTTGGTATATATCCTAACAAACTGGAAGACGTTGATGTCAATGTTGCCTGTGATCGTGCCAAGTTTGCAGCTGATCTGAATAAAGGAGAGTTTACTTCCACTGTCACATATTACGGTGAGGACATGCGGAAAAGAGGAGAGGTTAATGTACACATTATCCAGAATCTGGACCGTGCCATCAAAGAGGAATGGATCAAGGTATATTATCAGCCGATTGTCAGGACCTCTAATGGAAAGGTATGCGATGAAGAGGCTCTTGCACGCTGGATAGACCCTGAATTTGGCTTTCTTTCTCCGGGATTTTTTATCCCTGCGCTGGAGGAGGCCAAATTGATATACAAGCTTGACCTATATGTGCTTGATCAGGTGCTGAAAAAGATGAAGTTTCAGGTTGATAAAGGATTTTATCTGGTTCCTCAGTCTATCAATCTCTCCCGTATGGACTTTGAAAGCTGTGATATCGTCGAAGAAATCCGAAAGAGAGTAGATGCAGCAGGAATCGCACACTCGCTTATCACTATCGAGATCACTGAGAGTGTCATCGGTGAAAACTTTGATTTTATGAAGGAACAGATTGCCAGATTCCAAAGTTTGGGATTCCCTGTATGGATGGACGACTTCGGAAGCGGATATTCTTCTTTGGATGTTCTTCATCGTATTCATTTTGATCTGATAAAGTTTGATATGCGTTTCATGGAATGCTTTGACGAAGGCGAAGAGGGCAAGATTATTCTGACTGAGCTTGTGAATATGGCCATCAGTCTTAATATCGAAACTGTCTGTGAAGGAGTAGAGCTGGCTGAACAGGCTGATTTCCTGCGAGAGATCGGCTGTACCAGAATTCAGGGCTACTATTACGGAAAGCCATTGCCTTTAGAGGAAATACTTAATCTGGCAAAGACTAATGGGACAAATCTTGAATTGGAGAATCCTGAAGAATCAGATTATTATGCTTCAATTGGTCGCATTAATCTTTATGATTTCTCTTCACTTTCCAATGAAAATGATGACCTTACGGAACATTATTTTAATACACTGCCAATGTGCATCATGGAGGTCAATGGAACAAAGCTATGGTATAGTAGATGTAATCGTTCATATCGCGACTTTTTAAAACGCGCTTTGAATGTAGATTATAGTACTGAACAAAGAGATATCAAAGAGCCCTCTGAAAAAATAGAATCGACCTTCTTTAATGCTGTTATGCAGTGCAGCAGGGAAGGTGGGCGTCTTATCATTGATGAAAAAGTAGGAGCGGATACGTTTGTTCATACCCTTATACGACGAATAGCAGTCAACAGGGTCACAGGAACAGCAGCAGTTGCAGTTGCTATATTAGCAATAAGCAATGAAGCTGAGTCTGGTATGGCTACAGAAAGAGCTTTGGGGGCGGAGGTATAGGTGGACCAAGAAGTGGACGGACTATGAAACGGAAGATTTATCATTTCGAGACTTTGTTTAAGAATTAAAATGGACACCATGAGGAAAGAATCGTGAGAGATGTCAGCTTTTATGAAGTAATCATATCAAAGGAAGATCAAAGAATTGTTTCCGCAGATCCACAGTTTTGTGATCTGCTTGGAAGCAATGCCGTAAAACCCATGAATGAGCTGATTGCCACAGAAGACATTGATATCTATGAAAACAACATCAAAAACTGTGATGGAAACTGGTATCCAAGTAAAATACTAAGTCCCGATAATATGTATTACTGCTATGTTAGGGCTGAGAGTTATAGTGACGAACTGATCAGGGTTACCGTAGTAAATGCTCACGATCTTTTAAATGCTCATTATAACCTTATGATGGCTATAAACGCCGCCAATGCGCAGCTGAGCTTGTATGAGGATGTCTTTTTTGAGTATTGTCCTGAAAAAGATATTGTCAGTGTATACAATACCGAATTGGTGGATTTTGATACCGGAGATTATTCTCTTTCCGAATTTGAGGATTTATTGCTTGTAAGGGCTGACGAGGATCAGAAGCAGGAAGTCAGAAACTTCATAGCGCAGGTTAAGGCTGGTGTTGGCAGAAGCACGTCAATCATAGAGGGCAATATCCTAAACGATGATGACAATGTGACTAATACTGTACTGGAAGAATCGTTTGTTTTTTATAATAAAGGTTCTGAAGGTGTTGTTGGACATTTACAGCTGCGGAGAGGAAAAGAAGCAATAAGGTCTTCCTTTATCAAGCATGACTCCCTTACCGGTTTGATAGACAAGACTGATATCATCAAAATTGCCAGGGAGAGAATTGATGACAGGAGATTAGAGACGACTCTGGTCATCCTGGATGCAGACTTCTTTAAGAGCATAAATGACAACTACGGACATCAATTCGGCGATGAAGTTATCAAAAAAATTGCAGATATAATATCCAGTTGTGTTGAAAAAGATGGACTTGCAGGGAGATTTGGCGGCGATGAGTTCTTTATTGTATTGTATAATATGCAGTCTGAAGACCGGTTAAGAGTTCTATTGCGAGACATCAAATCCAAGGTGAGATCTACATTCCCTGATAAAGGGCTGGACAGAGACAATCCACTTTCTGTATCAATAGGTACGGCGTCCTATCCGAAGGATGCTGACAATTATGACGACTTGTTCATGCTGGCTGACCACTGCCTGTATCTTGCAAAGGAAAAGGGCAGAAACCGTTATATCATCTATTCGAAGGAGAAGCATGGAACACTGGAAGAAATAAGGCTTAAACACCAATCTTCCAAAATGATAAATGACAGGGAAAACTCTTTGGGTGATGTTATTGTCAAGATGCTGGATTTTGCCATGCATGATAAGAGCAGACCTGTTGAAAGCTATATGAGCGATTTCGCTGAAGCCTTCGAACTGCAAAATGTCAGTCTGTATGTCGGCTCGCCATTTGAATTTAAGTGCATTTCGGGAAGCAAAGCCATTAAGGATGAGAAGGCCATAGAGTTTGTTCTTGGTGTTCTCAATAGCGAGGATGAGGATAAATACTTTACACTGGGAGATTTTGTGGTAATAAACAGGCTTGAGACCTTGCCACCGCATGCATTCGGAATTAGAGATTTCCTGGAAAAGAGAGATGTTTATTCTTTGATCATTATCCGCTTTTATGACAGGGATAAAAAAGAGTGTATCCTTATAATTTCCAGTGTTGGAAACAAAAAGCAGTGGAACCAGGGACACTTTAAGTATTATAGGGCTTTTGTGGATATTCTGTCTTTGTTTTCACTATGACAAAATTAAAGGGACGGAGTTAACGGTCCATTTATTGGATCATTAACCTTGTCCCTATTTTTGCATCTGCCCATGCTCCGAGAAGAAGAGGAGCAAACATTGTTCATAGACCCTCCTGGGCGGGGGTTTTTGCTAAGCCTGTTCTTTCATCCTGTCAAGAAGCTTTTGATACATATTCTCGTCGGTAGATTCTTTATCAGAACGGGCTATGGCGGCTATACTTATTTTCAGCGTCAGTTTGTTTCCATCAATTTCTTTAATGGAATTAACTGCGGTTTTAATTTTCTCTGTTAACATATCAAGTTCAGACTGCTTGGTTGTATAGGACAGCATTGCAAAGTCTGAGTTTGCCACTCTGGCTGCAACGATGCTGCCAGCAGTGCTTTTGAGGATCTCTTCACTCATGCGCTTAAGGACTTTATCTGCAAACTCTTTTCCATAGTCGGATATGACCCTGTCATGTCTGGTGTTTCTAAGGATGATAAGGGCATAGTCTGTACCATTTTCATTGTAGTCGTTGGCATAGTCTATAAGGACATCCATGAAGGCTTTTCCGTTCATGAGGCTGGTGACGTGGTCCAAACGCTTTACCTGGAACAGACTGTCCATTCGTTGCATTTCTTCATCAACATCTATGAAGTATCCCATGAGACCGATAATCTCAGTTCCATCATAGATAGGAGACTTAAAGCACATAATGTTATGAAGAACGCCCTTGACAATGCAGTTTCCGGGAACATTCGCAATTATAGCGCCCTTTGAAAGAACGTCCAACTCATCATCTCTATATATCTTGCCGTCCACATGCCAGCCCATATCTTCGTCGTCTTTACCGTAGATGTCATCAATGGTAAAGCCGTAGAAATCGAGAAATGACCTGCTGGCGCCAAGGAATCTTCTGTTTTTATCCTTCCAGAAGAACTTTAAGTGAGAGGTGGTGACAGTGTTTACCCACATCTTTGCATACATCGCTGAATCAGCATCTTTAAGACCGTAATCTTCCGGATTATAGATATTCTTGTTGGTTGATAGGATGGAATCTATGTCATCGGGAGTTGACTTTGTACACAAAAGAAATTCTTTTCCCTCGGTACTTGGAATAAGCATGAGGGAGATTCCCTTCAACTCGTAGTTTCCATTTTCCTGCTTTATCTTGAATAAACTTTCGATAAAGCCCTTTGATGATGCTTTTATGCGGTCGTTAAGAGTGGTCCAATCGCAGAACTCTTCAAATTTCTTGGCATCGGACAGGGCTACGAAATTCTCTTTGAATTCGTTAACACGTATATCAAGAGTTGTGTTTTCTATTGATATATCAGTAACATAACGGTATTTACCAACCAGCGGATAAATAGAGTTTTTGGACGGATTGATCTGAGCAACAGAATCAAATATGTGATTGAGCTCTTTTAATCTGAATTCAAGGGTGTTATGTTTTGTAATACTATCATCTGAGGATATATTGCGTATGGAATTCATGATGATATGACTTCCGGCATTCGCAGCAATCTCTTTTCCCTTAAGACAAAAGATGTTTCCGTTGCTGGTAAAGTAGAAGGTCTCAAGGTTTTTGGACTGTTCCATATTACGGGCAAATTCTTCGAGCTTTGCAGTCAAAGGAGAGCCTGAGTTGAATACTATCTGATCGATCATTTCCAGGCTATAGGGCTTTTCAAAGATCTGCAGTTTGTAGACGTCATTCATGAAAAGAGTTCTGAATTTTCCGTTGTCATCTTCGATGAGGGCAAGGGATTCATCAGTACGTCTGGCACTGAAACTGGCAACGTTATAGTAATGACGCCACTGCCTCTTTTCGATATCTATTCCGAGTTCAACTATATGGGCAAAAAACTCGTCAATTGGCATGGGCTTGCCATAAAAGTACCCCTGAAGTCTGCCGCAGCCGATATTCTTAAGGAACTCAACCTGCTCCGCAGTTTCCACGCCTTCAGCTAAAGTCATGATATCAATTTCTTTGGCCATAGTGATGGTGGAAGTTATTATGGCCTTTGATCTGTCGGTGAAAGAGTGAAGGAATTCCATATCAAGCTTTAAGGTGTCAAAATGATAGTCCTTCAGCAGCGTAAGCGAAGAGTAGCCGCTTCCAAAGTCATCCATCCAGACTTCATAGCCGGTGCTCCTGAATTTTTCAATCATTGAAGACATCGTTACTATTCACAGATTAAATGAGGATACATAATGAAGCTCACATTGGTGGACTTTATTATTATGTATGAAAAGGTTAGAATTTTCTTATTAAACAAATCGAAATTTGTTGAATAGATTGCATTACTGTTGTATCAAGTAT
>JAFPVA010000061.1 GCA_017413105.1 Butyrivibrio sp. | reverse complement strand
TTTTACCATGCTGTTGTCAGTCCTGTCCGGTACTGCAACAGCGCTCTTAGCTTTAATCTCTGTTTTCTTTACCACTGCGCCTTTTGCAAAGTCAGTAATAGGCATACCCTTCTCTTTATGGATGAGCTGTGCCAGCTCCTCTGGAGACATCTTAAGGATGCCTACCATATCAAGAATCTGTGACGCTTCGGCTTCCTTTACTCTTTCCTCTGCTGTATTTACTTTTTCCTGAAGCTCCATAAGGCGAAGCTGTAACTTATCCCTTTCACTTCTTAATCTGTCCAAATTTGCAAACATTGTTGTCCCTTCCTTATTCATTTAAAAAGAGCACCCCAATCCGAGATGCCCATATTATTTATGGTAACCTTCCATATCCATAGGCATGGCTGTGCCAGTAACTCGTATCATAAGATGAATACTTGATCGGGTTACCGGCGTGAGCCATGATATGATTAACAGGGTCAACCACTATTCCAACGTGGCTGGCTCCGCTGGTAGCGTATGTTCCCTGGAAGAATATCAGATCTCCGGCATGAACATCACTCTCAGGAACGCTGGCAGTGATATGCTTTAGTCCATTTGCAGTCTGTCTTCCGACATTCCAGCCATTACCACAATGGTTTATAACCCAGCATACATATCCGGAACAGTCAAATCCTGTTGAAGGATTGCTGCCGCCCCAGACATATTCCATGCCGATATATCTATCCAGTTCCGCATACATTCTGGCAAATTCTTCATCCGTGAGATATTCAGAAGGAACATTATAGCCTTCATATTCCCCAGGCTCCGGTACAGAATAAAGATCCCCTTCAAAAAGATACTTTTTGTTGCCATAGGTATATACCAGAAGTTCATACCTCTCCATCTGGTCCTCAGTAAAGCCCAGTTCTGTCACGACTTCTTCAAGGGTATGGTTAGTGAGCGTAACATAGAGGATGTAGTAATCATATTCCTCTGTATCAGTGTAGGTATACTCTTCTTCATAACCGCCATCTTCGTAGGAATCATCTTCCACCCAGCGTGTACCGGTCTTTTCCACTTCCCTTTCCCTGGTCTCAACAACTTCCTCTGTGGTAAGTTCATACTGAAGCTCATAGATTTCCTGAAGCATAGCCTGTACTTCTTCTCTGGTGTAGTCCTCATAAAGCACAGTCAGTATAGCTGCCAGCTGATACGGATTATGTCCTATTTCATCAAGGGTATACACATACTCATCATATCCTTCATAATCCGATTCAATATCATCTATATCGTCCTGAAGCTCTTCCTCCAGATCTTTATAGTCCTGCTCTGCTCCAATGATATCCTCATCTTCCGCAGTATAGGTTGTTGCGATCACTATGTTCTCACTGACTGTACCTGTCATGCTGCAGCTGCTGAGCATACCTGATATCACAAGAAACAGTATCAGGATTATCACTATGGCTATCGCAGCTTCCGGGTGAGATTCAATGAAGTCTGCAATAAACTCCGCTGCTTCTTTCCCAAGTTCCTTCACTTTTTCAGCGGCTTTCTGGGCATTCTCCTTCTGTTTCTTTTTCTGATGTTCCCTCTGGTACTCCTTTTTCTGATAATGCTTTTGCTGCGATTTACTGCCGGATTCATTTCTGCCTCTGGAGCTATCTTGGTTCATGGAATCTTTCTTTTCATGGAGCTTTCCGGAATACTTATTTGTCCTGATTATGCTCTTTATCTTACCTGCTGCTGTTTTCCCGGTATCTGCAGCCAGCCTGAAAACATCCTCGGCAACATCTGTATTGTTATCACCATCTCTGGCTGCAACTATGTCAGCAGCTACATCCGTTATGAGTGCTTTACCTTCCTGACCTGAGGCACTACGCTTTTTCGCTGCCTTTTTCTCCTCTGTGACAATCTCTTTCGACCGTTTCCTGCTCTGAGCCTTTGCCTGGGCAGCTTTTCTTTTCCCTGACTTTATTTCTTCAATGGATGCTTTCTTCTCTTCTCCTTCACCCCGGAGCTTCTGACCGTAGTATTCCCTTGATTTATTCTCATTTTTCAGTTTGTCAGAGTGTCTGCTCATGAAGCCTCCTATCTGTTGTCAGCACTGGTCTGTCGTTTTCTTATCATCCGCCTTGTATCTGTTAATATCTGACAGATTTGTGGTAAGTACTTTATATAGTTCTGACTCCTTGGGGAATCTGTCCACCAACGGCAGGATAACATTTCCATAAAACATAAGCCCTTCACCTTCTCCCGAATGCGTTACATACGAAAGCTGATGGGGGCTTATGTTAAGCTGCTTTGCAAGGAGCTGCCTGTCCGCATGTGCCTGGTTGAACATCAGGATAAAATCTGAATTCTCAAGGATATTTGAGATCTCGCTTGAAGCAAGGAAGTCCTTACAGTTCTGTGTTATGCCTGTGGGAATGCCACCCCACTTTCTAAATCTCTTCCAAATCTCTATCGTGTATGC
>JAFPVA010000060.1 GCA_017413105.1 Butyrivibrio sp. | reverse complement strand
TTTTGAGGAAGGTTTCTCCGCTCAGTGTTGTAATTGTAAGGTCGTCAGGATTTGTATAGTGAGTGTTGTTCATGGCATTATACAGTTCCAGAAGGTGAATCTTATCTTTCTTCCCAACATTGTGATATCAAAGCGATAAGGATAAATTGTAGCTTGCGATAAATACTGTCAGTTTTACATGCCAATAGTCAGATGATATGATTTATCAACAACAGCAAATGGAGATTTGATATGGGCATACAGACGGGGGCTGAGCTTACCAAGCAACAGATTGAAACTATCAATAATCTTATGGCGGGACTTAGGTTTGGAAACATAGTACTGATAGTTCAGGATGGTAAGATCATTCAAATTGATAAAACTGAAAAGCATAGATTGTAAGCGCTGACTGGAAAACCGGAGGCATTACAGATCACTACCAAAAGGTGGTGGTTTGTGATGCCTTTTTTGATGCGCACATAAAACAAGGCAATCCTCTAAAGAACATTTCAGTACTGACGGAGCCGGACAACATCAAGGTGATCATGAAAGGCGGAAAAGTATACAAGGAAATATAAAAGTTATATGGAGGAGAGAGATGGCGAAGGGATTTGACAGGTTTATAGACAGACATCATACAAACAGCATCAAGTGGGATTACACGAATGAGGATGAGCTTCCGATGTTCATTGCCGACATGGATTTTGAATCGGCGCCGGCGGTAAAGGCGAGGATAGAAAAGAGACTGCAGCACCCGGTTTACGGATACACCAGGACTCCGGATGAGCTGATAAACAGCTTTATCTCCTGGTTCAAGGAAGAATACGATTTTGATCTGAAAAAAGAGTGGGTGGTCCCCATAAGCGGAATTGTCCCTGCACTGGCGGTAGTAAGTAACCTCAGGGGAGGAAGCTCAATTACAGTAAAGCCATGGCTCTGGGTTGAAGAGGACGGATCAATCGCAGGCTACGATGCAGAAGTCATCTATGCAATTGATAAGCTGCTTCCGCAGTACGAATTTGAATTTGAAAAGACAGAGTTTGCCAGCCTTTTTACCGGAGTTGATTCAGGCAGATACACAGTGGCTGTAAATAACTTTAACTGGAGAGCAGACAGAGCCGAGAAATATCTCTTTGGCGAAGAATATGTCTGCTACGAAAAGGAAGCAATCTATGTAAGAAAAGGCTTTGATGAGATAAAGACACTGGAAGACGTAGGAGGACACAAGGCATTTACAACAGGCAACGGACTTATGACTCAGCTCTTCCTTGAGGAATACAACGAGCAGCACCCGGATAACTCTGTTGATCTTGTTTATACAGACGCTGATACATTAAAGCAGTTCCAGGATGTGAACGCAGGAGTTGCTGATTTTGGATTCTTAAGTCAGCCAAGTCTTAAAAACTATCTTGAAATCTATCCAACATTCTATGACGACTTCGACATAATCGAGCTTACCGACGAGGAAAGCGAAAAAGTATGCTCACCATTTACTTACTTTATCTACGCCAAGACACCGGAGGGTGAGGAAGTCAAGGCAGCAGTTGATGAGGCCATCAGGACTCTTAAGGAGGACGGAACCATCAAAGCATTATCAGAAGAATACATTGGATATGATGTAACAGGAAGATAAATACAGCCCCCTCAGGCGGCCGTATCTGCCATTTTTTCGCAGATACGGCCGCCTTTTAATGGTTTAAAGCGCTAATAAGAAAAAGTTATGGCTGAATATGGATAGTTGAACCGTGTCCTCCGAACTTTAAAAATTTACTTTACGGGATGAAAGATACACCCGCAATCCGAAATAATAGATTGCGCTGCGTGTGTGATATAATATAATTATAATGCACGAATATACGACCATGGTTCCCGTTTCATTTAAAAGGAGCGTACTGGCTATGAAAGAGCAGATAACAGTTAGAAGCATAATAATTATCGCAATCATTGCAGTTGTCGGTGCTGCGATTTTCTTTGGACTTAGCGTTATTATAAGGAAAGGCAAGGCACATAAGATTCTTCACAGAAGATATCTTTTGCAGCTTATGCAGCTGTTTGTCATTGCTTTTTGCACTGCGCGCATAATAGGAATAATAAATCCTGAACTAAATCTGAAATCTTTCTTACTAACAGGATCTGCGCTGATTGTGGCAATTGTAGGTTTTGCTGCCCAGACAGCTATTTCTGATATTATCTGCGGATTTCTGATAAGTGTGAACAAACCTTTTGAAATCGGGGACCGTATCATTATTGAGGGAATGGAGGCAGGAATAGTTGAGGATATTACGCTGCGTCATATTGTGGTGGGAATCTATGATGATCTTAAGATCATTGTTCCCAACAGTCAGCTCAATAACAAAACGCTTATCAATACCAGTTATCATAACGATGAGAGAAGAGGAATTCATTTACAGTTTTCCGTAAGTTATGATACCGATGTCCAGAAGGCCATAGACATCATAAGGGACTGCGTTGTGGAGAGCCCATATACATTAGGCGTTGTCAGAAACGGAGTATTGGAGGATTCAGGACCTGTTTATTTCCTTAAATTTGCGGATTCAGCACTTATTCTGGAAACCACCATCTGGGTTACCAAAACTACCAGCAGCTACGTTGCTACAACGGATATAAACATTCGTGTTAACAAGGCGTTTAAAGCCAACAATATTGAGATTCCTTATAACTATCTCAATGTTGTTGATGTCAGTAAGAAAGATGACCAGAAGAATCTGGTGCAGAAGCAGCAGAATAATACTGCTCCTGCAAGACGCTACTTCAGAACCAATAACATACTCCTGTCCAATTCTGAAAATGACATAGGTACAGCGATGAAGCTTACAACTCAGTTTGCTGCAAGACAGAACCTTGATTCCAAAGAGACCTTTAAGTTAGAGCATCTTACGGAGGAATCGATTCTCTTTATACAGGATGTTATGGGAAGTACCAAGATAAAGTTCTGGATTGAAGGAAGCGGTATTAAATACAAGATTCATCTTAGTTTCAGAGCAGCGGTAGGCAGTAAGGAATACAAGAGGCTGATTGAGCTTTCCAGCAGCGGCAAAAATGATGCCATAAATACCATTCCGGGCAGGGTGTTTGAGGCTATGAGACTTGGTCTTGAAGCCATGATGTCGGGAAACAGCTCGCAGTATGAGTGGAAACTTGACAGGTCGCGCTTTTCCCAGAAAGAACTTAATGAATCAATTCTTGCAGCTACAGCCGGCGAGATTACAGTCCATATCTTAAAGGATCAGGTGGAATTTATTGTAAGTAATTCATAAGAATGTTGGAATCATGCACTTTATTGTGTTATAGTTAAATGAGATGGCCTTATAGGCTAAAATTTGTTTTACGTGGGTGAGTTTTAATGGGGAAATTTAACAAGTACAAATTAATGATTCCTATAACAGCGGCGGCGCTATGTTTTTCACCGGCTTCTGTGACTGTTCACGCTGAGAAAAAAGTGGAGGACATGACAGAGGCTGAGAAGAAGGCAGCAGCAGAAGCTGCAGCGGCAGCGGAGGCTCAGGCAGCAGCAGAGGCTCAGGCGGCAGCAGAAGCCCAGGCAGCGGCGGAGGCTCAGGCGGCAGCAGAAGCCCAGGCAGCTGCGGAAGCACAGGCGGCAGCAGAGGCCCAGGCGGCGGAAGCTCAGGCAGCACCGGATGCAGAGGCTCAGGCAGCTGCAGCGGCAGAAGCGGAGGCAGCTTCACAACAAGCGGCTCAGAAGAGAAGTCGGAGCAGCAGCCGTTCAACCACTACTACAACAGCCAAGCAGCAGGAAGAAGAGAAGACCGAAGAAGAGAACACAGAAGAGACAGAGGAGACCGGACCAACTTCTGAGAGTGGTAAGTATACCTTGACTCTTCTTAAGAATGCCAATCTCAGGGAATCTGCTTCTACTTCCTCTGAGAGCAAGGTGGTTATTCCCTTTGGCCTCGTGGTAAGTTCAGACGAGCGCATCACCAATGAAGATGGTGAAGTATGGTATAAAGTAAGCTACGCAGGCGTGGCAGGTTATATCAGAGAAGACATGGTTTCTGCAGAAGCTGTAAAGGTAGCTGAGAATACTGAGGAAACCCAGGAAGGTGAAGAGGGCGAAGAAGGCACTGAGGAGAACGCAGAGAACACCGGCGAGGAAAACGCTGAAGAGACCGTGGAGAATACTGAGACAACCGGAGAGGACTCCAACGTAGTTACTCCTGCCCAGATAATCTCCAATACAGGCAGTTCGGATGATGGTTTTGTTGAGGCCAACAAGCTCTACACTTCCGATGAGGATTTTGGTTCTTCCAATGAGAAAGAGGCTCCTAAGCGCAGAAAATTTGATTTTGTAGTTGTATTGTTCTTTGCTATGGCAGCGTTTATCTTTGGTCTGGCTCTTTTTACCATTGGTAAGCTGCGCTATGATTATCGCAAATTTAAGAATTATATTATAAAGAACCGCGGCAAACAGTCTGCGGAGCAGAATTAAAAAGTATAGACAGGGGGAACAAACATTAAAATGGATCAGATTATGAACAATGAGAACAGGAAGGTAATACTCCAGGTAAATCAGAAAAATAACGCAAATGAAACTGAACTGGATCTCATCAATATCTTTTCCCACATGGGTAAAAAGAAAAAGCTTATGGCTTATCTTCTTACTCTGGCAATTTTAGTGGGTGCGGCAGCAGGAGTTTTATACTCGGGTTTTGAGCACATGTCAGGAAAAGGCTCCTATGCAAGAGCACTTGTTACTTTCCAGTTTGAGGGAATTGAATCAGGCATAAGCCCCAACGGCTCTGCTTTTGACGTATCAATGCTCAAGTCTCCCAACGTAATACAGAATGCACTTACAGAGCTTGGACTTGATGAAATCTATACAGATTCTGTCCGCAGGAACATCGTTATTCAGGGCGTCATCCCTGAGGATGCGGTTGAGCAGATCACAACTTTCGAGAAAATGGCAGAGAAGGATGCTTCCAAGTATGAGAAGATCCTCGATGTTTCTTATTTCCCATCCCAGTACATCATTTATCTGTATGATGACGGAACCTTCAGCCCAAGAGAGCTTACAGAGATCCTGGACGGTATAATCGTAAGCTACAGACAGTACTTTATGGACACCTATGCTAATACTGAGGTTCTTACAGTTACTTCCAACCTTCTCAGTGGCTCTGATTACGATTACGGCGAAAGTGTTGACCTGGTAAAGACTCAGATCGATATCATGCTTTCCTATGTAAATGAGAAGCTTGAAGAGGCTCCTGATTTTAGATCTTCCCAGACCGGTCTTTCCTATGAGGATATCGTTACAGCACTGCAGTTTGTGCAGTCTGTAGATATTTCCAAGCTTTCTTCCTTTGTTGAGAGTAATGCTCTTACCAAGGATAAAAACAGACAGATTGAGTACTATGAGTACATGATCAGGGAGTGCAGCAATAAGATTTCTGAGCTCCAGACCCAGCTTGAGAGCGTTACAAATACTATCAACAATTATGAAAAAGACCCTGTGGTTGTGGTAAGTAGTTCTGATTCCACCCTTGAATATGGTGAGAAGAATGAATACTACGACACTTTAGTAAATCAGAAGATAAGTCTCAACAAACAGATATCTGTCCAGAATACTTCTCTTAATGAGTACTATCTTCAGTTAAATTCACTTCAGGCTCACGAAAATGCAAATGATCAGTCTCAGTATGATTATGTGGATGGACTTCTTAAGAGACTTGATACCACAATTTCTTCCTGGGTAACTCTTATTGAGCAGACTACAGAGGAGTACTACAAGACAACTCTTTTCTCAAATGCAGTAAAGGCTTCTGTTGCACCTCAGTACTACATGGATGGTGGTATCGTTCACATCGCCAAGAATATCATTATTGCAGCAGGTGCGCTGGTTCTCCTTGTACTTATCTGGTGGTTCTTTGATGCGACAAAGACTGAGATAGGAGAAATGAGACGCAGAGAAGAAATGGCATCAGATGAGGAATAAAGATTCTCTGAGCATGGCCTTATGATTTTTACCCAAAACGAGATTCAAGAGGTGAGTGACATAGAATCCGCATTAGAAAGAGATGTAAAAAAGAAGAGCAAATTTTCCATAAAGGCTATTCTTTATATAGTGCTTGCCATAGCAGTTATGTTTGACCTTGTGTACCTGTATTTAAACCACGGACACGCAGGGGTTATTCGTAATGCCAGGACATCGGAGCCTATTATTGAGCAGTCCCAGTCTGATCTGGAGGCGGAAGTTCTTTCGACTCCCAAGTGGCAGACCGAGTGGAAGATGCATAACGGGCAGGCCTATGCTTACAAAGAGGGGCTTATGTCTTTTCTTGTGACCTGCACGGACGGCGGCTTCAGCGACAACCTTGAATCTGCTGCATTCATGCTCTTTTCCCTTGATACGAAAAATAAGCATATCGACTATATTCCTATTGACAGACACAGCATAATTACTTCAGAAGACGGTAAGTACGGCACTTTGGTGGAACTTGCAGCTGCTGCTCCCAGGGACGAGCGCGGGGACAAGCAGATCGAGCTGGTATCCAAGCTCATGCATCAGCTCCCGATTCATGGCTACGTTTCCGTTACTATGGAAGGAATCCTTCCAATCTGCGAGGCTCTTGACGGAGTGGATGTGCTGGCGCTTCATGATTTTGATTATAACGGCAAGAGTGTTCTTGATGGCGATATAATTCATCTGGAAGGCAGGGAGATCATCGATTTTCTTGGTGAGGGTGATGATGAACTTACCGCCGATGAAAAGATGGACAGAAAAGAGATGATACTTAATGCCATCATTGCCAAGGTTTATGCGAAGGTTAAGACTGAACCGATTTCCTTTATGGCTATCCTTAATGCCGGAGGAGATTATGTTGATACAAATATGAGCACCAATCAGCTTATGTATCTGGCTACTGAGGCTGCAGGTTTTGATCTGGACAACAAGAGTTCTCATGTCATAAAGGGCACTTCCATTGTAAGTAATGGCAGGCAGGAGTTTCATACAGATGATGAGAAGCTTAAGGACATGATCTATGAGACCTTCTATGAGAAGGTGCAGGTGGCGGTAGACTAAGGTTGGATTGATGCAGAAGGCTGATGGATTCAGGCTGTGACTGGACTAACGGCCGAGGGCATCTGACGAATCGATGTAGTAGTTGAAGTGAAGGCCGATGGCGTTAGATCAGATTAGATTTTATGCACTTAGGGGGATTAAGTGTGAAGCAGAAGATTCAGGGGAAATATGTCTATAGAGGTATGTGTCAGGCTATACTGACAGTAGTTTCTACTTTTATCTTTTATATTCACTGGAGCAATTTTATCTACATTCATTATGAGTTAGGGCATCTTAGCAGGATTTCCAATGTTTGGATTGCCCTGCTTGTTTATGCTATTGTCTTTGTTTTTGTGGGCAGATGGCTAAAGGCCTTCAGGATTGGCGTCGAGAGAAAGACCAATATTCTTGCCTCACAGTTTCTCACAGCTTTCACGGTTGAAGTTTTAGAAGTTTTTATTTCCGTAGCCATTGCTGGAAGATACAGGCTTTTCGGGACCTTCTGCAAGATGTATTTTCTTATGTTTTTCCTTCACATGGCAGTTCTTATTCTTTTAGTTATTCCTATGATAGATTTTTACCGAAAGCTATTTCCCCCGCTGAGGGTTCTTGAGATCAACGGTAAAAGAAACAATGATATCTACTACAAAATGTCCCAGATCTATTACAAGTACCAGATTGACAAGGTGATGCGCTATGACAGCGACGATGAGGAGCTAAAGTCAGAAATCGAGAAGTTTGACGCAGTCCTTATCGGCGACATGCCTTCCAAGGAGAAAAACAGGGTGTTGAAGCTCTGTTTCGATATGGACAAGAGAGTGTACTTTGTTCCGAAGATTTCCGACATCATCGTAAAGAGCACCGAGGAACTGAATCTTTTTGACACTCCGATGTTTCTTGCAAGGAATATTGGGATAAACTGGTGGCAGCAGATCATAAAGAGATTTTTCGATATTGTGCTGAGTCTTTTTGCACTGATACTCCTAAGTCCCATCATGATAGTTACGGCGATTGCCATAAAGCTTGAGGATGGCGGACCTGTTTTTTACAAGCAGGAGAGATGTACCATAGGGTGTAAGAAGTTCATGATCCTTAAGTTCAGGTCCATGATCGTTGATGCGGAGAAGGATGGAAAGCCGCATCCCGCAGGGGAAAACGACGACAGGATCACCAAGGTGGGGCACATAATAAGGGCCTGCCGAGTGGATGAGCTTCCACAGCTGGTGAACATTCTTAAGGGCGAGATGTCAATTATCGGACCGAGACCTGAGCGTGTTGAACACGTTGAGAAGTACACAAAAGAGATTCCGGAGTTTACCTTCAGATCCAAGGTTAAGGGCGGGCTTTCAGGAATGGCGCAGGTTTACGGTAAATACAACACAACGGCTCTTGACAAGTTAAAGCTTGATCTACTATACATCACCAATTACAGTCTTCTTCTTGATCTTCAGATCATCTTTGAGACAGTGAAGATACTGACCCAGAAGGAGAGCACCGAGGGCTTCTCTGAAGAGAGAGTTAAGGAGATGCACGACGGGGTAAAGAGCGAGTGAGATTATAATAAGGCCTTATATCATTGCAGTTGCGATGGTATAGGGTCTTTTTTGCAAATATCTGAAATAAAGCAATATAAATACGCGAATTGGTTACTGGAGCGAGCTGCATGCGAGTGAACAGTAACCGACTCTTTGCCTTTATAAAAATATAATAAAGCGCATATTTTTGCACAATTTGATAGTAAAATATAATAAGGAAAGTATATATACCGACTTGTGTATGGGGGGATTTATCGATGCTTGCTATGATGGCGAAAATGTCAGCGTTGGTGCTTCTTTACACGCTGGTGACAATTCTATGGTGGCATTTTATGAAGAACAGGCAGATGACGACCTTGTGGAAGTTATTCATTGGCGTGTTCTTTGGTGGTTGCGCGGTACTGTCAACACATTTTGGCGTGGAATACATTCACATGATCCTGAATGTCAGGGACATGGGACCGCTTATTGCAGGTCTTTTCTTTGACCCCTTTGCCGGGATTGTTGCAGGGCTCATCGGCGGAATTGAAAGATATATTGCAGGAGCTTATTTTGGAGTTGGAGCATATACCAAGATTGCCTGCAGTGCTTCTACCTGCCTTGCGGGATTTGTGGCTGCCGGGATGAATGTGGTTATTTTCAAGGGAAAAAAGCCATCGATAGTCTATGCGTTTTTTATGGGAGCGGTGATGGAAGTGTTCCACATGTATGTGGTCCTGATCACTCACAGGGACGACATAGATATGGCTTTTTACGTTGTAAAGATCTGCTCTTTGCCGATGATATGTTTTTGCGGCCTGGGGCTTGCGATTATCTCACTGATACTGAGACAGTTGTCTCCTGACAGGCTAAAGCTCTTTAGAAAGATAAAGGAAGAGGAGACACGAGTCTCGCAGCAGTTCGAATTCTGGCTCTTTATCGTCACCGGAACCATCATCGTTCTCAGCATTATTTTTACCTACAGATTACAAACATCGTCTGCAATCCAGTATTCAAGGGAAGATATGTCGAAGATTGCAACGGACATACGGCAGACCTACGAAAGAGTGCGGAAGAACGGAGATGACTTCGGGGCGCTGAATTTCCATGTGGGAGATAACGGCTCTTTTGAAATAATCAGTAAAAATGGAATCATAATCGCCGGAAAGCACAAGGGGCAATTGGTAAATCTAAATGACCTTGAGGCGCTGCAGGCATTCGATGACGGGTTTGTGCTGGAGACGGTTTTTGGCATAGAGTGCTTTTGCTATATAGAAAAACTGGATGAAGGCGAGATACTTCTTGTAAGAAAGCCTTCCACTGAAGTGTACGAGGACAGAAATGAGGCAATCCTGGAGGCGATTTTTGCGGATATTCTGCTGTTTGCCGTAATCTATGTGCTGGTTTCGATGCTGGTTCAGGCTATCGTGGTGGATAATCTTGACCTTGTAAACGCTTCTTTGGCGAAGATCACCGACGGCAATCTGGATGAGGAGGTGTCCGTATATAAATCCTCGGAATTTGCGTCATTGTCAAATGACATAAATGAGACGGTCAATGTGCTGAAGGGCTATATCGCTGCTGCAGAGAAGAAGATGGAGCAGGAACTTTTATTTGCCAAGATTATCCAGGAATCTGCACTGCCAAAGAAGTTCGATTTTCCGGGAGCTTGTTTTGATATTTACGCGAGCATGAATCCCGCAAAAGAAGTCGGCGGCGACTTCTACGATTTCTTTTACGTAGGTCAGGATAACTTCTGCGTCGTTATCGCGGATGTTGCAGGAAAGGGCATACCGGCAGCTCTTTTCATGATGCGGAGCAAGACCGCCATAAGGACCATGGCTGAATCCGGCAATTCTCCGACGGAAATCCTTCAGAAAGCCAACGATATCCTGTGCGAAGGCAACGAAGTGGACATGTTCGTGACTGTATGGATCGGAATCCTCAACATTAAGACCGGCCTCATGTCCTGCGCAAACGCCGGGCACGAGTATCCTATCCTGAAAAAAGGTGACGGCGATTTTGAGATTTACAAGGATAAGCACAGCTGCGCTGTGGCAACCATGGAGGGCGTTAAGTTCAAGGGCTACGAGCTGCAGCTTGAGCCTGGAGATATTCTTTTCGTATATACCGACGGCGCGCCGGAGGCAATCAACATCGATACGAAGCAGTATGGCGTGGGGAGGCTCCTTGAGGTTCTTAACGCCAATAAGGACGTGCCTATGGAGCGGCTCCTTAACAGGATTAGCAGAAACCTTGCAGAATTTGTGGGCGAGGCAGAACAGTTCGACGACGTGACGATGCTGGGATTTAAGTATAAGGGGTGAAACGAGGTGGAACGGGGGGACGGTTCTTGCGTTCCGTTGTGTTCAATGAAATTGGAGTAAGTGAAACGGGGGGACGGTTCTCTCGTTCCATTGTGTTCAATGGAACGAAGGAACCGTCCCCTCGTTTCACCCTCGTTCCACCATTGTTTCATCTTTTCAAACTTGCTTATTTGTTGCCTTTTCCGGCACCAGGTTTCTGCCCGTTGGAACTTTGGTTTCCATCACCAGCTCCTGGACCACCGTTGAAACCTTCGGGTATATTGTCTTTATCGAAGCCCTCAGGGAGTTCCGGAGTATTGCTGCCATCAAACCCTTCAGGAGGGTTACCGCCACTGAATCCCTGTCCGTCAGTACCGTTATCGGAACCTGGCCGCTGGCCGCCAAAGCCCTGGCCACCGCCGAAGCCACCCTGACCACCGAACATGGAGCCTGTGATTTCTGTGACTTCCTCGCCATTTACGGTTACAGTTCCGCCATTAAGCTGAGCCTCGCCGTCAAAGTCAAAAGCAAACTGGGCGTTTATATCGACTGTTCCGCCATTGATGTAAAGATTTCCGTTGGCGTCAAGGGCATCAGTGTCGCCGCTTGCCATGTCGATGGAGACATTTCCGCCGTTGATCTCGATGACAACATCAAGAAGGCTGCTCTTATTGGAAGCGTTGATTCCGTCATCGCTGGCAGAGATGCTGAGAGTACCGTCATTTATCTGGACAAAAGTTGCTTCAAGTCCCTCAGAAGCAGAAACGTTTATTGTTCCGCCATCAATCATAAGAGCTGTTGTGGCCTGGATTCCGTCATCCTCAGCTTCGATAGTGAGGTTCCCTCCTGAGATATAGACAAAGCCCTTGGATGTGTCATCGGAATCTTCGCTGTGTATAGCGTCTTTTCCCGCCTTAATGGTAAAAGAGCCATCGCAGATCCTCACAGAATCTTTTGCCTCAATGGCATCTTCTGAAGCCTCGATGTTATAGGTTCCGCCGGTGAATTTGACATCATCTTTTCCCGAAATGCCATTAGCGGTTGAAACAATTGTCAGGGAGCCTGTTCCGTTAAAGGTAATGTCATCCTTTGCAAAAATTACGGCATCTGTATTGGTATCGCCGTCGGAAGTAAAGCTTCCTGTGACGGTTAAAGTGTTTTCATTTCCTGTTGTAGTGACAAAGACCTTGTCCGCGCTCTTTACATAGATTGCAGGAGAATCGCTGTTGGTAATTGATACTCCGTCGAGAACCAGCTGCACCTTGGCTGAATCATCAGCTTCTACGATGATAGTGCAGTCTTTTGCAGAGCCCTGGATAACGTAGACGCCTTCAGCGCTGATAGTTACATCTTTTCCGTCTTCTAAGGTAATGTACTGGGCTTCGGAAAGATCAGCTTCCTGCTCAAGATCCCTGTCGCTGAACATGTCAGAGGTATCGATGATGCTTGAGAGGTCAGTTGCGGAGCCGGAAGATGTGCTGGATTTGCTGCTTTGAGATTTTTCACTTGAAGCATTTGCGTCTGAGTTCTCACCTGATTTTTCCTGGTTCTTATCGTTGGATATGGTATTTGATTCGGCACTGCTTTCTGATCCGGATGTGGCGGAATCAGAGCTTACCACTGTTGTTGATGCGCTTGAAGTATCTCCAAGGCCGCAGCCGCCCACTACAAGAGCGGTGCTCAAAAATAAAACTGCAAGAAATCTATTTCTTTTTTTCATGATTGTAATCTCGCTTTCTATAATAATTGGATGTCATTTGTCTTCGTGTTTCAAATTCTGACAGATTATTGGGGAACCGTTATATTGTGTCTGATATATAGTTTGTTTTTTTATTATCTATTGCAGTATTTCTTCATCCTTACAGCTCCTCAGCCCTGACCGTTACAGGTCTTGAGCAGGTGATTTCCAGGTTGCCGTTTCTTTGCCTTATTTCGTCTATCATGCCCTTTGTTGAGGCTTTCTGTCTGAGAACAATCCTGTATGTGAGCTTGTAAAGGCTGCCCATGCCGGAAGTCCTTACTTCTTCAAGCTCTGCTTTGTCGGTGTATCTGCTGAAAATATCATCGAAAACTCCCTCGTAATCAAGGCTTTCAGGGATTGTGATCTTAAGTGTTTTTTCCTCTGCTGCATTGCTGTTAAAAGACATACTGGAAAGAATGAGGTTTGCAACGGTGATGATCACGGTGAAGAGTGCTGCAATACCGATGTAGCCCATTCCGGTAGCAAGGCCTGTTGCCATAGCCAGGAAGATGCTGGTAATTTCTTTTCCCGAACCCGGAGCAGAGCGGAATCTGACTAAAGAAAAGGTTCCGGCAACTGCCACGCCGGCGCCGATGTTGCCGTTAACCAGCATAATGACCATCTGAACGATGGCGGGAAGGAGAGCCAGGGTGATGATGAAGCTCTTTGAATAGTGGTTTTTGATGGTGTACATGAAGGCTATGAAGCAGCCGATTGCCAGTGAACAGAGAGTTGCTATTAAAAACGCGGTTCCTGTCATTGAGCCGCTTTCCATTATGCTTCCGAAAATGAAATCTGTTGTCATATCTTTTTTCTCCTTTTTATCTTATCATTAAACTGCTCGTGGAAAGGAAAGTATTCTTGAACTTTTCCCTGCCTGAGTTTCTTTGTCTTTTGCTGCGAATTGTCCTCTGTTTGTCTGCATGAGGTCCAGGTAGCCTCTTCCATATTTGGAAAAACTGGTCTGGCGAATGTTTAGTTCATCAAGAATGCGGGCCAGCTGAGGTGTCATGGCGCCTGCAATCTTTAGTTCCATCAGGTGCTGACCGGGAAGAAGAATGTCTTTTCCCACATTTCCTTTCTTGAGGGTCAGGTCATTGGTACGCCATCTGATGTTGGTGTCAAAGGTGATCCGAAGGTCCGGGTCGTAAATTCCTGCCATTGCGATGCGGTCGTAGGATATGGCCATGGCGGGCTTTAAGCCTTCGTAGTATTTCAGGAAGTAATCGATCTCCTTTGAAATCTGATTTTCCTTCGGCGGTCTTGCGCCTTTTGTAAGGTAATCAACTGCTTCGGCGTAACTCATTGTGATCCTTCTTTTGTAGACAACGCCTTTGTATTTTTTCTTTATCTCTATGAAGGCGTTTGTGTCGTCTTCGGGAATTCCGTAGGTCCTGAGTCTTAACTTTTCCTTGTAGACCGGCTTCTCAAGAGATTTCTCAATGAGTTTGTAGTCCGGTGTGTCAAAGTATATATTAAGGATCGAGGTCTCTCCGTAGCTGTCTATGGCTGCTATTGGCTCAAGCTTTTTCATCAGTGCCTGATATTGCAGTTCATCCAGAAGGTATTTAACTTCAATTCTTTCAAATACGTTTTTTATTCCTGCCATCTTTTTCTCCGTTTTTTCGTGTGCTGTGTTTATCTTATGAGGTCAGTTTAATGGGGAAACCTAAATATTACTTAAATGGATTTGTGAAGAAATTATAAAGTGGTGGAACGAGGGGACGGTTCTTGCGTTCCATGTAACGGGGGGACGGTTCTCTCGTTCCACTCAAAAAATTTTTCCATCTACATAAAATCTTAAGATTTTTCGACTGAATTTCTTAAGATTTGTCTGTTATAATCACATTTACGATCTTTTAAAGATCACATAATTCGTTACATTCTGTTTTATTCTGCACACACTTTCTCATGTGCATTATTCCACGTCATGTAGCAATAAAACCTAAAAGGGAGGATTTTTTATTATGCCAAGAAGGGCAAGAAAAAAGAGTACAACAAATATTTATCATGTAATGATGAGAGGAGTTAACAGGCAAATTATTTTCGAAGAGGATTCTGATTATAGAAGATTTCTTAATGTTCTGAAAAAGTGTAAAGAAATATCAGGATGCAAAATATACGCTTACTGTCTAATGCCAAATCATGTGCATTTGCTCGTAAGTCCTGAAGGAGAAGATCTTGACGTCTTTATGAAAAGAATATGTTGCCGCTATGTGTATTGGTTCAACAAAAAATATGGACGGATTGGCCATCTTTTCCAAGACAGATTTAAAAGTGAAAATATTGAAAACGAAGCGTATTTCCTGACAGTATTACGATATATTATTCAAAATCCAGTAAAAGCTTGTATCTGTAGCGACGTTGAATCATACAGATGGAGCTGCTATAACGACTATTATTTTCGAAAAAATTCTATCACAGATACTGGTCTAGCAGTTGAATTATCCGGTGGACTCAAAAGACTAATTAAATTCGTAAACGAAGCCAATGAGGACCAGGTCATAGATTATTCTGATAAAAAATTTGTACTGGAGAAAAAAGCAAAAGAAACAATGGTCAGTGTTACCGGTTGCAAGAATTTATCGGATTATCAGAGACTTTCTCCTAAAGAACAAAAAGATTATGTAAGACGACTATATGACTATAGGCTTTCGATGTCGCAAATTGCTAAATTAACCGGAAAATCTAAAACAACAGTATATAGAATCTTGAGTAACTGAAAGAATTGAGGTGGTGGAACGAGGGGACGGTGGAACGAGGGGACGGTTCT
>JAFPVA010000007.1 GCA_017413105.1 Butyrivibrio sp. | reverse complement strand
TGTTCAGACAGAAATGCGCACTCTGCTGCGCATTTCGTGAGAAAGTGATTCAGGAGTGAGCGCATTTCTTCGACGAAGTCGAATTGGAATGAATGCGCGAATTCGTTACTGGAGCGAGCTGCAAGCGAGTGAACAGTAACGAACTGTGGCTTTCACTCAGCCACCCTCCTGGTTTTCCCCGGAATTATCGCCTTCGCCGCCACCGCCGGATTCTTCCTGTCCTCCATCCCCGGAGTTATCCTGGGATTCCTCCTGAGGCTGGCTCTCACCATTATCCTGATTCTCTCCGCTATCCTGATTCTCAGAAGGTGTCTCTTCCTGAGCGGGCTGTTCCTGATTCTCGGAAGGTGTTTCTGCAGCTGGCTCAGTCTGTGGATTCTCCGCAGGAGCTGCTTCCTCAGTCTTTTTATTTGTCACCCATCTGTAGAAGAAGGCGTGATTTCCTATCATTGTGTACTCACTAATGCCGTAATAATCTGCATAGTACTTTGTCATGAAAAAGAGGTAGTCGCCAACACGGGCACCGGCTAAAACCTCCTGCGCTGCCTGAATACAGGTGGAATTAGGACCATTTGCTATGATAAGCTCAACTTTTCCCGAACGATAGGATGCAAACTGAAGATTCTGCGTGATTACACTTATGATGGTATTGGGAAAAGCAGAACTCTTTACCCTGTTCATGATAACCGAGCCTACCGCAAGCTTTCCTGTATAGGACTCGCCTCCCGCCTCAGCCTGTATGGTAGCCGCCAGCCACTCAAGCTCTGTTGCGTTCGCTGCATAGGAACCGGATGTATCTTCCTTAGTCAGAGCAAGCCTCTCCGCAATCTGCTGAGCCAGCTTTGCCTGAGCTGCCGCTGTCTGGGACTCAAGGGCCTTCATCTTTTCATCGAGACTTGCCAGCTGCTTATCATAATCCGCCAGCTTATTCTTTTCCGAGGAAAGACTGTTCCTGGTGGAATTCAGCTGTCCCTTTACTGTATCCGTAAGGTCTGTCAACTCGTCATGTTTTTCATCAAGCATCTCCTGATATTGGTCAAGCTCAGCCTCTTTTGCCTCTACAACCTCGGTCTTTTGTTTTATTACTTCCTGAAGTGCCTGATATTCTGCGATGACCTTACTGTCATAGCGCATTATCGCCTTGAAATACTCATATTTTGTCAAAAATTCCTGAATGGATCCGGATTCCAGAAGAATTACCAGCATTCCCTTGGAACCCCCGCTCTCGTATGTGGATTTCATACGGTGCATCAAAAGATCGTGTCGGTCCTGCTCTTTCTGCCTAGCATCCTGCAGCTCTTTATCCAGCTGCACAATCTCAGCGGAAACCTCCGCCAAAGCCTGCTCAGCCACGGATATTTCATCATTCAGATCGTTTAATTTATTGGAATAACCATTGATAGTACTCTGAAGCGCAGTACTCTTACTTTCCAGATTGGAGATGTTGCCCTGGGTCTGGGTTTTCTGCCCCTGAAGCGCAGAAATGGCATCCTTCGTCTCCTTGGTCTGCTTCTCAAGATTCGATATGGTTTCCTTCGTCTGGGCCTCCTGCTCCTGCATAGAAGCTATTGTCTCATCCAGCTCACTGGCATAAGCCAAAAAACTGCTCCGCCCAAAACAAAAGAAAAAGATTATCGCAAATAGAATGATTCTTTTTCTCATAGACTCCTCACCATAACAATAGTGTACTTATTCACGGCCTGATAGGCAAGCCCCTGAGAATCAGTACACTATTAAAGTTTTATTATGGCAAAAAAGCTACAGATCAATCCTCGAGATATTTATAAACAACTGCTGCAAGAGCTGCGCCTACAAGAGGTCCTACAACGAATACCCAGAGAGCTGTGATAGGTTCTGTGTTTCCTGTAAAGGCTGCAACAAGAGCCGGTCCAAAGCTTCTTGCAGGGTTAACTGATGTGCCTGTAAGGCCGATTCCAAGAATATGTACAAGAGTAAGTGTAAGACCGATTACCAGTCCGCCAAAAGAGCCATGACCTGCCTTCTTGGATGTAACACCAAGGATTGCAAATACAAATACAAAAGTAAGAACTGCCTCAACAAGAAGTCCTGCAACAGGATTTCCTGAAACGCCGGCAAGACCGTTAGAACCAAAACCGCCGGTCTTATCCTCTACTCCGCCAACTCCGAAAATAAGAGCAAGGAGACCTGCTCCTGCAAAAGCGCCGATGCACTGTGAAATAACATAACCGATAAACTCACTGACAGGCATTCCACCGGTCATGAGAACTCCAAGAGATACTGCAGGGTTGATATGGCATCCTGAAATATTTCCGATAGAATAAGCCATTCCAACGATTACAAGACCAAAAGCAAGAGCTGTCAAAAGATAGCCTGCTCCGTTTGCCGCATCACATCCAACAAGCATCGCTGTTCCGCAGCCCAAAACTACTAATACCGCTGTTCCAATACATTCCGCAACATATTTCTTCATACAACACCTCCAAAAAATCGCAAGTTCCTTTCCTTGCATATTATAATTTTCCAGTCATCTCCCCAATAAAACGACAACTGAAACGTTTAATAATATTATAATCTTTTCTTATAAAATGTGTTGTATTTTTTGAAAAAACAAACCTAATTATATAATTGTCAGTAAAATCACAGAAACTTCATAAGTTCATCGATATCTTCTTTTGTAGTTGCCCAGTCTGTGGCAAGCCTTATCACTGTATGCTTATCATCTGTCTTTTCCCAGAAACCATATCTTACATGCTCTGAGAACTCTTTAAGCCTGTCATCCTCCATCACGATGAACTGCTGGTTTGTAGGAGAATCGATATAAAGCTTATAGCCCTTCTCCAAAAGGCCTTTTCTTAACAGCTCCGCCATCTCAATGGCATTTTTACTGATATTCATATAGAGATCATCTGTAAAAAGAGTGTCGAACTGAAGTCCCAGTAGCCATCCCTTGGCAAGAAGTGCTCCGTGCTGCTTGATGATAGGCACAGGATGCTTTGTGGGCGCCCCCTTTGTAAAGACAACCGCTTCTCCAAACAGGGCTCCAACCTTGGTTCCACCGATATAAAATACATCTACCAGATGGGCAATATCCTGAATTGTGACGTCAGTTCTTTTGCTCATAAGTCCGTAGCCAAGACGGGCTCCGTCCAGGAAAAGAGGGATATCATACTCCCGACAGATGTCTGAAAGCTCCGATAGTTCTGCCTTAGAATAAAGGGTTCCGTACTCGGTCGGGTGCGAAATGTAAACTGCTCCCGGAAATACCATATGCTCGTGATTATCATCTCCGTAAAAGGTGTCAATATAGTCCTTTAAATCCTTTGCCCTAATCTTTCCCACCTGGTCTGAGTAGACAGCGCTCGGGGCTTCGCTTCCATCAGCGGAATCTGCTTCTGCTGGAAAACTTGGCAGTGTCAGAACCTTGTGGCCCGAAAACTCGATAGCTCCTGCCTCGTGGGCTGCAACATGTCCTGTCTGGGCTGCAACAACGCCCTCATAGGGCTTAAGGAGCATATCAATAATAGTCTGATTGGTCTGGGTTCCTCCCACCAGGAAGAAAACATCCGCCTCGGGAGTGCCACAGAGTTTTTTGATCTTCTCAGCCGCACTCTTGCAGTAATCATCTGTGCCATAGCCGTCTATCTGCTCGAAATTGGTCTCTGCAAGACGCTCCAAGATTCTTGGGTGTGCACCCTTTGTATAATCACTTGAAAAAGAAATCTTACTCATGGAACTGTTCCTCTCTAAGTCCGTTAAACCTGCAAAAGTCCGTCTTTTCCTCGATTGCCTTTACAAATTTCTGAAGTCCGATCTGGTCCTCGAATTTGAATCTGTCATAGCTTGGGCTGTCTATATCAAGGACTCCTATCACCTTGCCATTGCAGTGCATGGGAATAACAATCTCTGAATTTGATGCCGCATCACAGGCGATGTGTCCGGCAAATTTGTGAACATCCTCAACAAGAAGGGTCCTGTCCTCCTTTGCGGCTGTTCCGCAAACGCCCTTTCCAAGCGGAATTCTTATGCAGGCAACCTTTCCCTGGAAGGGACCGAGCATGAGGGAACCCTTATCCATCAGATAGAACCCTGCCCAGTTAATATCTTCGAGATTTTCATATAAAAGAGCCGATGCATTGGACAATACCGGAACAAAAAGCGGTTCATCCGAAGCAAGGCTGTTTAATTGGCTTGTAAGCAAATCGTAATCTGTCATTTTTATAGTCCTCCTATGGAAAAAAAGTGGATATGCGGTCTTCCCTGACCTCATACCCACGATTCTAGCACCATTTTTACTTGTGTACAATCTATTTGTTAGTAAACTATTTTGTTTCTTCCGGTTTCTTTTGCATTGTACAATTTATCATCCGCAAGGTTAACAAGCTGCTCAGCAGTCATGCCCTTCTCATAGCTCGCCGCCCCAATGGAGATCGTAAATTTCACATTATGCCCACCGCTTTCAAACTCATTCCCTTCTACCTGTTTCCTGATTTCTTCAAGCATGTCTGTAAACTTACTAAATGGCATATTTTCCGGTGCAATCAGAAGAAACTCTTCACCGCCCCATCTTCCGTATAAAAGCCCGGAATCCAATTTCCCTGAAAAAATACTTGTAAGCTCTTTTAACGCATCATCACCAACCAGATGACCATAGGTATCATTTATCTTCTTAAAAAAATCTATGTCAGCTATGGCTACAGAAAGGCTGTTTTCATGAGACTGCTCATTTTCCCTTTGTATTTCGGCATCCAAAATCTTTTGTATCCTTTGCCTGTTGTAGATGCCTGTCAAAAAGTCGTGATCCGCCGCCCTTTGCAGCTCCAGATTCTTATAAGCCAGTCGGAAATTATATATGCTTGTATAAAAAATTATTGCCCCAAAGCCCAAACATGCATTACAGCAGTACATTACTTTAGCTATAGCAGGATCAACATTATAGTATGTCAAAAACAGACCCATATTATTCATAACTGTCAACACTATAAAAGTAGCTATTATGAAAGCGCTGAAAACCAAAATCTGCTTTTTTTGTTTCCGGGCCAGATCCGGGATATAAAATGGAAGAAAAACACTTGCAAGGGTTCCAAAGAGCCAAAGCTGAAAGCCACAGGCCATTCCCAGGAATATGCTGGCAAATATGGCGTGAAAAAACACCTCAGAAAGCATTATGTATACAGTTGTAAATGTCTTGCCTCTTTGCAAATAAATATAGCTGACTATATAAGAGAAAATACTTACTACATTTATTATTACCATGGGGATACACCCCAGCCATAAATACATAAATTCAAATAAAAAATGGGTAACGCAAAGAGAGATGGCCATCGTCTTATACTGCTTCTGTGTTAGATAATCACCATCAACAACTTCCCTGTATGTCCTATCTCTCATGGAAGGTTGTTCTTTTACGTTTCCCATAATATGATTGTAATTCCGTACTATAAAGCATGTAAATTAAGAAACAATTAAATATTTATGATTATTTTACCCTTTAATAATGGATTACATCTCATCGCAGACCTGGAATACTACGAATTTAAGATAATATGAAGCCGCACCGCCCCAAAGGATTGGATGATCGGCTGCCTGCTGCCTGAACTCCACCTGCTTTAAGCGCTTGTGCGCATCCCTTGCCGCATCAGCTATGGTCTTGAGGAAAAGCTCTTCATCCATGAAATGTGAGCATGAACAGGTTGCCAGATATCCACCGTTCTTTACCAGCTTCATGCCGCGCATATTTATCTCTTTGTAGCCGGTTGCAGCCTTCTTGATAGAAGCTCTGGACTTTGTGAAGGCCGGAGGATCAAGGATTACCACATCAAATTTCTCTCCCTTTTTCTCAAGGTCCGGAAGAAGCTCAAAAACGTCCGCGCATTGAAATGTCGCTATTTTCTCCAGTCCATTGAGCGCTGCATTCTCCTCAGCCTGTTTGCAGCCAAGATCTGAAGCATCCACGCCAATTACCTCTTTGGCGCCGCCTGCTGCCGCATTCAGGGCAAAAGAGCCGGTATGAGTAAAGCAGTCCAAAACTCTTTTCCCTCTGCAGAGCCCCCTTATGGACTGTCTGTTAAACTTCTGGTCAAGGAAAAAGCCTGTCTTCTGGCCATTTTCCACATCCACGTAGTACTTTATTCCATTCTCCTCGATAAGGACCTTGGTATCAAACTCCTTGCCGATAAAGCCCTTAACTCTCTCAAGGCCCTCCAGCTCTCTGACCTTGGCATCGCTTCTCTCATAGATACCTCTGATATTTACACCATCCTCAGAAAGGACTTTTTTGCACTTATCAAGGATAATGTCCTTCATGAGATCCGTGCCCAGAGCCAGTGATTCGATGACAAGAACGTCTGAAAACTTATCTATAGTTATTCCGGGAAGGAAATCTGCTTCCCCGAAAATAAGCCTGCATGAGAGCTTTGTAAGAGCTTCGCTCCGGCTCAGTTCCCTTCCGCTCTCTAAATCACTGGAAAGATACTCCCTCACATAATCAGCCATAACTGCCATTCTGTGCTCCCAGGCATCTCTGACCCTCTTTTCAATAAGTGCCTCGCTGACAGGGTTCTCCTTTTTTCTGCTCATCATACGAACCCTTATTTTGGATTTCGTGTTGATAAACCCATACCCAAGGAAAAATCCGTCAAAATCATGAAGCTCCACTATATCGCCGTTGTCAAAAGAGCCTTCAACTCTCTCTATCTCGTTGTCATAGATCCACGCTCCGCCGGCCTTAAACTCTCTTCCCTGACCTTTTCTAAGCATTACTGCCGCATTAGAATTTCTTATACTGTTTCCCATTTATATCTCCACTTATTCTCAAATTAGTTTTAACAAAAATCAAAATTACCTGTTGACAATACTATAATTATATTCTAAAATCAATTTGTTGTCGCGGTAAAGACAACATCATATAAATGCGATAGTAGCTTAGTTGGTAAAGCGCCACCTTGCCAAGGTGGAGACCGCGGGTTCGAGCCCCGTCTATCGCTCTTTTTTATGCCCCAAAACCCCGGATTCTGTTCCGGGGTTTTCTTATGATATAGGAAATTTCTCCGAAATTCCTATATCATAAAAAACGCTCCGCTATGGATGCGCACTCGCGCGATAGGTAAATGTTGCATAAATGCAACCGCGCTCGGCGCGAGCATGTTGCAAGCAACATGCTTTCTTGTTTTGTTAATCCTCTGCGACTGTATCAAGTCTTTGTCTTTCCACAAGCTCAGCAAAAAGACCTTTCGCAGCAATAAGTTCATCATAGGTCCCGTCTTCTGCTATTTTGCCCTTGTCCAGCACAAGTATCCTGTCGCAATGCTTTATCGTTGACAGCCTGTGAGCAATGACAATCCTGGTGCATTTCAGCCCATCCAGAGCCTCAGAAACCTTTTTCTGGGTCTTGTTGTCAAGGGCACTGGTTGCTTCATCAAATATAAGGATTTTGGGCTTTGGAGCTATGGCTCTTGCAATCATCAGTCTTTGCTTCTGTCCTCCGGATATGCCACCCTGTCCTTCTGCAATAAGGGTAAACATTCCCATGGGCATCTCTCTTATATCCTCTGCGATTCCCGCCAGCTCAGCAGCTTCCCAGGCGTCCTCTACTGTCAGGTGCGGCGCAGAGATCACGATATTTGAGTATATATCTCCCTGGAACAGGCTTCCATCCTGCGTCACTGCACCAATCCTGCGTCTGACCATATGCATATCAAGTCTTGAAATATCCTTGCCGTCGTAGTAGATCGCACCTTTTTCCGGAGTCTCAAAACCCAGCAGCAGTCTTACAAGCGTAGATTTTCCGCAGCCAGTGGTTCCCACTATGGCGATATATTCGCCGCTGCTTATCTTAAGGCTCATACCATCGACCACATAGGGCATGGAATCCTTATATCTGAAATAAACCTTGTTTAGCTCAATATTTCCCTTCAGCCCCGCCACAAGTTCCTTATCCTCAGCGGATTCTGGAGCTGTTTTTAAAATAGGCTCCGCCATATCCATTACAGGTTTAATCCCTGCTATGCTAAGTGCCACAGAGGTCAGACCTCCAAAAGCTGTCATAACAGCTCCAAAAGCTGCATTGAAAGCCAGGTAGTCCGAGGGGCGTACACCACTTTTGGCTGCAATGAAGAACAGAATGATAGTCCCAATCAGTTGTATAGCAACCGTAAAGACGCTGTTAGTCTTAAGAAACATGGGCACATCATAGGTATATGCCGCCTCTTCTGCATAATTATTTGCCCATTTGGCAAAAGCTCTTTTCTCCGCACCGGCAAGCTTTATCTTCTGCACTCCGTTTATCAAGGCAAAGCTAAGGCCATTGTTCTTGGCTCCCCTTTCCATTGCCGCCTTGGAATATCTCATGTTCATCAGGGCTGCCACCAGATTTATGATAACAGTCGTCGATATTATCATTAACGCCGGCACTCCCAGTGCAGGAGCAAATGAAAAGATCTGCGCAACGTACAAAAGTGAGAAAAGAGCAGTGATTCCTCCTGAAAAAACATTATCAACCAGAATTGTACACAGGTTGTTGGCGCTTCCTGTCCTGCTGGAAAGCTCTCCGGAAGAATATTTTCTGAAGAAATCCGCCGGAAGGTTCATTACCCTGGACATGACTGCTGCCTGTACACTTAAGTTTATTTTCCCGCTGATGGCACCAAGGGACAGTCCCTTCACCGACTCAATGATCATGGATGATACTGCTGATGCCACCATAAACACCGCAGTTCCTACAAGAAAAAGCATATTCTTGCTGTCCACAACCATGCCGGTAAGAACTTTAGAAGCTCTTGGCAGGAACATGCCAACAATTGTTGCAAACAGGGTCAAAAGAACAAATTTCACCACATCACTGGTGTACACGCAGCCTATCATGTAGATGATAAGATCATGGATTTTCAGCGGTTTAAGCGGCAGCGGCCTGTAAAAGCACAGTGCTTCTTCTGAGAAAAGCTGAGCATTTTTCCGGTTAAGGCTCTCTTTTTCCCCTGTCGAGGGATTATAAAACCAGTATCCACCCAGTTCTTTTGGAATAAGCGCAACCGCTCTTCCATTTTCTTTTAAATATCCTAAAAATGGGCCAAAGGCATCGCTGTACCAGCCTTCTTTCAATTCAACTCTCCTGTACATGATCCCATAGGGGCGAAGGCTCCACTCCAGCTGTTCCTCCGGATCTTTTACGGAGTCCGGAATATCTACCGGTTTATAATGGAAGAACTTTAGGACTTCATCAATCTCTGCTTTCGTGATTATGCGCTCATCATCAGCAAGGCTTGAGTCGTGCTTGCCCAGCACAACAGAAGCCATACGAAAAACGGACTCTTCAAAAGCCCTCTGATCTTCCTGCTTTATCTGTCTGACCTGTTTGTCAAACCAGCCCATCCTTACTCCTTAATCATTGGCGATAAGCTCTGTGTAGGCTCCGCCCTTTGCTATAAGTTCTTTGTGAGTACCTCTTTCCACGACGTTTCCTTTGTCCAGAACAATTATCTCGTCGCAGTCCCTTATGGTAGAAAGCCTATGGGCAATCACGATACAGGTGATTCCTCTGTCAGTTACAGCCTTAACCAGTTCATACTCTGTCTTGGCATCAAGCGCGCTGGTAGCTTCGTCCATGATGATGATCGAAGGATCCTGTGCAAGGACTCTTGCGATCTCAATTCTCTGCCTCTGGCCTCCGGAAAGATCTTTTCCGCCCTCTAATAGCATTCCTCCAAAACCGCCTTCTCTTGCCATAATGTCGTCATAGATCTGCGCATCCTTGGCGGCCATTACAACCTCAAATCCCTGAATTGAGTTGTTCCACATACGTATGTTGTTCTCTATGGTATCCTCGAACAGAACTATGTCCTGATCCACCACCGCCACAGAGCTTGTAAACACCGTCCTGTCTATCTCTGAGAACGGTTTGCCGTCGAACAGTATCTCGCCGCTCCAGGGCTTATATAGTCCCGATATTAGTTTCGATAGAGTTGATTTACCACAGCCTGAGGCTCCGACAAACGCCACCCTGCTCCCGGGCTCCATACTCATGGAAAAATCCTTGATTAGCGGTTCTCCAAGCCTTGAATATCCAAAGGTGACATTCTTAAGTTCAACCTTTCCGCCGAGTTTTAAGTAATCCTTTCCCTCCTGTACTGGCTCATCGCTGAAATTCTCGTCATCGGGGTACTTCATAACATCGTCAATGCGCTCCATCTCCGTGCGCATCTCCTGAATAGACTGTCCGGCACTTATTATCGTCATGGCAGGGCTCATAAATGCTGACAAAAAGCCCTGAAACGTTGTTATGGAACCGATAGTGAACTGTCCCTGTATAACCAGATATACTCCCAGTATCATTACGGTCATATTGGCAAGCTTAGTCATAAGGGAAGGAATTTTCCCAAGAAAACTGTTGAGATGATCAAACTTTACCTGCTGAGTATTGGAAGATGCCTGATATCCCGCCCATTTCTGAAAATACCCATTCTCTGCTCCGCTGGCCTTAATAGTCTCAACCATCCTGATACCGGAGACCGTTGCTGCTGCCAGCTTTCCCTGATCCCGGACCTGTACCCGTATAATGTCAGACCGCTTCTCAGAAATTATTCTTGAACAAAAGAGATTTATGGCTATTGCTGTTATTCCTACAAAAGTAAGCAAAACGCTGAATTTGAGCATGACCAAAAGATATACCAGCATCATTACCGTGTTGAGGAACAGCGGAGTGAAGGTATTTACCAAAGTTGATGCAATTGTAGCATTGGATTGCTGCCTTTGAAGGATATCTCCGGAAAGACGCTGAGAGAAGAACTCCATGGGCATTTTAAGCACTTTCCACATAAAACTGCTGCTGCCCACCATGGCTATTTTTCCGTTGATCTTTACCTGATAGATAGCCTGGATAAAAGAAACAGTGATCTGCGCTATGGCAAGGACCACCATTAAGAAGATAAATGGCATCAAAAGATCGCCATTTTCCCCTGTAAGAATTCTATCCATAAAGAACTTGTTAAAAGTCGGATTGATGACACCAAATAAATACCCAAGTATGCTGGTTATAAAAAGAAAGGCCACGGCTTCACCGGCCCCTATCAGATGTTCTCTGGCATAGTCAAATACGCTCTTCGGCTTCCCGGAGGGCTCATAGTTCTCTCCCGGCTTTATGTTAAGACATATTCCGGTAAAAGATTTATCGAATTCAGCCATAGGGAGCCTGACCCTGCCCCTGGCCGGATCGTTTATATATGCATAGCCGCCTTTAAAACCATCTAGCACTACAAAATGATTAAAATTCCAGTGTATGATGCAGGGATAGGAAACATCTTTTTTAAGTGCTTCAAGTCCGCAGCGGACACCGCCTGCCTCAAATCCATAGCTTCTTGCCGCCACAAGTACATTCTTTGCCTTTGATCCGTCCCTGCTGACTCCACAGTCTACACGTACCTGCTCAAGCGGAACCCACTTCCCATAATAGGCCATTATCATAGTAAGGCATGCGGCTCCACACTCAAGCGCTTCCATCTGCATTATGACGGGAACCTTTACCGTCCCCTTTGTCACAGGTTTTTTAACCGCACTTTTCTTCATACGTCTGTCTATTTTCCAAACAATAATCTAAGCACCTGAGTCTCTTTATAGGTTACTGTCGCATCATAATACCCATCTTCGAGTTCTGTTTCAGCAAGAGCAAATATATAGCCTGCATCGTCCTTGCCTACACTGTATATCTGGCTTTCGTACTCACCTATTCTGATGGTCATCCCTTCCCTGATATTTGAAGCGTATTCCTGACTGTCAAAGTCCATTATCAGAGTCCCATCCTCAACCTCGGCAACTCCGCTGATGGAGCTGCTTATATAAGCAAAAGAGGCCCAGATAAAAAGTCCCACCATCAGAATGATAACAGCCGCAAGAATCGCCCAGACAGAGCGCTTTGTCACCTTGAGATAGTCGTTTAACTGTTCCGGTGAAGAAATATGTTTTAGACTGGTATCCCTATATAATTGTTCCGGCATAGGCTTTACCTCGTATAAATATTTACGTTTTCTCACAAAACAATTATCTCATACAACATATAAAATTTGTGTTAAATATCTCCGTAAAATACAAGTCACGCCGGAAGAAATAATTATTTCTTTCGGCGTGTTACATACATAGATTTATTTACTTATCCAAAATCTCCTTTCTCAAAACCGGAAATGAAGGGCACGTTACATACTTGCGCGATAGATTGCAAGCATTGCCTCTTCATTGAGCACTCTGGCCGAACCCTTCGCTCCGCCAACGCCTATTGCACACTTCTTTGCCATAAGTGCAAGTTCTTCCTCTGTAGGCTTTACTCCAAGCTCTTTAAGATTGGTAGGCATGTTGATACTTCTAAAGAAGTCTTCCATAGCCTCGATTCCACAGAGGGCTATCTCTTCATCGGTTCCTCTGTCCTCAACTTCCATGACGTTCAGCGCGAACTTCTTAAATCTTGGAAGACAGTTCTTGTACACATATCTTGCCCAGCTGCCCCAGATGGCTGCCAGACCTGCACCATGAGCCACATCGTAGAGACCACCCAGTTCATGTTCAAGCTTATGGGTCATCCAGTCCCCGCCATCATTTCCACAGCCTGTGAGACCATTATGTGAAAGACTTCCTGCCCACATCACCTCTGCGCGGGCATCATAGTTCTTAGGATCATCCTTAAGTATAAGTGCATTCTTCTTTACGGTACGGAGCAAACCTTCTGCCAGGGAATCTGTTATTTCCATATTTCCGCCATTTGTGAAGTATCTCTCCATGGTATGCATCATAATATCGGTACATCCACAGGCTGTCTGATAATCAGGAAGAGTCATGGTAAGCTCGGGATTTAATATTGCAAATTTAGGACGGCTTAAATCGCTGTTGTACCCTCTCTTTACAAGCCCCTCTTCCTTAGTAATAACAGAAGAATCACTCATTTCGCTTCCCGTTGCTGCAATTGTAAGGATTACACCAAGAGGAATACTTTCCGTTGCTGTTCTCTTATAGTCATAAAAATCCCATACATCGCCTTCATTGGCAAGGCCATATCCGATAGCCTTAGCTGAATCTATAGCACTGCCACCGCCAACAGCCAAAAGGAAATCCACCTTCTCCTTTTTACAAAGTTCAATGCCTTCATATACAAGGCTAAGGTGCGGATTAGGCACAGCGCCTCCCAGTGTCACATAACTGATTCCGGCCTCTTCCAGAGTATCTGTTACACGCTTTAAAAGGCCTGAGCGAACTACACTTCCTCCGCCGTAATGGATAAGGATCTTTGTTCCGCCAAATTCTTTGATCAGTTCAGCGACCATGCTCTCTGTATTTTTCCCAAAGATAACCTTAGTAGGGGTAAAGTATTTAAAATCAAACATGTTGTAACTCTCCTTTCACACATCCGGTATGCATATTTCTGAAACGAATTTTAGCAGTTTATCATCCTACCGGCTTCTTATACTATGATATGAGTATTCTCATTTTTTGTTTGCATTATTTCTGTCTTAAACAAAAAATGAGAAACTAAATGTCGAAACATAAGAAGATGCAATTCAAAAACAGGATTATAGTATCGATACTTAATATGGAATAATAATGATCAAAATGGAGTTAAAAATATATGAAAAATAATTCAACAGATATGACAGTAGGTAATCCCGTAAGGCACATTGTTCTTTTTGCCCTGCCTGCACTTATTGGTAATATCTTTCAGCAGATCTATAACCTTGCTGATTCCATGATCGTAGGCCGTTTTGTTGGCCCTGACGCCTTAGCTGCCGTAGGAGCCACCTCCTCGGTAACCTTTCTTTTCTTTGCGCTCTGCAATGGTATAGGAAGCGGAGGCGGCATCATCGTTTCCCAATACTACGGCGCTCACGATGATGAATATGTAAAAAAAAGTATCGTAAACACCGGTATCATCATGCTTTTTGTTCCAATTATCTTTGGCATAATAGGCTTTATTTCTGCCGGAAGTTTTCTCAGATTACTAAACACTCCTGAATCTATACTTGCGGATGCAGCATCATATATCAGGTATATGTGCATCGGTCTTTTGTTTGTGTCCCTGTACAATTACATCACTTCAATGTTAAGGGCTCTTGGCGATTCCAAAACTCCCCTGTACTTTCTTATACTGTCCGCTGCAATAAATGTGTTTTTGGATATTTTGTTCGTATATTTCTTTTCTTGGGGTATAAGAGGCGCAGCCATTGCCACCATCATCTCTCAGTTTATAGCTGCTTCGACCTGTATGGCCTATGCCTACAAGATAAATCCATTTTTCAGACTTACAAAAAGAGACATCAGATTCATCCCAAGTCTAGCCTCCAAGGTATTCAGACTTGGCGTTCCAATGTCTCTTCAATTCGCTCTTATTGCCATTTCTGCAATGGCAGTTCAGCGTATAGTAAATAATTACGGAACCGTTGTGGTCGCTGCCTTCACCTCTACCAACAGGATTGAGCAGCTTATCCATCAGCCCTATACAACCTTAAGTGCATCCATTGCGACATTTTGCGGTCAGAACTATGGTGCAAATAAGATGGATCGTGTAAATGAAGGTTATAAAAAGGGCCTCATTATCATGCTCTTTATCACAGTTGTCATGGTTATCTCCATGCAGCTTTTCGGCGGCGCCATAACCTCCATGTTCGTATCTGACCCGGAGATTATCTTGCTTGGTGCAAACGGTCTTAAGATAACCAGTCTCTTTTATCTTGCTCTTGGCATGATATATGTAGTCCGCGGTGTTCTTACCGGAGTCGGCGATGCGTTCTTTGCCCTCTTTAACGGACTTGTTGAAGTCGTTGGAAGATTTACAATTCCCCTTCTCCTTACTCAGTACATGGGCATGGGCGCTATGGGCATATGGGTATCCAGCGGAATCGTCTGGGTTCTTAGCGGCTCTACAGCCTGGATGAGACTTGTATCAACCAGAAGGCGCATCAGACTCGGCAAGTTTACCAGAGTTTCTAAAAACTGAGTCGGACAAAATAGCAATCACCCGGCATTGGGAAGTGCTTCGTTGGCACCGGAAGGTTCCGAAGGAAAAGGTATGACATTATCCGGAACAGTGTCATAAAGCCCATTAGCCTTAATGTAGTTCAGCTCATTTTGGTTAATGTATTCCGAGACATCTTCACCATTTTTTAGCTTATCTCTTACCAAAGTACTTGAAACTGGCTCGCTCTGGAACTGGAGACTCACGATATTCAGGTCATAAGTGCTGTTCAGATAAGCAATCTGCTCAGCAAGAGTTTTTTCCTGACCTTGTACTTCCCTTCCCGCCACTGCAATATTGCAATTCTGGATCAAAAGGTCAAAGTATAGCCACTTATCAATGGTGTATGCATTGTCCGCACCGATAACAAAGTAAAAATCAGTGTTGGGATACATTTTATTAAACTGCTCAAAGTCCTGACCAACATAGGATAATCCCCCCTGATCCACCTGATAAGTGCACACTTTCATGTATGGGTAATCAGCTATGGCATATTCGATCATTGCTATTCTGTCCTTCCCGCTGGCTATCTTCCGGTCCTGCTTGTGGGGAGGCACACCGTTTGGCATAAGCCATACCTCGTCACATGCCAGTTCCCGGTAAACAGCTGCTGCAACAGCCACATGCTGATTATGGATAGGGTCAAATGTTCCACCCAGAACACCGATGCGCTTTAAAGGAATCGCCTCTTGAAATACAAGCTTTGTTCCGGGATAAATGAGATTTACATCTTTAATTACATCTTTGTTCCATTCATAAATGTCCTTCCAGCGACTGCTGTCACCCAGCTTTATCTTTGCCAGTTTGCTGAGATTATCTCCATTTCTTACAGTATATGTAGTGGTCTCCTTAACAAGCTGTACATCGGATGCGCATACGGACATTGTCGTGAGAAAAAACATTGTAAGAGCTAAGATTGTAGCTAAAAAGGCTTGAACTTTATTTCTCATAGGACACCTCTCTGATAGGAACGAAGCTGCAAACAAAAAAAGGGAGACAACGCTCCCCTTGTGTAGATTGTATCATTCATGTTCAGAAAAGATTAGTTAAATTTGTATAAACGGTTTTCCAATTCCAGATAATGTCTTTTCAATATTCTTTTTCCATTTATATATAAATGATACAATGAGGTAAATGTCCGGAAAAACCATATAAAAATAAAGGAAAATGATATGAAGACTTACGACGAGATGTATGATCTTATTCTGAATACTGTGACTGAGGATGATCGTATTCGTGCTGCAACAATGGAAGTGTCAAATGTTACCAAGGGCGCAGTGCATGACGAATTTTCCGATTTTGATATTACATTCTTTGTTTCAGACATCAGGGAGTTTACAAAAGACCACAACTATATGAAACGGTTTGGTGAGATTCTTATTATGCAGACTCCGGATGACTACTATAATGAGCCATACGATTATAATGGCAGGTCGCGGTATGCTTTCCTTACACAATACAAAGATGGCAATCGGATTGACCTTACATTTATTGATGTGAGCGAAATAGAGAAACAAAAAGATTTTAATGAGCCCAGAACAGTGCTTGTCAATAAAGATAACTTTCCACAGCTTGTTGAGATAACTTCGAAAGAGTGCTTTTACATTAAAAAGCCCAGTGAATTTGAATTCTTTGGTACAGTCAATGAATTCCGCTGGATCAGTAATTACGTCACAAAGGGCCTGTGCAGGCATGAATTCTATTATGCGCGACGTATGATGGAACAGTATATGATGGATATGTTCATCAAAATGATCAACTGGAAAATTGGAATAGACAATGATTTTCAGGTTACCACCGGTGCATGCAGCAAGTATTTAAAAAACTATCTTACACACGATGAGATGACTCGATTTGAGGGTATTTTCCCAAGCGGAAGCTACGAGGATATGTGGGAGAAGCTCTTTTTGATGTATGACTTTTTTGAGGAGCTTTCTGTTTTTGTCTCTGAGAAACTTGGCTTTTCGTTAGATCTTGAGGAATCACACAATGTACGAGAGTTCATGATGTCACGGAAAAAAACCTGTTCATAATTCATGTTCACATATCAGATAATGAGAATTATCCTTCTCGTATAACGATATGTATTCAATGCTCTCATATCGGCTTGACGAAATGAAAGCTTTCTTTGGTGATGATGATCAGTTTATCCAATTATGTAAGCGTGTTGGTGATAATAGTATTAAGATGTGAGGAATTTATATGAAGGACCAGAGAAAAGCTCGGTATCACCTGCCGGGGCTGTTTGAATTCTACGACTTATATAAGGTTTTTCTTCCTCTTTTTGTGGAACACAGAGAATATTTTTATGACTGGTGCGACATTGGCTCCATCTACGGAGCACCTTCGGATTGTATCTGGGGCGGAGGTCGGGTTGGCTTTGGCGATGAGGACCCGAAGAAGGTTATAAGGCTAATGCAGCAATATGGTATTTCTGCACGGCTCACCTTCAGTAATTCACTTATAGAGGAAAAGCATCTTAGTGATAAAAAGTGTAATCGACTTTGTGCTATGTTTGAGCACTTGGGAGATGTCCGGAGCGGGATAATAATACATTCAGATATTCTGCTTGATTACATAAAAAGAGAATATCCCGGTTTTTATTTTATTTCCTCCACAACAAAAGTTCTGACAGATTTTGAGAAGCTTATAAACGAACTTGACCGCGATGAATTTTGCTATGTGGTCCCTGATTTCAGGCTTAACAAGAAACTTGATAGGTTAAGGGCACTTACCGATGAGCAGAAGAAAAAAATAGAGTTCTTATGTAATGAGTGTTGCGATTTTGGCTGTTATGACAGAAAAAATTGTTACAAAAATGTGAGTAGAAAGAGTCTTGGTCAGGACTGCGAGGACCACATATGTGTTTCGCCGATGTCAAAAAGAGGCTATAGATTTTCGGATGCCATGGAGAATCCTGGATTTATTGGAATAGATGACATACGAAATATCTTCCTGCCATCAGGTTTTACGGAATTCAAGATTGAGGGCCGCAGCCTGGGAAGCGCTGTAATACTCGAGTTTTTGCTTTATTATATGACAAAGCCTGAATATCACCTGAGGGTGAGGGAAGAAATCTATCTAGATAGCATGCTGGATCTGTTCTGATAATCAGTGACAGCAGTGTGGTTGCTGCGCCCTACTGGGACATGTCCTTCCCCGCAATCCTAAAGGCATATTTCGAGCAGATAAATGTCATAGGAGTTACCTTTAAGTACTCGGACAAAGGGATTCCGGTAGGACTTTGCAGAGCCAAAAGGCTTACCTATGTTACAACTGCCGGAGGCCCAATCTTTTCTGATGAATACGGATTTGGTTATGTCAAGGCACTTGCTCAGGGCTTTTATGGAATAAATGAGGTCTGTCTGGTAAAGGCAGAGGGACTTGATGAAATCGGCGTTGACGTTGATGAAATATTGGAAAAAGCTTTTTCCGAATGGAAAAATAGACAATAAAAAAGAGCGATAGACGGGGCTCGAACCCGCGGTCTCCACCTTGGCAAGGTGGCGCTTTACCAACTAAGCTACTATCGCATATATGTAAAGTCGCTTTCGCGACAGCAAAATAGATAATACACTAATAAAATGTATTTGTCAACACTATTTTTTATTTACATATGAAAAAACTCATAGATCTGCTTTGCAACATTTTCCGGAATCTCCGGAATTACTGAAAGCTCCTCAATCTCTGCGTTTCTGATATCCTCAATAGATTTGAAATGCTTCATAAGAGCTTTTCTTCTGGAAGGTCCAATTCCCGGAATGTCATCCAAAGAGCTCTTTACCTGAGCCTTGCTTCTAAGAGATCTGTGATATTCAATGGCAAAGCGGTGAGCCTCATCCTGAATCCTCGTAATAAGCTTAAACCCCTCGGATCTGGTATCTATTGGCAGTTCCACATTGTTATAATAAAGCCCTCTGGTCCTGTGATTATCATCCTTTACCATACCACAGACAGGAATGGTAATACCTAGCTCCTCCAGTACCTGAAGGCAGATATTTACCTGTCCTCTTCCACCATCCATAAGGATAAGGTCCGGGAATTTGGTAAAGCTTCCGTACTGAGCATCAATATCCCTGACTTCCAGATCATGTCTTTCCTCTATGCCATGTAAAAGCCTTCTGGTGAGGACCTCATGCATGCAGGCATAGTCATCCGGACCGGCTACAGACTTTATCCTGAACTTTCTGTAATCGCTCTTTTTTGGCTTTCCCTTTTCATATACAACCATAGAACCAACATTGGCAAATCCGCTGATGTTGGATATATCATAGGCCTCCATTCTGTTAAGGCCCTTGAGCCCAAGAAGATTTTCAATTTCCTTAACAGCGCCGATTGTTCGGCCCTCTTCCCTCTTTATACGCTCTTTATCCTTGCTAAGGACCAGTTCAGCATTCTGAGCCGCAAGCTCCATCAGCTTTTCCTTCTGTCCTCTCTCAGGAACAGTAATATAGACCCTGCTGCCCTTTCTCTGGGTCAGCCACTGCTCAATGATCTCCATATCCTCAATAGCCTCGGGGAGCATAAGCTCACGGGGAATAAACGGAGTTCCCGCATAGAACTGCTTTACAAAGTTTAAAAGGATCTCCGCCTGAGGATTTTCCGACACATGGGTCATATAGAAGTGTTCTCTTCCGATCATCCTTCCATCTCTAACAAAGAACACCTGAACAACAGCATCCTTATCATCAGATGCTATCGCCACAATATCTTTATCCTCCAGAGAAGCATCCGTCATCTTCTGCTTCTGAGCCACAACCTTTACACTGGACAAAAGATCCCTGTACTTGGCAGCGCCCTCAAAATCCAGTTCCTCAGCAGCATTCTCCATCTTGCTCTCAAGCTCTTTTATGATCGTTCCATAATTGCCATTAAGAAAATCCAGCGCCTTATCCACGCTTTCCCTATACTGCTCTTTTGACACATTTCCTGTGCAGGGTCCGCTGCACTGCTTCATATGGTAATTCAGGCACGGCCTGTCCAGCCCTATATCTCTGGGCAATACCCTGTTACAGGTCCTGAGTCCATAAATCTTATTGATAAGATCTATAGTATCCTTAACCGCAGCTGCACTGGTAAATGGGCCAAAATATCTGGACTTATCCTTTTTTATCAGCCTTGAGAAAAGAACTCTCGGATAATCCTCAGATACAGTAACCTTGATATACGGATAAGTCTTATCATCCTTTAACAGCGTGTTGTAGCGGGGACAATGCTCCTTTATAAGGTTATTCTCAAGGACCAGCGCCTCCAGCTCGGAATCCGTCACGATGTATTCAAATCTGGCAATCTGCTTCACCATCTGATCAATCTGGGGTCCGCGACCTATGTTTGCACGAAAATAAGACCTTACACGATTGTGAAGGTTTACGGCCTTTCCCACATACATGATAGTATCCGCCTCATCATGCATGATATAGACTCCTGGCTTATTAGGGAGTTTTTTCAGTTCTTCCTTAATGTCAAAATTTGCCATCAAACTACCTTCATAAGGATTTTTAAGAAAAATCCCAAGCCCTTACCTTGGGCCTGGGATTACTTGTTTATGCCGGTCTATTAGTTCTTCTTGTCAAAATCATCCGGAACATGAGAAAATCTTCCACCGCCTACAGACTTTGTCTCCTCTGCATCTTCAGCTTTATCAGACTCATCTTTCTGGGATGGCGTTTCCTGATTCCAAAGGCTCTCCTGTGGTTTATAGGCTTCCTGAGGCTTATACTCTCTTGGAATATATCCACCGCTTACGCTTGAATCGGATACAGTTGCGTCAAAGCCTTCTTTTGGTGCTTCGCTTTCTGTTTCCTCTGTCTTGGCCTTATCTTCCTTGGTCTTGATTGGAACATTCTCACCAACCAGTGCTGACTCAGCTCTTGTAGCATAGATTCTGCCGTGCTTGGCTGCTTCCATCTCTTCCTCGGTAGGTTCAGGAATATTCTCTACCTCGCGATAGATCTTCATAAATTCCTTACCTGTAATAGTTTCCTTCTCGATAAGGAACTGAGCAATCTTATCCATAGCATCCAGATGCTCTCTGATGATCTGCTTCGCTCTGTCATAGCACTTTGCCAGAAGCTTTTTAACCTCTTCATCCACCTCAGCAGCTGTCTGGTCACTGCAGTTGAGAATCCTGTTTCCGTCAAGATATCTGTTCTGTATTGACTCAAGCTGCATGAGTCCGAATTTATCGCTCATACCGAACATGGTGATCATGCTGCGGGCCATGCTGGTTGCTTTTTCAATGTCGTTCTCAGCACCTGTAGTAACGGTGTTGAAAATAACTTCCTCTGCAGCTCTTCCGCCGAGAGATACTATGATATCATCGATAAGCTCATCCTTGGTCTGGAGATACTTCTCATCCTCAGGAACCTGCATAACATATCCAAGAGCTCCCATAGTTCTTGGCACGATTGTAATCTTCTGCACAGGCTCTGTGTTCTTTTGAACTGCGCTGATAAGTGCATGTCCAACCTCGTGATAAGATACGATCTTGCGCTCTTCTTTGCTGAGGATTCGGTCCTTTTTCTCTTTTCCCACGAGGACCTGCTCAACAGCTTCCATAAGATCCTGCTGGCATACAAACTCACGATGAGCCTTAACCGCATTGATAGCTGCCTCGTTGATCATATTCGCAAGGTCAGAGCCAACAGCTCCGCTGGTTGCAAGGGCGATTCCCTTAAGGTCAACGGTCTCATCCATCTTAACATCCTTGGAATGTACTTTAAGTATTTCCTCACGCCCCTTAAGATCAGGCTTATCTACGATAATTCTTCTATCAAAACGTCCCGGACGCAAAAGAGCTTTATCCAAAATCTCAGGTCTGTTTGTAGCTCCCAGAATGAGAACTCCCTTAGATGAATCAAAACCATCCATCTCTGAAAGAAGCTGGTTCAAGGTCTGCTCTCTTTCCTCATTACCACCGCCGTATTTATTGTCACGGCTTCTTCCGATGGCATCAATCTCATCGATAAAGATGATACAAGGTGCATTCTTGCTGGCCTCGCTAAACAGATCTCTTACTCGGCTGGCACCTACACCAACGTATAACTCAATAAAATCAGAGCCTGCCAGAGAGTAGAACGGAACATGGGCTTCGCCTGCAACTGCCTTCGCAAGAAGTGTCTTACCTGTTCCGGGAGGTCCTACCAAAAGAGCTCCCTTTGGAAGCTTCGCACCAATCTTGGCGTACTTGGCAGGATTATGCAAGAAGTCTACAACTTCTACCAGAGACTCTTTTGCCTCATCTTCTCCGGCTACATCCTTGAAAGTAACTCCGGTCTCCTTCTGAACGTAAACCTTGGCATTGCTCTTACCTACACTTAAAGGACCGCCGCCCTTTCCCATTCTCCTGAATATCAGAGAAAGGATAAACCACATAAGAATGATAGGAGCTACGTAGTACAGGATAAACGAAAGAATTACACCTGAGTTATCCGGCACTTCACTGCTGACAGTAACTCCTGCGTCAAGCATTCTCTTTGTAAGGTCCGTATCCTCCTCAGCCTTACCTGTATAATAAGTAACGGTATTGGTACCCGCCCAGTATGAATAGCCTTTTCCAAGCTGATCCTCTTCTTTTACCACCTTTGGAAAAATATCGACCCTGTCATCCTCGATAACGACTCTGTCGATCTCTCCGTTGTCCACCATAGAAATAAACTCGGTATAGGTTATCTCCCGGTTAGTATTCTCAGAAAATGCCCTGAGAAAATAGGTCATGCATATCATTGTTACAAGTGCTGCCACCAGAAGAAGTATGATATTCTGCCTTCTCGGAGAATTTGATCCATCCCCTAATGGGTTATTATTTCTTTGATTCTGATTGTTGTCCATCTCTTTTATCTTTCCGTTTCATGACATATAATATTCGTATCATGTACTTGTTTATTATATACGACTTATTGCATTTCAAGCAATATCTGCATCTTGCTACATATCACATAATTATATAGTATACAATCTAATTTTTCAACGCGCGAAAATTAAAATTTTATAAACTATTTTTTTGGAAAAAGTATGTTATAATAGGTTTTTGTTTTGAGTCTATGTTACAATATTACTCGGATTGCTAATGGCTTTCCATTTCTACAATTATTATCTCGTCAATATTATCAGGAGGATTTTTCAAAATGGCTGTAAAGTATATCTTTGTTACTGGTGGAGTTGTTTCCGGACTAGGTAAGGGAATCACTGCCGCATCTTTAGGACGACTTCTTAAAGCGCGCGGTTACAAAGTGACCATGCAGAAGTTCGACCCCTACATCAACATCGACCCCGGAACCATGAACCCTGTTCAGCACGGAGAGGTATTCGTGACTGAAGATGGTACTGAAACCGACCTTGACCTTGGCCATTATGAGAGATTTATTGACGAGAATCTTGATAAAAATTCAAATGTAACCACCGGTAAGATTTACTGGTCAGTTCTTCAGAAGGAGCGTCGCGGCGACTATGGCGGACGCACCGTACAGGTTATCCCCCATATTACCAACGAGATAAAGAGCAAATTCTATAGAAACTTTACAGACGACGAGACACGTATTGCCATCATTGAGGTTGGTGGAACCGTCGGTGATATTGAGTCCCAGCCTTTCCTTGAGGCAATCAGACAGTTCCAGCACGAGGTTGGACATGAGAATGCAATGCTTATCCTTGTTTCCCTCATTCCTTACCTTCGCTGCTCACAGGAGATCAAGACTAAGCCTACTCAGTCTGCTGTTAAGACAATGCAGGGAATGGGTCTTCAGCCAGACGTTATCGTATGTCGAAGCGAGCTGGAGCTTGATCAGGAGACCAAGGACAAGATAGCTCTTTTCTGTAACGTTCCAAGTTCTCACGTTCTTAACAACCTTGATCTTGAGTATTTATATGAAGCTCCTCTTGCCATGGAAAAAGAGCATCTGGCACAGGTTGCCTGCGAATGCCTTAACCTCGAGTGTCCTGAACCGGACCTTACAGACTGGAAGGCAATGGTAGATACTCTTTATTCTCTTAAGCACGAAGTAAAGGTTGCTCTTGTTGGTAAGTACACACAGCTCCACGACGCATACATTTCAGTTGTTGAGGCTCTTAAGCACGGCGGCATTTCCAATCAGACAGCCGTTGATATCAAGTGGATCGACTCAGAAGACGTAACAGAGGATAATGTTGCAGAATTCCTTTCGGATGTAGACGGTCTTATCGTTCCTGGCGGATTTGGTGACCGCGGCATAGAAGGAATGATAACTTCCATCAAATATGCCCGCGAGAATAACCTTCCATACCTTGGTCTTTGCCTTGGTATGCAGCTTGCAATCATTGAGTTTGCAAGAAATGTTATCGGCTATAACGATGCTCATTCTATTGAATTTGATCCTAATACTACACATCCTATGATAGCTCTTTTACCTGATCAGAATGGTGTTGAGGACATCGGCGGAACTCTCCGTCTCGGTTCATATCCTTGCGTTCTGGATAAAGAGTCCAAGGCCTTTGAGCTCTTTGGTTCAGAGAATATCACAGAGCGTCATCGTCACAGATATGAGGTAAACAACGATTACAGAAATGTTCTGGTTTCCAATGGAATGAAGCTTTGCGGTCTCTCCCCTGACGGAAGAATTGTTGAGATGATCGAACTTCCTTCAAATGCCTTCCACATGGCAACACAGGCACATCCTGAGCTCAAGTCCCGTCCTAACAGACCACATCCATTGTTCTCAGGATTCATCAAGGCTTCTCTTGATCACGAGAACAGAAGATAATATTACAAAGAAAAAGCGGCATGAGGAAATTATTACTTCATGTCGCTATATTTGTGTAGCATCTTTTAATAACCCCCCTGCTCTGCAGGGGGTTTATTAAAAGATGCTACACAACGAAAAGGCACTACGCCGGAAAAGACGTAGTGCCTCATTTATTTTAGATCAAAGCTTTGGGCCAGCTGCTACAAGAGCCTTACCAGCGTCATTGCCTTCATACTTCTTGAAGTTCTTTGTGAATCTCTCTGCAAGATCCTTAGCCTTTGTCTCCCACTCAGAAGCATCAGCGTATGTATCTCTAGGATCAAGAATTGCAGGATCAACTCCAGGAAGAGATGTAGGAACTTCGAAATCGAAGATCGGGATCTTCTTTGTCTCAGCCTTAAGAACATCGCCGTTAAGGATTGCATCAATGATACCACGAGTATCCTTAATGGAAATTCTCTTGCCTGTTCCGTTCCAACCTGTGTTTACAAGGTATGCCTTAGCGCCTGACTTCTGCATCTTCTTAACGAGCTCTTCGCCGTATTTTGTAGGATGAAGCTCAAGGAATGCCTGACCAAAGCATGCTGAGAATGTAGGTGTAGGCTCTGTGATTCCTCTCTCAGTTCCTGCAAGCTTTGCTGTGAAGCCTGAAAGGAAGTAGTACTGTGTCTGCTCAGGTGTAAGAATTGATACTGGAGGAAGTACTCCGAAAGCATCAGCTGAAAGGAAGATAACATTCTTTGCAGCAGGACCTGATGATGTAGGATGTACGTTAAGTACGATATTCTTAATGTGGTTGATAGGATAAGATACACGAGTATTCTCTGTAACGCTCTTATCATCAAAGTCGATCTTACCGGCATCGTCTACAGTTACGTTCTCAAGAAGAGCATCTCTCTTGATAGCGTTGTAGATATCAGGCTCAGAATCCTTATCAAGGCCGATAACCTTAGCATAGCAGCCGCCCTCGAAGTTGAATACTCCGTTGTCGTCCCAGCCGTGCTCGTCATCACCGATAAGAAGTCTCTTAGGATCAGTTGAAAGAGTTGTCTTACCTGTTCCTGAAAGTCCGAAGAATACTGCTGTATTCTCACCCTTCATATCTGTGTTAGCTGAGCAGTGCATAGAAGCGATGCCCTTAAGAGGAAGGTAATAGTTCATCATTGAGAACATACCCTTCTTCATCTCTCCGCCGTACCATGTGTTAATGATAACCTGCTCACGGCTTGTGATATTGAATGCTACGCAAGTCTCTGAGTTAAGGCCAAGTGCCTTATAATCATCAACCTTAGCAAGTGATGCGTTGTAAACTACGAAATCAGGCTCGAAGTTTGCAAGTTCCTCTTCTGTAGGAACGATGAACATATTCTTAATGAAGTGAGCCTGCCAGGCAACCTCAACGATGAAACGAACTGCCATACGAGTGTCCTTGTTAGCACCGCAGAATGCGTCAACAACAAAGAGTCTCTTGTTGCAAAGCTCGTTCTTAGCAATCTCTTTAACCTTAGCCCATGTCTCTTCTGTCATTGGGTGGTTGTCGTTCTTGTACTCGTCAGATGTCCACCATACAGTGTCCTTTGAGTTCTCATCCATAACGATGTACTTATCTTTAGGAGAACGTCCTGTGTAGATACCGGTCATAACGTTAACAGCACCGAGCTCTGTCTCCTGACCTTTCTCATATCCTGTGAGTTCCTTCTTCATTTCCTCTTCGTACAATGCTTCATATGAAGGGTTGTGAACGATCTCAGTTGTACCTGTGATACCATACTTGGTTAAATCGATGTTTGCCATTTAGTTAACCTCTCTTCTTTATAATTTTTTTCACGAATGATCAGATATACCCGCTACTGTTAATAGTCGTAATGACGCATAACTTTTGGTGAATATACAGATAATTCGCAGACACACATAGAGTTTTCGGGCAAAATTGAGCCCACTATTACATTTATACTACAAAGTCTAGGTTTTCTCAATGTTTTTAGAGCAAATTTGTATTAAATATCTGTAAATAAAATTTCTCATTAACACTGGCAAAAAGAATCACTCAGGCCAATCTCAAAGCACCTTACCGTATGGGGTCCAAGCTCAAGCTTCATCTTATCCTTAAGCTCAAAGCCCTCTCCGCTCCACACATCAGCTGCCGGATACTCACTCTTTCCTTTTATCCCCAGATCCTTGAATTTCAGCTTGGTCTTTTTCTTCTCTTCACCAATATTGAAGAATGCCACAAAAAGCTTGCCGTCCTTCGTCTGGCTCTTCCAGATAACAAGATCATCCTCTCTGGATACCTGTTTTGCCTTACGTCCATGCCTGTGCATATCCAGAAGTCTTGTATTGGTGAGAAGACTTAAGGTAAATTCATCATTATCCCTCATCTCCGCACCTATCATAAGAGGAGATCTGAAGATACACCAAAGTGTCATCAATATCTTCTGCTCATCCTGGGTAAAATGAGTGTATCCTCGCTTTACCATAGCTTTCTTGTCATCATCAGATGCTGCTTGTGCCGTCTCGTCGCACACTCTCAAATGTCCGATCGGAAGCATATCACAGTCCGGCCAGTGATCCTTGCAACCAATTCCTTCCCAGGCGTGGCACCTCTCGAACATTCCGTAAAGAAGCTCCCACTTATCCCAGAAATCATCTGTCATTCGCCACATATTGGCATTTTCCAGAAGGAAGTCCTTCTGGTCAACTCTTGCCGGTCCCGGAGAAAGAGAAAGAACCATGCTTCTGCCACTTTCCGCGATAGCCTTTTTTATCATAGCAATCTCAGAAAAAGCTGCTCCCGGAGCCTCGGGACCGCAATCTTCTCTTGCGATGTCGTCTACCTTAACGAAGTCAACGCCCCACTCAGCATACATTTTAAATATCGAGTTATAGTATTCCTGTGCGCCTTCACAGTTTGCGTCAACGCCATACATATCAGTATTCCAGAGGCAGATTGATGCAGGGTGAGCTATATCTCTTGCAGTAGCCTTTGTACCAAGAATTGGTGTGTTCCTGTGAACCGCCTGTCGGGGAATTCCACGCATAATGTGAATACCGAACTTAAGCCCCATTTCATGGATCTGCTCAGCTATCGGCCCAAAGCCCTTTCCGCCTGCGGAAGACGGGAATCTGTCAACCGCCGGAATAAGCCTTGAGTACTCATCCATCTCCAGCTCAGTAAACTTATGATAAGCGTGGGAATCTGCCCCGGATTCGTACCACTGAATATCACATACAATATACTGCCATCCAAATTCCTTCAGATTCTCAGCCATATATCTGGCATTCCCCAGAAGCTGTTCCTCATTCACGCTGGCACCGTAACAGTCCCAGCTGTTCCACCCCATGGGCGGTCTCTTTGCTACGTAAGTCTTTTCTTCTCCCATAACCTCTCCTTAAATATATGTTCTTGGAAATTAAATCCAAGATATCCGCAAACAAGCCAATTCCAGTCGACTTACATCGAAGGGCGTGTTTGCCACCTGAATCAGGTTCTCACGAAATCCGCAGCAAGTGTGGATTTCTGTAATTACATCAATCTGAACATTAAATCTCCACTTCCATGTTCCACATAACCGGATTTCACTCATCCGCTTCCAGAAGTGCCTGATAAATCTCCCGTTTACCGACGCCTCTGTCAGCAGCCACCTTCTTCATGGCCTCTTTATGGGGCACCCCGGCATCTTCATAAAACTTCATATGCTCCTGAACACTCATCTCCTGCCATGACCTGCGTTTTTCTTCATCCTGCTCATCAAGGCTCTTTCCTTCAATTACCAGAACATATTCGCCCCTGGGCTCATTAACCTTATAAAAAGATATTGCTTCTTCGATAGTTGTAGGTCTTGCTTCCTCGAACTTTTTTGTAAGCTCTCTGCAGATTGTTATACGTCTGTTACCCAATGTTTCATAGAGATCATCTAGTACTGTTTTTAAATGATGGGGCGCTTCGTAAACAATTATCGTTCTGCTCTCATCCTTAAGGTCTTCCAGTACTCTTTTTCTCGCCTTTTTATCGTCTGAGGATGGTAAAAAACCTTCAAAGCAAAATCTTCTGGTAGATAACCCTGAAAGTGTCAGTGCTGTGATACAGGCTGCGGGTCCCGGAAGTGATGTCACAGTTATTCCTGCTTTCTGGCACTCTGCCACCAAAACCTCTCCCGGATCTGAAATAGCGGGAGTCCCGGCATCTGTTATAAGCGCTACATCCAGTCCTTCCTGCATCTTTCCTATAAGATACTCAGCCTTATCATATTTATTGTACTCATGATAGCTTGTCATTTCGGTATGAATGTCGAAATGATTAAGCAGCTTTATGCTGTTGCGTGTATCCTCAGCAGCGATCAGATCAACGCTCTTTAAGGTCTCCAAAACCCTAAAGGTCATATCCTCAAGATTTCCTATAGGTGTCGCGCACAAAAATAATTTTCCACTCATAACTTATTTCCTAATCATTTTTCGGACCATCAAAAAACATATCCGGTATCACCTGCATCTACCTGTACCTTCTACTGCATGTACTTTTACCAAATATATTCTGGCAGCCTTCATTAGTATCCGTAGATATCATATATTTCAGAAGTGTATTTTCCCGGCTCTTCGTAAATGATCAGCGGTTTCTCCACAGTTATCCTGGATTTACCGCCTCTTGCTCCCTCAATAAGGACCATGCTGGGTTCCTTATCGGTATAAGGGTAAACCAGTCTCATTCTCTTGGGCTCCACCCTGTATTCATGCATAAGTACCATTATCTCGGTGAGTCTGAAAGGCCTGTGAACCATGTAAAACTTGCCCCCACTCTTTAGGAGTCTGGCTGCTGCCTTGATCACATCTTCAAGGTCACACATGACTTCATGTCTTGCAATGGCTTTTGGTGCATCGGGATTCTTTAGACCATGTCCACCTATCATATATGGCGGATTGCTTGTCACCACATCAAAAGAGGCGGCATCAAAAATGCTGCCCGCCTCCTTAATATCGCCTTGTATGATTTTTACTTTGGTCTGGAGGTCATTAAGCAAAACACTTCTGTATGCCATATCTGCGCTATCTTGTTGGATCTCAAGACCTATCAGTTCACTTGCCTTGGTCTTAGCGGACATAAGTATCGGAATAATCCCTGTACCTGTCCCAAGGTCAAGAACTCGCCCGCCTTCCGGCGCACTGGCGAATCCTGACAAAAGAACTGCATCCATCCCAAAACAGAATTTATCCGGATCCTGTATGATCCTATAGCCATTTCTTTGAAGATCATCAAGCCTCTCACCGGGCTTTAATTCAATTCTCTCCAAGCTTTGACTTTCCTTCCTGCTTCTCTTTTTTCTCAAGAGCCTCAAGTTCTTTTATCTCCTGATCCTCCTGGGAATTCTTCTTTCCATTGTTGTTATTGTTCTTTTTCTTTTGTTTCTTTCTTATTGTCTCAAGTTCATCAAGCTTGTACTCGTGAACCTCTTTTTCATCATCCACGTCGACAAGGATCTTAACTGTCTGTCTGAGAATGTTGACGCTTGAAACCTCACCTTCAAGGCCATCCTTAGCCTTGCAGAAATCACCTATTCCCGGCATCATACGGTTCAGCTCTTCATATACGTCCTCTTCGTTCTTAAGACAGCACATAAGTCTTCCGCACACGCCTGAAATCTTGGTTGGGTTAAGTGAAAGACTCTGTTCCTTTGCCATTTTGATAGAAACCGGAACAAAATCAGCCAGATATGAGTGGCAGCAAAGCGGTCTTCCGCAAATACCATAGCCGCCAATTATCTTGGTCTCATCTCTTACACCGATCTGCCTGAGCTCAATTCTTGTCTTAAAAATAGCTGCCAGATCCTTTACCAGCTCTCTGAAATCGATTCTTCCGTCCGCTGTAAAGTAGAAAAGAATCTTATTGTTGTCAAAGGTATACTCCGCATCAATAAGCTTCATCTCAAGGTTATGCTTCCTGATCTTCTCAAGGCATATCCTGAAAGCCTCTCGCTCTTTTTCCCTGTTAGTCTTCTCCTGCTCGTCATCCTTGGTGCTGGCGGTCCTGAGAACAGTCTTTAATGGCTTAACTACCTCGTCATCCTCAACCTCTTTCGGCGCTGCTACAACAGTACCGTACTCAACGCCTCTTGCGGTCTCTACTATAACGTGATCACCCTTTTTTATCTCATATTTCCCTGGTGAAAAGAAATATATCTTGCCGGCAGACCTGAACCTTACGCCGATTACTTTTGTCATAAATTCTCCTTAATCCCAATGAGCATTAGCTCAAGGGCTAAATCTATATTTACATTGGAGTTTATTCGGTTTTTGCCCGTCTCCATGTTCTTGATTATGCGATCTATTCCTTCATAGGTGCATTTCTGTGTAACACCTCTAATATACGATATCTTATCAGTGAAAATCAAGTGATCATCCGCTTCTGTCGCCTTGTACACCAGCATGTCCCTGAAAAGAAACAGCAGTATATCCAAAAACTCTTCCAGAAGAGATGTATCTACCCCTTTTTTACTGTTTTTCTCATTTTCTTCTGACGGAGCAAGCAGAGTGTGAACTCTCTCCATCATGTCATATATCTCAAGTCCCGGGAGCTTTGAAACCAGCTCAACTGTCCCGTTTTTTAATTCCTCAAATTTTTCATTGGAGGCAAGCTCTATAGCTTTGCCCACATTTCCTCTGGCAAAAGAGGCACAAAGCATTGCCTTATAATCCACAACGTGGCACTCTTCCATCAGAAATTTTCTGATTGCATCGTCCCTTACCGGTTTCATTGGCAGAACTATACATCTGCTGATTATAGTAGGCAAAAATGCATTTATATTGTTTGTCAAAATAATAATGACAATGTAGGACGGCGGTTCTTCCAACGTCTTTAAAAGTGCGTTCTGCGCCGCAATTGTCATCTTTTCCCCTTCGGGAATAATATAGATCTTATGGTCGCTGGAATATGGCCTGATGGCAACATCATCCCTTAGCTTTTCCCTTATGTCATCAACACCTATCGATGCAGGCTTCTCATGTGTAATAGTGATTATATCAGGATGATTATCGCTCAAAGCCTGAACGCATGAGTGACATTCATTACAGGCTTCAATATAGCCGTCCCTGTTCTCCTTCTTTTCACACAAAAGAGCTTTGGCGAATATTTTAGCAATATACTCTTTTCCTGAACCATTTTCTCCTGAAATGATATATGCATGGGAAATCTTTCCGGTTTCCAGCGCATTCTGCATATGCTCTTTCATTTGATCCTGATCTATAATATCAGCGAAATCCGCCATTAACTCCCCCTAGCTGTTACGTGAATATATCCAGTAAAAGACCTTGAATCTGCCCAATCTTTGCCAAAATAGTTATATTGTCCTTCTCGTCCTTCACCAGTTCCTGCGCAAGTTCATCAAGTTCTTTATCCACTTGCCGAATTATCCCATAAACCCTGTGTCTGCCTTTTCTGTCCAGAAAGTTTTCCCTGGAAAAGACATGGGACCTTGTCACCACTTCATTCAAAAAATCCTTGATCAAAAGACGATATCTCTGCATATCCTTGATATCGTTCTTCTTGGAAATACGCTCTCCCTGTTGGGTAATATCCTGAAGCATAAGACTAAGGCGTTCCGCTAACGATGCATCCTCCAGCTTACTGGTTAGCACGAACTTAAAATCTCCGTTAGCTTCCTGAACCTGCTCCGGAGCCGGGGTCTGAGACATTTGCTGAATATTGTTAATCTTAATATCCATATAACCCTCACGCCAAAATCTTAGAATTCCTGCTATTGGAATCCATATCCACGCTCAATTTCATTTCACAGAAAAATGTGAATACCTATCCACACTCAATTTCATTGCACAGTAGTATTAGAATGCATATCTGAGTACACTACCATGCCACATTGATATTATACACTATTATTCGTATCACGTGGCAGAGGCTATGAAATGCGAACAGTTCCTTCTGCCCGTTACAGTTCACTCGCTTGCAGCTCGCTCCAGTAACGAATTCGCTCATTCATTCCATATCGACTTCGTCGAATGAATGCGCTCGGCAATAAAGCCCGAAATCTCTTCTATACAATCTTCTATGGCTGAATTGTTAAAGAATCTTCTCTTAATACCGGCTTCTTTGATCTTGTCCTCCGAGAAATCCTCCTCATCAGCCAGGAACCGTCTGCACATCTCATCGTATTTGGGATGCTCCTGTTTCTCTTCCCTTTTCATGGCTCTTTCAAGCCTTATCTTTGCATCCACATCTATCAGAATAGGTTCTACAAAACTCTTGCCGAAGTAATCCCTGATATAACAGTAAGACTCCACTGTACCAATCATAAGATAATTGCCCGTGATAAGATCTATCTGCCCATCATCGGCAGTAAAATATCTCCAGGGCCCATAGTTTGTATGGTAGGTCCTCTCTTCAATTATCTTTTTATTGTTCTTTAGTTCCAGATACTCCTCCTCTGTCTTAAAGAAGTACTGTACGCCATCCGTTTCCCCATCTCTCATAGGACGCGTTGTATATGGAACCACCTTTTTTAACGCAAATTCATCATTCTGAATAAGGGATTTATATATTGTATCCTTTCCTGATGTGCTTTTTCCCATTAAAAGAAATATCTTCCCCATTTGTAATCCTTCTATCGTGATCAGATTGTTTTTATTATAATTCTTCGACTCTGATCATATTTGTTCTTCCTGGAATTCCCAGAGGAACTCCCGCTGTAAGAACGACTTTGTCACCGGCCTTCAAATATCCTGCATTCTTTGCAGCATTGATTGCTTCCTTGAAAAGCTCATCTGCTGTATCTTCCTGTCTGATATGAAGAGGTGCTACTCCCCACAAAAGATTTGCCTGTCTGCAAACAGTAGGATTTATTGTGCATGCGATGATCTGGCAGTTGGGCTTATATCTTGATACCATGCTTGCCGTAAAACCTGACATTGTAACAGTAAGAATCGCATCAGCATTCACTTCTGCTGCTATGTTACAGGTAGCATGTGAAATAGCTGTTGTAGAATCGCTTGGAGCATAATCTCTCTTGCGAAGTCTTCCTACATAATCGATATCTTCCTCAGTTCTCTCAGCGATTCTTGCCATGGTCTTAACTGCCTCTACAGGATAATCTCCTGAAGCTGTCTCCCCGGAGAGCATGATAGCTGTTGTTCCGTCATAAATAGCATTGGCAACGTCTGTAACCTCAGCTCTTGTAGGACGTGGATGATGAATCATCGAATCCAGCATCTGGGTTGCTGTGATAACATATTTACCCTTGGCCTCAGCCATTTTTATCATTTCCTTCTGTACAACTGGAACATCCTCAAAAGGAACCTCAACACCCATATCTCCTCTTGCTACCATGATTCCATCTGCTGTATCAAGGATTTCCTCGAGGTTATTGATTCCCTGAGTACTTTCAATCTTTGCAATGATCTGCATATGGCTGTTTTTAGAATCAAGAATCTCTCTGATAGCCATTACGTCCTCTTTTGTTCTGACAAAAGAAGCTGCAACAAAATCAAATCCCTGCTCGCAGCCAAACTCAATGTCACTTCTGTCCTGCTCGGAAAGATATGGCATTGTAAGCTCTGCTCCGGGAACATTTACACCCTTCTTATTTGAAATCGGGCCACCATTTACTACAGTACAAACGATATCTGTATCGCTTACTTCCTCTACAGAAAGCTCAATAAGACCATCATCAAGAAGAATAGTCATCCCCTTCCTGCAGTCATTTGTAAGCTCCTTATAGGTTATGGAAACCTCTTCATTAGTACCTTCTATTTCTCTTGAAGTAAGAGTAAACTTCTGTCCTGCAACCAGCTCTGTCCTTCCATCCTTAAAGTCCTTAAGCCTGATTTCCGGTCCCTTTGTGTCAAGCATAACTGCTACAGGTATTTCCAGTTCATCTCTGAGCTTTTTAATTCTGTCATACTTTTTCTTGTGTTCTTCATGAGAACCATGGGAAAAATTGAATCTGGCAACATTCATACCTGCCAACATTATCTCACGAAGCTTCTCCTCGCTCTCACTGGCCGGTCCAATTGTACATATTATTTTTGTCTTACGCATAAAACTTCCTTCCTATTAACTACTCCTTGAATGTTTAACCCATTTTCCAGATATTTTGCTATATCCTCAATTAATCCCTCAGAAAATCTCTCTCCAGGTAAAATAAGCGGAATCCCCGGTGGATAAAGATTGATAAAACCTCCGGAAATCCTTCCATATGCAGCCTTAAGCTCTATGCTTTCAAGCTCAGAATCCCATGCCGTATTCATAGCCATGGCTTTCTCGGGAATCGGTGTTATCCTGACTCTCTCATCTGCACAGCTATTTTCTGTAAGCTTAGTTTTCCCTTCTCTGTTTAAAGCGGATGCCTTCTCCTCAACACGCTTGTCTATAGAATTTATAGCAGCTATAAGTCTTTCGATTCCTTCCTTGGAATCCCAGCCGGAGATAATTGCTAAAACATACTTATCCCCTGCCATTTCAAGCTGCAGTTTATATTCCTCACGCAGTATATCATATAACTCCTGTCCTGTCATGAACGCATTTTTGACATAAATCATGACTTTTGCGGCATCTGGAATCTCTTTTACCCCAGGTACCTCAAAATACTTGCAGCCACTTGTCGACTGTTGGATCCTATTGCGGTAGTTCAGAAGCCGCTTTACATAATCATTTCCTTTATCTTCCATCTCTTTTATGCAAAGATCCATTGATGCCATAAGGACATAGGAAGGACTGCTGGTCTGATATATACTTAAGAATCTCTTTAACTTCTTTCTATCCACCAGGTTCCCCTGAACATGCAAAAGAGCTGTCTGCGTCATAGATGGTAATGTTTTATGAAGGCTGTGAATAACCAGGTCTGCCCCCTGCTTTATGGCACTTTCCGGAAGCGAATTAAACTCCAGGCTTATATCTTCATCACAAGGACTCTCCAATCCAAAATGAGCACCATGAGCCGCATCAACAATTAACGGTATTCCATTTTTATGACATAGATCAGCTATTTCCCTGATATCTGAACATTTTCCTTCATAGGTCGGAGAAGTAATAAAAACGGCCTCAACCTCATCGGAAATCATTTCTTCAATATCATTTGCAGTGTATGTTTCCGGAATACCATACTTGGTATCCTGCTTATAAGGAAGAAATCTCACATTTAAGTGTCTAAGATATACAGCATTGTAAAAGGATCTGTGACTGCCTCTGGATGCAACTACGGTACCGCCTTCTGTTACTGCCGCCGATAATGCACTTAACACGCCACAGGTGCTGCCATTGATCAAAAAGAATGTCTCATCAGCACCATAAATTTTATTAGCTCTTTGCTGCGCATCTAAAAGAATGCCCTTTGCATCATGAAGATTATCGAAATCATCAATTTCCGTTATATCACAACGAAAAGCACCCTTCATCGGGGTGCTCTCAACATTTCTCTTATGCCCTGGCATATGGAATGGATACATATCGGAATCTGCCAGTTTTGAAAGTTCCTGGTAAAGATCAGGCATAGTTTACTTTTATCTTTCCCTTCTTTAGCTTTAATGTCTCAAGTGTAGATGCATATTTATCTGCCAGACATACAAGCCATGCCTCCCTGCATCTTGGAGGATTAACTGTAAGCGGCCACATATGCTTACGAATAATATCTTTTTCTCTCTCTGATAATGCAAAGTCTCTGGTAGCATTCTTCAGCGCAATACCCGGATGATAGAAACCATGAAGCTTAGGATGAATATTCCCCGGCGCATCTGCTTTATGCCAGTCATATAAGAAATAATCATGTAATATAGCACCTCTTACGAGCTCTCTCTCTCTACCATTTGCATACAATGCCCTGTTAAGCTTAATTGCACAAAGGGCAACATGAAGACAATGCTCATATACAGTCACATTACCATGTTGAATAAAATCCTTAAGTCTCTGGAAATGTTCTGATGAAAGAATATCCCCTGCATGCATACAAAGAATACGCTTGTATTCTTCATCAGCTTCCATCTCATCCAGAACATGCGGATCAAATGTATCTTCATCATAATGCTTTATATCAAGAACTTTAAAAATTGCCTTTTTATCTTCCTCTTCCAATCTATACATATAATTCCCCTTTATAATCCCCTAATTAGCAACTATATATTACCACAATCATTAACTAAATATATTAAAATACTGAAAAAACTCAATTATCATTTACTGATGAAAATGTATTGTTTATTAAACAAAGCGTAATTAACTCTAGTATATCTAAGTTAAGGGAATTTGTAAGAAAAAGCTCCAGAAAAAAAAGATGCCTAGAGTCGGAATCGAACCAACGACACGAGGATTTTCAGTCC
>JAFPVA010000059.1 GCA_017413105.1 Butyrivibrio sp. | reverse complement strand
GTGCAGGAGGGTATGAGCGAAGCTCAAACTGTAAAGACTATCATCCATGAAGCAGCCCACCAGGCTCTTCATTCCAAGGATGCACTGGAAGCATCAGGAGAGAAAAAGTCAAAGAATCAGAAAGAGACGGAGGCCGAATCTGTAGCCTACGTGGTCTGCCAGCATTATGGCATAGACACTTCTGATTATTCCTTTGGCTATGTCGCTTCCTGGTCTGAGGGAAAAGAAGTGCCTGAGCTTAAGGCATCACTTGACACAATCCGCAGAACTGCATCAGAGATGATTCAAAAGATTGATGACAAGGTTCAGGCTCTTACCACTGTGAAAGAGATTGATGAGTTCATGGAGGTTCATGGTGATGAGCTCCCTTTCGCTGATCCGGAGGCTGACCAGCCGGTTGGCTATATCAAGATCACACCTCCGGTTGATTTCAGTGATTTTAAGAATGATAAAAAGATCACTCTGACGGCTGAAACCAAAGCTGAATCCAAAGAAAATGCAGAGGAATCCAAAGAAAAGAAGGATGAAACCAAAGAAATTGCTAAGGCTGAGAAAAACCTGCCAGCCGGGAATCTGCAAAGAAGACTTCCGTAAAGGATAAGCTCTCTGCCGGAAAAGAAAAAGTATCAAAGACAAATAAAACAAAAACTGAGCCGAAGAAAGATCTTCAGGCCGCTATGTAAATGAGAGGAGAAAAACGCATGAATAAGAAGTTGGTAATGGGAATTGTAGCAGGAGTAGGTGTAGTAGGTACGGTTGCAGGAATTGTTCACAGGAGCAATCAGAAAGTCCGCAGGGCAAATCGTGCAGTCAGCGAGGCAACAGAGCTTGTAGAGAAATCTATGGATGTAGTGGAAAGGGCAATGAAGCTCCTTGATCGCACTTATGATTTTGAGGATGACTACGATTTCCTTGAGGATGATTATGATGAGGATTTCGAGGATGACTACTGTGATGACTTCTGCGAGGAAGGAGACGAAGACTACGATGACTAACCTTGTGGTGGCTGAAAAGCCCTCGGTTGCGCAGTCTATCGGAAAGGCCCTTGGATGCACCGGCAGACAGGATGGATACCTGGAAGGTAATGGATATCTTGTCAGCTGGTGCGTTGGGCACCTCATAGAACTTGCTGAGCCGGAGACTTATGACAGCAAGTATGAAAAATGGAAAAAAGAAGATCTTCCGATAATCCCTGATATATTCAGGTATCAGGTTGCTGCTTCTACCAAAAAGCAGTTTCAGATTTTGAAAGACCTGATGAACAGAGATGATGTAACGGTAGTTACAAATGCCTGTGATGCAGGACGTGAAGGGGAGCTAATATTCAGACTTGTCTATGATAAGGCAGGCTGCAAAAAGCCAATGAAGAGATTATGGATATCATCCATGGAAGATGAGGCTATAAGAAACGGTTTTGATAACCTGGCTGATGGGAAGGATTATGACAGGCTTTATGAAGCTGCACTTTGCAGAGAACGAGCCGACTGGATTGTTGGCATCAATGCCACAAGGTTTTTCACCTGTTCTTATGGACAGACCTTAAATGTAGGCCGTGTTATGACCCCTACACTGGCTCTCACTGTAGAGCGTGAGGCACAGATCAGGGCATTCAAGTCGGAAGACTTTTATCAGGTACAGCTGGAAGGGAATGATCTCATCTTCACAGGAGAACGTATCCCTGATAAAGCTGAGGCTGATGATCTTGCGGAGAAATGTAGAATTGAGGGCAAGGCAGTAGTAACAAAAGCAGACATAAGTGAAAAGTTGGAAAACGCTCCTGCTCTTTTTGACCTGACTTCTTTGCAGAGAGAAGCAAATAAAAGATATGGCTTCACAGCTCAGCAGACTCTGGATTATGCTCAGAGCCTTTATGAGAAAAAGCTGCTCACCTATCCAAGAACTGACAGCAGATTTCTCACAGATGATATGGAGGCAACGGCGAGGTCTATCCTTGGAATCATAGGAAATAAGCTTTCCATAAAGGTAACGGACGAGCTTAATTTCAAAAAGATTCTTAATAGCAAAAAAGTAACAGACCATCATGCGATCATCCCGACCGAAACACTTAAGACAGCTGATATAGCAGCACTTCCTGAAGGGGAAAAGAAGATTTTGCAGCTTGCTGCTACAAGGCTTGCTGAGAGTGTATCAGCTCCCTGCAAATATAAGGAAACTGTTGCAGAAGTCAGTTGCCTTGGGAAAACCTATACGCTTAAAGGGAAATATATAGCTGATCCCGGATGGCGAAGTGTAGCTAATACCAAAGATAAGGATTCTGATGAGGATAGCAGAGTTATTATTCTGGATTTTAAGGCAGGCGATACAGTTGCAATTGATAAAACTTCTGTGAAATCAGGGAAGACCACACCTCCAAAATCCTATACAGAAGATACACTTCTTTCTGCCATGGAAAAGGCAGGCTGTGATGAAATTCCTGATGAAGCTGAGAGGAAAGGACTTGGCACACCTGCCACAAGAGCCGGTGTTATAGAAAAGCTTGTCCGCATTGGATTCTTGGAAAGGCGTGGAGATAAGAAAACAAAATATCTTGTTCCTACGCATAAGGGCGAGACATTGATCACAGTTATTCCAGAATCCATCCAGTCAGCTTCCATGACAGCCGACTGGGAGCAGAAGCTTTTAGAAATTGAAAAGGGCAGCTATGACGCAGATGCCTTTATGATTGAGATCACACAGATGATAAGAAACCTGCTTGATACCTACAGGATAGTTCCTGATGCAGAGGTACTTATGCATCCTGTATATGAGCCTTTGGGTAAATGCCCTCATTGTGGAAGCAATGTAGTGGAGAAGTCCAAGGGCTTTTTCTGTGAGAACAAAGACTGCAAATTTGCTCTTTGGAAGGATAACCGCTTCTTCGATTCTCTCTCCAAAAAGCTTACGAAGCAGATTGCAGTGCAGCTGCTTACAGACGGAAAGGCAAAGCTGAAAAAGTGCAGGTCGGTAAAAACAGGTAAGACCTATGACACTACAGTAGTCCTATCTACAACTGATAATGGTCAGCCACAGTTCACTCTGGATTTCACGAAGGGAGGGAAATAGCCTATGGAGAAAAAGAGAAAGAATAAGATCAGAAAATGGGATGAAGTCGGCGGTGTAGTAGAAGTCGAGGAAGAAGTTTTGTCGGAAAGCCCGACAGAAGATCCCGGTGCCGGTCCATCTGTCAGCAGGAATTTCATGCGAGGCATTGAGGACATGGTTGAGCAGAATGATAATAATTTCGATGGTGTCATCAACAATCTTCCTGAAGATAAGACACCTGCTCAGAAGACAAATGCTGATGTGATAGAAGAGGAACAAGAGAAAAAGTCTGTTCTTAAGAAACTTCAGGAAGCTGCCTATGATGTAGAAAAACCAAAGCCTGTAACTCCTTGCTGCATCTGTAATGCCCTGGAGAGGTTCTGACATGCGTGAGTATACTGATAGAATCCGGGTATGGATAAAGCCCGGAGATAAGGAAAAAATCAGAAAGCGTATGGAAGAAGCCGGTATCAGAAACATGTCTGCCTATATCAGAAAAATGGCGATTGATGGTTATGTTATAAAGCTGGATCTTAGTGATGTGAAGGAGGTATCACGCCTCCTTCGCATCAATGCCAATAACATCAATCAATACGCAAAAAGAGCAAATGAGACCGGCAGCATATACTTGGAAGATATCAAAGATGTTCAGAAACAGCAGGAAGAACTTTGGATTCTTATGAAAGAAATATTACAGAGGCTTGCTACGATTTAAGAGAAGAGGTGATGACTTATAGCTGCTACCAGACTTATAGCCATGCATATGAATAAAGGAAAATCCATTCAGCAGTGCCTGAAGGACAGAACGGATTATGCTCAGAATCCTGAGAAGACAGATGGCGGTATTCTGGTCAGCAGCTATGAGTGTGATCCCAAGCTTGTGGAGGAGCAGTTCGCTCTTGCCAAAAGAGAATATCAGCATAATACCGGCAGAGAAAATAATAATGATGTGATTGCATATCAGATAAGGCAGGCTTTTAAACCCGGAGAGATCACACCGGAGGAAGCCAACAGGATCGGGTATGAAACGGCTATGCGCTGGACTAAAGGCAGACATGCTTTTATAGTAGCTACTCATGTAGATAAAGCCCATATTCATAATCACATCATATATAATTCCACGAATCTTGACTGTAACAGAAAATTCAGAGATTTTCATTTATCAGGAATAGCACTCCATAAAGTCAGCGACATCGTATGCCTTGAAAATGGTCTCTCCGTCATTACTCCGAGGAAACCAAGTGAACGAAGCAAGCGCACTGTTTATCCTCAGCGGAAAAGCTATCGCGAGGAAATCCGTGAGTCCATTGATATCTGTATGGAGCAAAAACCTAAAGATATGGAAGAGCTTATAAAGCTTCTTCGGGATATGGGCTACGAAATAAAACGCGGCAAATATGTTTCTCTTAAGGGCAGAGATCAGAAGAAATTCTTAAGGATGCGTTCTCTTGGAGCTGGGTACAGAGAGCAGGATTTGGAAAAAGTATTTGCAGGAGAATCTGCATTTACACCTGATCCGAAGCTACAGCGAAAAGAAGAAACCACTGTTAAGCCTGAACCTAAAGTTGATATGCTCCTTGATATCCAGGCTATCATAGCTAAAGGAAAAGGTGCAGGCTATGAACGCTGGGCTAAAGTTCATAACATTAAGCAGATAGCTCAGACACTTCTCTTTTTGGAAGAACATGGTCTTCGTGATTATGATGAACTTGCGCAAAAGGCAAAGTCAGCCTCAGACAGATTTGGAGAAATCTCAGAGAAGCAAAAGGCTTTAGAGGGCAGACTTGTAGAAATCGCTGCCCTTAAAAAACACATCATAAACTATTCCAAAACCAGAGATACCTATGCTGAGTATCGTAAGAGCGGTTATAGCAAAAAGTTCTTTGAAGAGCATCGTGAGGCTATCACACTTTGTAAGGCTGCAAAGGAAGCCTTCTCACAGATAGAAGGTAAGCTTCCAACTATCAGAGAACTGAATGCAGAATATAATCAAGTTCTACAGGAAAAGAAAAAGACCTAT
>JAFPVA010000058.1 GCA_017413105.1 Butyrivibrio sp. | reverse complement strand
TAACACTATTATAGGTATTGCCTGAATACCTAAAATGGTGCTTTATGGTTAATGAGCAGAGCGTGGCTTATCATTTTTTTATAGGGATAACAGGAGAAAAAATGGCTAAACACACACCGCTGAATCGAAAAAGAATAAAAGCGCCTTCTGAGCTTGAGAAAGAGATAGGTGGCAGATTCAAAGACATTAGAATTGCCAACAAAGAGACCCAGGAAGAGATGGCTGAAAAGTTGGGGAAATCAGTACAGACAATTCATAATTATGAGAAGGGCATAACCAGATTGCCTTACGAGATTATGATTGCACTTAATGAGATTTATCATGAGTCAATTGATGAGCTGCTTCTTGGAAATGGCAAGAGCATGGAACTTATGATAGAAAGAGAATTGAGTTACTATTCTGATGTAAGACTTAATCTGTATTTACAGCTTATCTCTAAAGAAATCAGCAAGAGATTAGAGAGAAATAGTGAGTTAAAAACTTAATAAGATATGCTAGGGCATTTGGCAGGGAAATTGTTGATTCAGTTTTCCTGCTTTTTTTTTAAAAGGAGGTGATCTTATGCCACGTAACAGAATCTCATCCCACGCGTACATCCTGGCTAAGTGTGAGAGGCTGGAGGTTGAATATGAAGATATGGTGAAGCTGATCAAGCCTCTTCTGCAGCAGTACAATGCTGGTAAAAGGGACAGAGGGAATATCCTTACCCTTGTTCGGGTGCAAGGTGGTAAACAGCAGATTCGCAGGCGCTTCCTTGAGATGGTAAGGAACATGGATAAATTCACTGATCATGACAGGGCAGTATTTGCCTATGCAGTAGCCTGCACCGATTGGTTTGAAGAGAAGTCTGATATGCTTCTTGAACAGATGAAGAATAAGGTAGAAGACGGCGAAGAGATGGTATACATACTTCAGGGCGCATATCTTAATGATGAGCCTATGACTGATAGCACAATCAACAATGAGTTGCATCTGTCCGATGGAACCTTTGGAAGGAAGAAGAAAGATGCCATAGTTCTATATGGAGACCTTATTCTTGAATATGCCATTAGAAGAGAAAAAGAAGACATTGAAAAGGGGCTTATTGATCCGCCGGACTTTAAGCTGTGATCAGTGTTTTCTTTTTTTTTACCTGTAAATGGAGATTCGTGGAGAATTCTGGAGAGTGTTGGATAGAGGCGGATAATGTTGAACTAGCGGATACGAAATTTTGTAATAGAATATACTACAAGGAAAGAATAACATTTTTTAGGAGGGAAGGAAGGTATTGAAAGATGCTGTAAAACCAAGAAGAACGCTTGAAAATGTACATTGCAGTTGCTGCGGGGGGTGGCTTTGCTATGTAGGAATGGAAGATGGAAGAACTATCCAGAACTGCAAGAAATGCGGTAAGAGGATGGTTGTATCAGTCCATCGAGGAAGCGTTCTCGTTTACAAGGACAGACGAGTTAAGACAGCATAACTGCAGGGAGGCAGTAGTAACAATTTAATATGGGAAATGAGTCATAAGTGGAAGCGTTGAATCTGGCTTAGAATCAGAAAGAACGCCATCTTTTGACAATAGTTTGCTTAGGCGGCTATGAACGACACAGAATCGTTGAAAGGCGGAGCAAAACAGAGAGAAATACCTTAACGGGTATTCTGTTTTGCTCTGCCTTTATTTTTGTGCCTGAATATGGTGTTTCCTCTGTTTTGTCCTGATGGGACTTTATAGATGCACTTAGGGTGCTGGGAAACATACATAGGCAGGTATCCGTAAACCTTCGGCTTTTGAAACTGACAACTTTCAAGAATCGGAGGAAAACGGACAATGAGTAGTAATGAGAAAAAAGAATATGAACTTATAAATCTTGGCTTTGAATACCCGGGAATGACAGGAGGTGCCAGATGGGCTGTTATCACAGACCTTGATATCCATGAGTTGGAGGAAAGATATAGGGATGAGCTTTCTATCTTTAAGCCTTATGTTGTTATGACAACAGAGCAGGGGCAAGCAATCCGTGAATATGAGCAGAATGAGAAAAAGCACAGCATGAGAAGCCTTCGCCATCATGACATGTTTGGCTACGAGGAAGGAACTACGGAGTACATTCATTCTGTCTTTTCTGATAATGAGCCTGAGGAAAAGACCATAGACAAGCTTGAGTACGAGAAGGTAAGGGAGGCTATAGAGAAGCTTCCTGAGATACAGAAAAGAAGGTGCATTCTGTATTTTTATCATGGGCTGTCAGAGCCAGAGATTGCAAAGCTTGAGGGAGTGTCCAGATCTTCGATTAGGGACTCACTTAACTGGGTTCTGAAAAATCTTAAAAAACTTTTGTAAATTGACCGACAAAGTGAGGAGTCTGTGTGGGTATAGGTGAAAGGATATTTTTCTTTTCACGAACATTGAAAACTTAATACCCATTCATCAGGTACATTCCTGCAGCAGTTAGCCCCATAGGTACGCCTTGCGCGATATAGCCTCACTGGAAAGTCGGTAGTTCCGATCTGGCGATGATAATTGCAGGGATAATGATACTTCCGCTTAGCCACAACTATCGTAATGGGAGCGGCCCGGCGAGATCCGCGGGG
>JAFPVA010000057.1 GCA_017413105.1 Butyrivibrio sp. | reverse complement strand
TCCGGATCCGCAAAGGCTGTCGCCTCGTCCAGAATCAGTATCGGTGCATTTTTAAGAAAAGCCCTTGCTATGGATATTCGCTGTGCTTCGCCACCTGATACATATGTACCTTTGCTTCCAATCATAGTATTTATGCCGTATGGAAGTTTTTCTATTATATCCCAGCACATGGCATCCTTAAGTGCCTGTACTACTTCCGTCTTCGTAGCATCAGGTCGACCCATTCTTACATTATCAAGTATCGACATCTTTAGAAGCTTACTGTCCTGAAAAACATAAGATACCTGTTTCATAAGTTCAGAGGAAGCAACGTCTTTTACATTGACACCGCCAATCTTAATACTGCCCTCTTTAACATCCCAGAACCTTGCAACCAGGGATGCCAATGTGGTCTTACCACCTCCTGAAGGTCCCACAAATGCCACATGTTCTCCCGGCTTTATATCCAGCGTGATGCCATCGATGGCGTTGGTTTTTTTTTCGTCGTAAGTGAAGACGATATTGTCAATGCTGATGCTGCTATCTTTAGGAAGCTGAGGATTCGTAGCCTCCTTAAGGGGCTCGACCTCTAATAGTGAGTACATCCTTTCCAGAGCATCTTTTACCACCATCTGACTTTCCCCCGCATAAGCCACCTTCATCAGGGTTACCGTGAGTATCGGAGTAATTATGATGTAAAAGAGAATGTTATAAAGGAATGTATCTGGGACGCCGTTCCCGGCAAAAATGAGACTGCAGGCCACAAGTGCTGCGAACACCCCATTAGCCGCTGTTGTAAAGCCTATCATGGGCATTCTCATTCCTATTGTATAGGTAATGGTCCACTTTTCATATTTATCTATTGCTTCCTTAAACCTCTTAAAAGAAAAGACTGACTGTCCAAAAGTCTTAACAACCGGAATTCCCCTGACATATTCAACAGCCTCGGCGGACATCTCATCAAGCGCATTCTGGTATTCCTTCATGTCATTTTGCATCTTCTCCCCCATCATGCCTCCCATGGCAAGGAATGCGATGACAGCAGGAATGAGGCAGATAAGACCTATCTTCCAGTCAAAGAAAAGAAGCATGGCAATAAGCCCAATAGGAGTTGCGTAGCTCACGGCTTTATCCGGCAGACTGTGTGCCAGGAATGTCTCTGTAGCAGCGCTTGACTCCGCAACTATCTTTCTGATTTTTCCGCTCCCCTCGGATTCTATATACCCCATGGGAAGCTTCATAACATGCTCCATCATTGCAGTCCTCATGTTAGCCTGAACCCTGAAGGCTGCGATATGTGAACACATGAGAGCTGCAATATATATGACCATGGCTAAAAGGCTCATACCCACAGCGCTCCAGCCATGAGATACTATGTGAGTTGCCCTGTCAAAGTCAGGCCTTACTTCAACAACCTCTTTTATGATGCACCATATGTAATAGAATGGCACAAGTGCCACAAGAGCACTTATGGCTGCCAGTATCCATGAACATATGGTAAAATACTTATGGCTGCCCGCATATTCAAACAGCTGCGCTATAACACTTTTCTTTTTCTCTCCCATAATCTTTTATCTCCCCGCTTGAATTAGTATTTACAACATGCCCGTTCTCTAACCGGAGAACTACAGTAGCGCATCATTTATCAGGTCTTTTCCTCCAAGCTTTTCATTATTTTTTTCTGAATCATTATCCCATCCATATTTTTCTCCTTCCGCCACACTGGCATTACAGCGTTTGTTAGCTTGCGCTAACATCACTATATGATTTTAGTTATTTGCCTCTTATATTTCTATAGCCCTTTCCTGTACTGCTTTCGGATAGAAATACAATCCATCAATAGCGCCCCCTCTTACCGCGTACATGACCATCGCAGTAAAAAGCAGGCAGAATAAAACCATCTGTATCAGAATAATCATCTGTCACCAACCTTAACTTTCTTCGCCATAACCAAAAGTCCAACGAACATCCACAAATTCCCAAGACTGATCCAAGCAGCAGTAATAGCATTGCGAACTCCTGATTCAGGAAGGAACTTAAACAGCATGACCGCGGCCATTCCTACCGCAGGACAGAATATCCAGCACCATTTAGGATATGGAGTCAGCCCTTTTGTGAATGCTGCAATATGTGCCACATGTTGGATGATCCAGAATAGAAAGAACACTATCATTCCCGGCAAAAGAAAGTATTTACCAAATTTCACTGCTGCATCCACTGCAATCTCCGGGGCAGCATCGTTCATATACTTGTAAAAGAAGCATGTGGACAAACAAGGAACGTGCACTCCACACCCCGCATAGGTCAACACACCAAGTATTCCTGTCCTGTACAAATGAGCGTATTTCTGTGATTTAGGAACAATCAGCCTGTACACTCCAAAATAGCAAAGTGCCTCAAGCGGAATACCTATGAATCCCAGAAATGCTGACCAAAACATTCTGGTATCTGATAATTGCAAATATGCCTATCCGCATAAGCTTCTCTATCCTGTTCCAGTCTAACTTGTCATCAATTCCGATGTCATTAAACTTATCCATACATTCCGCCCTTAATGCTTTACCATTTAAATACAGCAATCCTGTTGTTGATGTTCTTTCCAACGATAGCAAAGAGTTTTCCGCGCAATGAATACTTCTTCATTTCTTCGTTATAGCTCGTTTCAGACACAAGGCTCATCCTTGGTTCAAGATCCAGATATTCACGGCCTGACTTTGTTCCCCAGCCGAAAGAAGCATTAGTATGTTTCACAGCATCGTGATGGCTACCATTCTTTTCAAGGAACGGAGAATGAAGCTCCGCAAGAAGATATCCATGTTCGAAGCTGTCACAAAGCATGTTGATGCATGTCTTTACCTGGTCTTTGGAAAAGTATTCAAGGACTCCTTCCATAACCACGATGGTCATTTCTCGCTTAGGAAGTTTCCTTGTCCATTCTCCGTCAAGCGCACTCCCATCGAGCATTGTGCACCTGTCCCTGTCAGAGTACACTTTACGTCTCTTCTCTATCTGATCCGGAAGATCCACATCAAACCACATGATCTTGCCATTGTCTACCTGCAAGAACTTATCATCAAAGCCACATCCAAGATTTATGCAGAGTGCATCCGGATATTTACTGATAAGCCGCTTTAACTCATTTCTATATAGTATTGTTCTAGCCACTACACCCTCATGTGATAAAAAGGGATCGTATTTACTAACGTCAACTCCAAGCGCATCAATGATCTCTTTAGCCTTAAGATCAATTATCCTGGCATTAGATCTTGCTGTCTCACTTGCCTTTATCGCAAGTGGAATAAGCGCTGTTTCCTGTACATCACCAAAAGTAAGTTCCATTGTCCACTCCTCCTTTATATATGTTAGCCTATGCTAACTTAAAATTATAATATTCTCTTTCCCTTCTGTCTATAGGGCATGTCCTTTAGTTTCTGCCGTTACTTCTTATATCCATTCCCTCTCATCCTTGTCTACCAGGCTTAACGCACAGACCAGATACATGAGCAGCCATCCAAAAGACTCGAAACCGGAATCTAGACCTTCAGAAATGTAATTCATGAGCTGCCCTAATATTGAGGTAATCACCGGGCAACAAATAAATGCAGCCTTTTTCACAGGAATCATTTTCTTAAACACCATTCCGATCCAGGCAATTGTAACGAAAACATCGCATACTACAAATCCGATGCCCATGGGAACTGCAATACTTTTCAATACTCTGAACACCATATCAACAGAAGTTTTCACATCGCCTGTAGCAGCCATTCCTGCATTAAACACAACAGGGAGCATGCATATACCTATGTGGATGAAAGCAAAATAAAGTATTCCGCTCCAGTTTGCAATCTTGAAAAGGCCAAACAGCTTAGAATCATTAAGGTGATATTTCTTTTCCATAACCCTAAGAAGCTCAACAGCCGCCACAGCAAACAGCGCAGCACACGCAAACCCGAGAATGGACGATACTGCATATCTCCAATCGGGAGCAACGCTCCACTCAACTCCCATATATGCATCCGGAGAACTGGACGTGCTAAATGTACCGTAGCCAAGGAGATAATCTCCTATAATCGCCAATATCATCGAATATACCCCGAACATAATTTTCTGTCTTGATGTAAGATTCTTCATTTTCTCCCCCTTACAATGACTTTGTGAGCCTGTAGTCACAACAGTCATCACCTTCAGCCACCGATTTAGTCCGTTTATAATCAACTCCTCTGAAGCCGTTCATGTATTCTTTATCCATGCAGCAGATCATCTGAACAGCTTCCGGAGTACCAAGTTCCCGCGCCTTATCATAAAGAGGACAGCTTACCACATCCATAAAGCACTGTTCTTTGGTAACTTTAAGGTTCTTTATTTCATATCCATCGCTCAGTTTTGCAGCAATTCTATCCATCCTCTTCCACATTAGTGAAGGAATGCCTGGAAAAGCAGTAATCTTGCTAAAGATACCTTGTAGTCTGCGTCCCATCTTTGTTCCAAAGCCTCTTGTAACAGCCAAAGCTTCTCCGGGATAGAAATATTCAACTGAACGATACAGAGCTACTGCCGGAAAGACATATGACACACTCGCATTATCCGCGGTTGGTTCAGCATTCTTCAATCTGATAAATTCGCTTTCAGCATAATCCCATATGTCTTTAGCCTTAGCTTTTCCGTATTTCTCAGCCAATTCAGAGTAAAAATGCTTAAACACAATAGATTTTTTAAGAGTATTGCTCATACATCCTGCTCTCCGTCACTTCTTTATCCCCAAGTAAAAGTCACACTTATCAGCTCCTCTTCCAAGCGTCCCTGTCCTGATAAATTCGAGTCCAGGAAGATTACCATAGATTCTGTCATCATTCCCGCAGAATATTTTTGTGAGCTCAGGGCATCCCAGTTCCTTGAAATATCTCCTGTATGGGCACTCCGTTACATCCATCCTATATTCACCCTTTTTATTGGGGTAAAAAACATTTTGAAACCCGGAAGAAGATCCAAATATCTTTTTGGTCATCGGATTCCACATTTTTACAAACAATCCTTTCATTCCCGGAACTCTCATAAGTCCTGCAAGTTTAACCTGAATGCCTGCACAACTTATAATAGCAGCGTCCTCGATTACCTTATAAGCCGCATCCGCACCTAATATTGGCTTTATTGTCAGATAGATAGCTGAGGAAGGAAAGATTCTGCTATCAGTATGAGTATGTACTCCCTTGGGCAATGCCTCGTACTTATCAAGAAACTCAGAAAGCTTTAGAGTGGCATCTTCCCAAAGCTTATCGCTTTGGTCTATTGGAAAAACCTTATCCATCTCGTCCTTTATAAAGCCCTTCTTTTTCATTATCTGTTCTGCGCTGCCTGGCATCTTTTTATTTCCTTTCCCATCAAAAGACTTATTTATTACCTGCTTCTCACTGTATTTAATGATACTACTTATTGTTAGTTATTGCTAACTTTTCTTAAAAATAATATTTACTTTTGTTATTCTCTTACGAGATCATACATAAAGCTCTTTTCCCCAAGCGTTCTTGTACCCACATGTTTCATGCCAATATGCTCATACTTTTCTTTCTTAAGCTTGGCATCAGTTGATACTATGACCGGTAAGCCAGCCTCATCAGCCACTTCGAATGCAGTCTCAACCAGCGGACGCATAAATCCCTTACCCTGATATTCCTTTTTTACGGCAAGCAGTTCTATCTGTACAAACTGTTTCTTTTTATCCCTATATGTCTTTTCAAGACTTGCTCCTCCAGCCTGGAACTTCTTCACAATGTCGCTGAAGTTCCTAAAGCCAAGAGCTCTTGCCATCCTCCAGACCATTTTAAACATTGCAATTCCGGGATATGGATGTGTAGTATCCGTCAGAATAATAATGCCCTCCCTATTCTCTGATGTCGCATATATCCCATCATATTCATTTGCCGTTTTTATCATGGCTACCAGATAGTTAACCAGGCTTGTCCTGTCCGGGTATCCGGGATAATAAGGAACCATTCCGATTTCTTTATCACCATAGTCATAGTACGCAAACACCTCCGCAAACTCTCTCATTTCCGCTTCTGTCAATTTTACCTTGTTCAGCATGACAACCTCCTTGAAATCATTGATAATTCCAAGTATAATCTTCACAAAATGACTATCAATATTTTTAAAGTCATTAAAACTATTAGCGGAGAAAACCGATATGCCAAAGATATTCACAGATGAAAACAGGGATGAAATCCGAAAGAAACTTCTTGATAAAGGATTTAAGATGCTAAAAAAGGGCGGCTTATCTGCCGTAAACATCGATAAGCTAACAGAAGAAACATATATCGCCAAGGGCACCTTCTATAATCTGTTCGAAAATAAATCTGAATTCATGTACCACATGATGATTCACGAGAGAAACCGTGCCAAAGAAAAGCTCCTCTCCTATCTTAACGATTCCGGCAAACTAACAAAGGATTCTCTGCGTGACTACCTCAAATGGTTGTCAGCAGAAAATCCCAATGTGTTTGCTTTTCTAACCGATGCCGAAAAAAAACGCCTCATAGCATCATGGTCAGACAAATATATAGAAGACGAAAGCAACGACAGCAAGACCATGCATATGCTGATATCACTACTTGAATCTCCGACAACGGAGCCCGACTGGAAGCTTGCCTGCAATTACATGAAGCTCATAGCCATAAGCCTTGCTACAAAGAAGGTATTTATCAAAGAGAATTACAACGCTATGATTAATTCTCTGATTGAGCAGATCTTGAATATGCTATGTTCCTGACTTACAACTTACTCAAAGCTCTTTTCAAATTCAGCCCATCAAACTTATGAACAGTCCTACAAGCGCTGCCGGAATCAGTGCAAACATCAGCCCCGGGAATATAGCGCCTTTTAAATGGAACCACTTCTGATGGTAAGCCTTGTCCATGTGCTCTGTTCCTTCCAGCCTGAACATTTTCATATTTGCAAATAGCACCCAGTCCAGAAAGAGTGTGTCATAGGCTCCAATCCATACCATGAGGCCAAAAGCGATCGCGAATCCCTGCCAAAATGTAACTGCCCCGGCAAACTTCGCGCATATGGTAAGAATAACTGTAAACATGATTATTCCACAGGACTTCGCCAGTACTACCTTTTTTGACTTATATGAAACATCCACTCTTTCATGTGTTTTGAAGTATTCTTCTTGAATATCAGGCGGGTAATTATGGATACATGCCGGACTGTACATTTTTTCCCCATGAAAAGACACAAAAAGAATTGTTGTAAATAATACTGCAAATACTATCGCTTCAATTACCAATACATACCAAACCATTTTACCCTCAAACCTCCATTACCATAAATTCATCTATAGCTTTCAGCACAGGTTCTGCGTATTCTTTCCCGCCGAACAGCCACTGCTCATGCTGCATGTTGAACTCTCTGATGTCAGGATCATGGAAGTACTTCTTATAGCGTTCAAGATACTTCTCACCCATTTTGTTGGCATAGATAAAATGAGCTCTTGTATGTTCAACATTGATATCATCACTAAGATGGGTCAAGAGGTCTGTGTAATACTCATTCTTTATGGACCGGGGATTAAACTTGGAAAAACAGTTCATGAATTTCTCAGCATTTTCATCATCCATTTCAAAGATTTTTTTCAGCTTTTCTTTGGATTTATTCCGTTTCTTTTCACTGCCTGTGAAGCTTGTTAAAAGAGGCACAACAAGCATTGACTGGAGCCACGCTGATACCGGCCCGCTCTGATCAAGGTCAGGACTGCCAAAGATAGCATGATCTATATGCACGTTCTTTCTCATAACAAGCTGACCCACAAAACTTGAACCAAGAGAAGATCCAATAGCTCCATCAAGCCTGCCATTATGCTTCTCACAGATATATTTCTCGATTTTCTCTGTTACCGTAATCATATCAGGAAAGATACCATCACTTCCATCAAACCCATCATAGTTCACGCATATAAGATGATATTTCTCTGATAACCTATCGATTACTGTTCCAAAGTTTGTCTGCCAGTCACAGCATGTCCCGGGAAGCAGCATAAGCGTCTTTCCTGACATATTTCCCATTTCTTCAAATTGCATTTTTCATACTCCCCTGTTTTGTAGTATTTCTGATTAAATCCACCATCTTATCCCAGCCTTCCTTGGCCTCTTTCACTATTGGGAATGCCGGATAGCAGTGGAACATGCCTTCGCCTACGATCATCTCATAATCCACTCCATATTTTTGCATGACTTTTTCGAAAGATGGAGCGCAGGCATACAACGTTTCTTCGGAGCCATAAACAAAAGTCACTTGCGGACAATTGGTAAAATCGGCCTTTTGAAGCCATATCATGTATTCAGGAACTGACAAATCGCCATGTCTCATGATATCCACAGCGGTTCTCATATAGCTTGCCGGAATTGCCACATCTTTTTTATTAAGCTTCAGCATCCGCTCCCACTCTTCATCTGTTTCAACGCAGGTTCCGGGTGAAATGGCAAGAATATAGCCAGGCATCGGTGTATCATCATGCCCGTCATTGATGTATGGAACCATTCCCAGCGCAAGATTACCGCCTGATGATGTACCTAGAACCGAGATGTTCCCAGCGTCATAGTCCTTTAGCATCTCTTTATATGTCTCATGGATCATTGCATATGCTTTGGTAAGGGGATAATCCGTGCAAAGGGGATAGTAAGGCACGTACACATCCACTCCTGTTTCCTTGGCAAAACGGAGTGCTTTCTTGACAGCGTCAGGTCTTGGTGCCATTACCATTCCGCCACCGATGATAAAGAGATTAGCGTGAGGTTCTTTGATCTTATGCTTCATTCTGATTACTGTAAAACCCATAACCTTGATCCGGTCTATATCAAACTCAGGATCTTTAAGCTCAGGAATATGGTTCTTTGCATTTTCCTTTTTCTTTGCTGCAACAATCTCCTCAGCAGTTTTCCCATCCCACATCTTCTTTAGGCCTGCGGCTTTTACTACCTGCTTAAGGATCTCATATTTAATGCTCATAGCTCCTTCTTTCTGCACTGGAATACCGCAATGCTCTCAACATTTGTAACATTGACTTCAATGTACAGTCCCTTGAGTCGCTTCTCCAGGGACTCTACTGTTTCGAACGGTCTTGTGAAGAATCCGCTTTTTATGTAAAACCTGTCTATCATCTTATCAGTATGTGTGTTGGCGCCTTCTACATAAAAGCATCCGGTAAAAATGCCACCTGGTTTGAGAACTCTGAATGTCTCCTTATAAGCAGCTTCTTTATCCGGGAATGCGTGAAAACCATTCAGCGAAACAACCGCATCAAATGTACTGTCTTCAAAAGGAAGATTTCCCACATCCCCCTGCTTAAATACTATGTTCTTTATCCGCATTTCATCTGCTCTTTGAGATGCAGATGCCATCATGTTTTCCGAATAATCAAGGCATGTAATGTCTGCGTTCGGAAGCGTTTTCCAAACCGGCATTGAAAGGACACCGGTGCCCACCGGAACCTCAAGTAGTTTTCCTGAAAAGTCTGCAGGTATCATCTCAAAAGCTCTCGCCTGATATTCCAGCGCATCCTCTCTGTCCATGTTCCACACAAGTTTTGTGACTAACCTGCCCATAAAGGTACTGCAGGTCATCATCCCATCATAAAAGCCGTGAGCCTTTCCCAGACTCTTATACGCACTCTTTATCTCAGTTTTCCTGTCAGACATATCTGCCTCCTCCACGTTTCTTAAAACAATGTACATATCCAGGCCACAATAGCTGACGCTGCCGGGAATATTATAAATAGCTTCAGCAACTGACTCTTTATGTTATAGCCATACTTCCTATTCTTATAAACATTTTCCACCTCTGGATAATAAAACTGAAAGAAATGAAACTTAATCAGCAAAAAGTAATCGAAACAGATCATGTCATAGAGTTTATAGACAGTGAATATAAAAACAAATCTGAAGAAGAACTGCCCAAACGTGAACCCACTCCTGAAGCCATCCCAGATTGAAATCACTCCAACACCAAGTATCATCAGAAGGCTGAATATCATAAGTGTCCATCCAATTATCCTCGCCCCATAGAAAAGTTCCTTGTCTCTATGACGAAGCACCGCCTGTGCTTCCTTTGGCGCTGAAGAAAAGAACTTTTCATTCTGTATAAATGCCACCGCAGAAAACATCATCAGCGTGATGGCTGCGCAAAACACTATTGTAAGAAAAACAGTTAAAAGCATACTCATTTACCCCTCATAAACATAATCCTCTATTGCTTTAACAGCCTCTTCTATGCCATTTTCTTTCATTATCAGCTCAGAAATTGTCTGCGCCGTAACATCGTACTTTCCACTGACCAGGTCTCTAAGAGAATCTGCGATTTCTGTGGCTGTACATAACTTCTTTCTGATGTATAAAGGTTTTGGTCCACATCCAAGCTTGTGATCCACCCTGCCATAGAAATGCTGATCAAGAGCCAGTGCAATCACCAGCGTAGGAAGACCTGCCCTAAGCCCCAGACCATTCGTAGTGTTTCCACC
>JAFPVA010000056.1 GCA_017413105.1 Butyrivibrio sp. | reverse complement strand
TTGTCAAAGTTTCCATCAGCCTTTGCTGTCTCGATTGTTGATGTGTTAAGTCCGCATCCATCAACAGTGCCTGCAAGTGTGTCATTGTATGTCTTTGTTACATCTGTACCATCTTCATAAACGTATGTAAGGGTCTTTATCTCCTGGTTGTCCTTGTTCCAGTAAAGAGGATTAGCCTTAAATACGATTGAGTTCTTCTCAGTAAAGCTTGTGATGATGTAAGGTCCGCAGTATGCAATGTGATCCTTGTCTGTACCGTACTGGCCAGCTGAAGCGCCCTGTCCGAACTGACCGCCCTGTCCTTCATAGTAAGATCTTGAAAGAGGAGCAAATACGCCATAGCTGAGCATTGACATGAAGTAAGGTGTTGGCTGCTCAAGTGTGTACTCAAGTGTGTAATCATCAACTGCCTTAACACCAACTTCTGAGAAGTCTGTTACTTCGCCGTTGATATAAGCATCAGCGCCCTTGATAACGCCCTGTACGAGGTACTCAAGTCCGCCCATAGCATCCATCATGTGCTGCATGCCGGCAACGAAGTCATCAGCTGTAAGATCAGCTACTTCTCTGCCCTGAGCATCAACCCACTTAACACCTTCACGAATCTTGAATGTGTATGTAAGTCCGTCGTCAGACTCTTCCCAGCTTTCTGCCAGTGCAGGCTGCTGAACGTTCTCAACGTCATATTCTGTAAGTCCGTCATAGAGCTGAATAAGAATTCTACTATCAGCCTGTCTTGAAGTTGCAAGAACGTCCCATGTTACAGGGTCTGATGAACTAGGATAGTTATAAGAATCTTTTAATGTATAGCCCTTCTCTTCAAGGTACTTCTTAGCCTCAGTTACATATGTACCTGTGCCTCTGAGTTCCTTAAGAAGGTCTCTAAGAGCCTGAACATCCTCAGATGCAATAAGATCTGTTGTAACGAGGGCATTGTGCCATCTCTCATCATCGTTGCCCCAAAGAGTTGTTGTAACAGATCCGGGAGCCATACGTGTGATAGCATAGTTTCCACCACGAGTTGTAAGTGGAAGGAATACACCTGACTCAAGAAGCTTAGCCTCAGCTACAGCCTGAAGAGCATAACGCTCTGAAAGACTTGTTGCCTCTAAAGCCTTCTGGTATGTTTCATAGTACTCACCAAGAGCTCTGTTGTAGAGTGTTGATGACTCTGTCTGATAGCTGTCCATGTCCCAAAGCTCTGAGAAAGCTTCAGCTGCCTTACGTGTGTCAGGCTCAACTCCTACAAGTGATGGAAGATCTGATGGAGCCTCAGTAGCTTCAGCAGTCTCTGTTGTTTCTGTAGTCTCTGCAGCTGTTGTGTCAGTAGACTCAGTTGTCTGCGCAGGAGTATCTGTTGTCTGTGCAGGAGCTTCACTCTTACCACAACCAGCCATAAGAGAAGCTGTCATTGTAGTAGCAGCAAGCAAAGCAATAACTCTGTTGTACTTCTTCATAATTTTCCTCCATTTAAGAAATTATTTCATATATAAAAAAGCTACTTGTATCGTGAAATACAAATAGCATTTTTATCACTAATATATATCCCCCGAATATCGTAAAAACGTCTTTGTCTTTACTCTTCTTCAAACTTGTATACAATTATACTACTTACAATAAAATAAATCAACTAGAGATTAATTATGCTACGTAGTATTTTAGGGCATCTTTTATTAAATTAAAGTTTAACAGTTTAAAGTGATACCCTATTTACTTAATTAATCATAATACAAAAAAATAGAAACTGCCACAGTTTTTTTTCAAACAATGACAGTTTCTACTTATCATTTCCTATAAAATTAAATTATCATTTTTATTTTATATACGTTTTCCTTGAATCATGTTACATGTCATGAATATAAAGATCACGAATATTCAGGCTTAAAGGCAGCTCTTATATGCCTCCTTGGCTCCATCTGCATGGATCTTCTTAAGATCACATACAACCGCATCTGTAAGACCTTCAATCTTATTAAGATCCTGATCCCACATCTTCTCATTTCCAAGAACTGCTTTTACAAGTTCCTCCTCTGAATCATTTCTGTGCTCATAGAAGAACTCAAGAGCCCATCTGTCGTCACTTACAGTATAAGTGTTGCCGGCAGGTCTTTTGCAGACAAGGCCTGCATCAGTAAGCTCCTGAATATCATTTGAATAAAAGGCAATGTATGCAGCAAGAGACATTGTAAGACATACCGGAAGTTTGCCGTTCTTTTCAATATACTGAAGGAATGAAGGCATATTTCTGGCCTTCCACTTACTTGTTGAGTTAAGTGAAATACTCATAAGCTCGTGATTAACAAACGGATTGTTGAATCTGTCCTTAACAGCTGCTGCAAATTCATTGAGGTCATTCTCATCAAGGTGGTCTACAAGTGTAGGAATAACTTCTTCATTCAGCATCTTGTTCATATAACCTGCAACTGTTTCATCATGCATGCAGTCACGAACAATGTCAAAGCCTGCAAGATATGCTCCGAGAACAAATCCTGTATGAGCTCCGTTAAGAATACGAACCTTGCGGTGCTTGTATGGCATTACATCAGGAACAACATGAACATTAACTCCTGCCTTCTTGAAAGGAAGTCTGTCCTCAAGCCCCTCCGGTCCTTCAATGATCCATACACCAAAGATCTCACCAACATCGATGAGTTCATCATGATAGCCGTTTGCTGCTTCAAGCTGCTCTACTTCCTTAGGATCACGGATTCTACCCGGAACAATTCTGTCTACAAGTGTTGAACAGAAGATATTCTCTTCATTTACCCAGGTCTTGAATCCATCTTCAAGCTTCCACTGATCAATATACTGGTTCACGCACTTAAGGAGCTCTTTTCCGTTATTATCAATAAGCTCGCAGGAAAGAACTACAACGCCCTTCTTACCAGCCTTGTATCTTGCGAAAAGAACCTGTGTAAGCTTACCCGGGAAGCTGTTTGCCGGAACATCATCAAAATTACATGAAGGATCATACGCAATACCTGCCTCGGTTGTGTTAGAAGCAATGATATCAAGGTCATCACTTACTGCGATCTCCATCATCTTGTCATAGTCAGCCTTGTTATAAGGATTAAGACAGCAGTCAACAGCAGAAATAACGCGCTTTGCATCAACCTTCTGTCCGTTCTCGCTTCCTCTTAAATATAATGTATATAAGCCTTCCTGCTTGTTAACAAGCTCTGTAAGACCCATTGAAATAGGCTGAACAAGTGCAACCTTACCATTAAAGCCAGCCTTCTCATTGCTGATATCAAAGAAATAATCAACAAAGGCACGCATAAAGTTGCCTTCTCCAAACTGAAGAACCTTAACCGGCGCATCCTTAAGGACATATCCTTCATACCCTGACTTTCCCAATACCTCATAGTTTAATAATTCCATCTGAAAACCTCCTAAAATGTAATCGCTTACAATTCTATTTCAAAAGTATTTTTTCTAAATATGTTATACCACATCCATGTAAGCGTTTACAAGAATTATTTCAAATATCTTTTTAATTTATAAAAATTTCCATTTTACGGTACAAAATTTGGATATAATAAAATGAGTATAAAAATTTTAAGGAGCAATCATATGCCAGAAATCGGAAAAGTAACTACAGATGAATTCAGTATGGACTATTTCAAGTTTGGAACAGGATCCAAAACATTGGTCATTATTCCCGGACTTAGCATTCAAAGTGTAATGGGAGCCGCTAATACTGTTGCTGCTGAGTATTCTAAGATTCAGAAAGATTTTACAGTCTATGTTTTTGACAGAAGACAGGATCTTCCCAAAGACTATTCCATAATTGATATGGGTAAAGACACAGCTGCTGCAATAAAAAGTCTTGGTCTTCAAGATGTCGCTATTTTCGGTGCATCCCAGGGCGGTATGATTGCCATGGTAATCGCAATATATTTCCCGGAACTTGTAAAAAAACTAGTACTCGGTTCAACCTCTTCTCACATAAAAGAAGAACAGTCCAAGGTTTTGGAAAACTGGATCGAACTTGCCAAGAAGAAAGATGCATACAGTCTCTATCAGAACTTTGCAAAAGAAATATATCCGCCAAATGTTTACGAAGAATATAAAGACTATTTTTCAGATATCAGCAAATCAGTAACAACTGTTGACCTTGAAAGGTTTGTTATCCTGGCAAGCGCCATCATAGGTTTTGACATTTCAAAGGATCTGAAAAAGATCAAATGCCCCACTCTGGCTATAGGCGTATATGAAGACGCTGTCCTTGACTCGGACGCAACAATGGAGATCGCAGAAAATCTTGATTACAGGCCTGATTTTAAGTTGTTCATGTATATAGGCTATGGTCACGCCGCATTTGATACTGCACCGGATTATCGCGACAGGCTTTACAGTTTCCTCATGGAGTGATCTTTCTTAATGTTTATATGTTTCACACATTGATGTTTGTAGTACATATGGAATTAGTGTAAAATTGTTTCCAAGGCTTTTTTACTGCCAAAGTGTAGTGAGCCTTGGAACTTTTTTTCCAGTAATACAATATTAAATGATTAAGGAATAAAGAAGTTATGGCATTTGACGGAATAACAATTGCAAATCTGACTAAAGATTTCAGCGACAGGTTAAGTGGCGGTCGCATATACAAAATTGCTCAGACTGAGAGTGACGAACTTTTTATCACGGTTAAGCTTTCTTATGAGAATGCAGAAAAATTTGGGATCAAACAGGAAAAGCTCGTGCTTTCAGCGGATGCTTCTCTCCCACTTGCTTATCTTACAGATGAGTCCAAGACTTCTCCAATGACAGCGCCGAACTTTTGCATGCTTTTAAGGAAGCACATTCAAAATGGGCGCATTATATCTGTGACTCAGCCCGGTGGCCTTGAAAGAATAATTCGTTTTGAAGTTGAGCATCTCGATGAAATGGGCGATCTTCGCCATAAGGTATTACTTATAGAGATCATGGGCAAATATAGCAACATCATTTTTACCGATGAGGATAACATGATCATCGACAGTATCAAACATATTCCGGCTTCTGTAAGTTCAGTCAGAGAAGTTCTCCCCGGGCGCGAGTACTTTATTCCGTCCCAGGATAAGGCAAATCCCCTTACAACAACAGCTGACGAATTCTCAAGTTGCGTACTCGGCAAGGGAATGCCTCTTTTCAAAGCGATTTATTCCAGTTATACCGGTCTTTCTCCGATAATTGCGCAGGAAATCTGCTACAGAGCAGGCGTAGATGCTGATAAATCAGCCATAGCGCTTGATGTCACGGAAGCAATCTCTCTTTACAAGGCCTTTGATACTGTAATTCAACTGGTAAAAGATGGAAAATTTGCCCCATCAATAGTATATGAAGACGACGCGCCAAAGGAATTCTCTTCTATTCCGCTTACACTTTATGGAGAACCGGCAACTTCCGGTACTCAGGATGCAGAGGATAAAGACGGAAGGTATTCCTATGAATACCCGACTGATATTTCCGCCCTTTTGCAGCAGTACTACGCTGAAAAAAATGTCGTAACACGTATCAGACAGAAATCTGTAGACCTTCGCAAGATTGTTCAGACAGCCCTTGAGAGAAATGTACGTAAGTACGATCTTCAGCTCAAGCAGATGTCAGACAGCGAGAAAAAAGATAAATACAGAGTTTACGGGGAGCTGTTAACCGTCTATGGTTACAGTGCAGAGCCTGGCGCAGAAAAAATTACCGTTAACGACTACAACACGGGAAAAGATGTAACGATAACCCTTGATCCTACTCTCACACCGGCTCAGAATGCCAAGAAGTATTTTGACAAATACACCAAACTCAAAAGAACTGCAGAAGCCCTTGAAGAACAGATGAAGGAGACAAAAGAAGCTATCGATCAGCTTGAATCCATCCAGACATCGCTGGAGATAGCACAAAAGGAAACCGATCTGGCACAGATAAGGCAGGAGCTTGCGGACAGCGGTTATATAAAGGCCCACAATACCGGAAAAAACGGACGCAGGGAAAAGATAACCAGCAAACCTTTCCACTATCTCAGCTCCGACGGATTTGATATTTATGTTGGCAAGAACAACATCCAGAATGATGAGCTTACCTTTAAAATGGCAAATGGCGGAGACTGGTGGTTCCATGCCAAGAAAATACCGGGTTCGCACGTTGTCCTCATTACCGGAGGTAAAGATGTTCCTGACAGAGCTTTTGAAGAAGCAGCTGCTTTGGCTGCTTACTATTCAAAAGGCAAAAAACAGGATAAAGTCGATATCGATTATGTACAACGCAAAGAAGTCAAAAAGCCAAACGGCGCAAAGCCCGGGTTCGTTGTATATTACACTAACTACTCCATGACAATTGCACCAAATATATCAGCTCTTAAACTCATAAGTGATTAAGTACTAAAAAGCAGCCTTTCCAGATCAGATAATGATTCTGTAAGGCTGCTTTATTCATTTTTCATGTAATCACAAAGAATATTCAACAAGAAGTCTCAAAACATTCTCTGCTCCGTCCCTATGGCTTCTTTCGTAGCCATGAGAAGCATAAACACCGGCTCCAATAAGGCCGTGCTTTAGATCATTTCCTGAGCGAAGTGTTGCTTCAACATCACTTCCGTAGTGAGGATAAATATCCACCGCATAATCCGCACCACTCTTTTTTGCCGCATCTACAAGTGCCTTCACAATAGCATAATTATATGGTCCACCACTGTCTTTGGCGCATATAGAAACCTGCTTTTCTGTACAGGTAAGCCCCTCTCCTACGCATCCCATATCAACAGAAATAGCTTCCGTACAGCCTTCGGGAACACTGCTGCTTCCACCGTGTCCAACTTCTTCAAATACAGTAATGTGAGCATAAAGTGCTCTCTTTGGTGTAACCTCTTTATCCTTGATATACTTTGCAAGGCCAAGAATAATACCTACGCTTAACTTATCATCAAGAAATCTTGACTTTATGTATCCTGTTTTTGTAACTCTGACATTAGGTTCAAAGCATACAAAATCTCCTACAGATATGCCAAGCTTTTCTGTCTCTTCCTTGGTTTTTACATCCTCGTCAAGAACCACCTCGCAGGATTCCCATTCTCTTTTAGTCTCATCATACTTGCCGTTCACGTGAATCGATGCATTATTGAGCTGGAAGGTACCTTCATAGACACCATCAAACTTGGTTACAACTTTCACATTCTCAGTTTCAGCATTATTGGGATTCATGCCTCCAAGATTTGTAAGCTGAAGTCTTCCATTTGGCTTAATTGTAGCAACCATGCCTCCAAGAGTATCTGTATGAGCCTCTAAAAGAAGTCCATTCTTTTTATCCTTGCCACCAAGGTCAACCAGAACTCCTCCTTTATTTGTAAAAGAAGCCGTAAATCCCATTTTTTCGAATTCCTTTTTTACCCAGGCTGCTGCTTCATCAGTATAGCCTGTGGGTGAATCAATATTGAGAAGCTCTGAAGTCTTCTCAACTATAAAATCAGTATATTTTGTAAGTGATGTTTTCTTCTTAGGCATTTTATCCTCCAAATAATTTACTCATCCAGATATTTTTTTGTCTTCAGTATCCGCAGTTTCTTCAGAATCCTGGCAATTGCCGCTCCCTTAGGGAATCTCTTAATATCGTTCTCTGTTGCGCCACCGGATCTTATCAGCACCGCAAAATAAACAAATACTCCAACACCTACTGAAACTAGCGTAGCTCCGAGATTTACGAAATAGTTACTATAAAGAAAATCAAAGTAATCAAGCTCCTCTGCCAGAGAACCGGATACAAGTGCAATCAGGTACACGATCAGGTTTACAAGCATATATGTCAGATGTGCAATTCCTCCCATTATCACAGCAGAAGCAATAGGGAGCACATAAGTCTTTTTGTAATTGGTGACCGTTGTAATATATTTCTTTAGCGAAAAAGAATTCAGCACGCACATAAGAAGAGAATAAATAATGGTCACTATGCAAAGCGCATAATTATTCAGGTTTGTATATACAAGAAGAATTGTCAAAATAACAGACTGAATAACCAGAGCTATGAATGCATTCACCACCGGCACATTCACCTTACCAATTCCCTGAAGCACTGCATTTGATACCGTTGAAAGGGAGTAAAAAACTACCGTTACAGAAAGAATCCTCAAAAGCGCCGCTGCCTGGTCCATGGAAATTCTCTGTGGGAAAAGAATCATGATAACCGGTTTTGCCAGGAAAAACAGCCCTGCTGCGCATGGAATTGATATCAACAGGATTACCTTTGTCACTTTGGAAACAGTCCGGTTTGCACCGTCTTTTTCACCCTTTGCAAAAAGCGCAGATATCTCAGGAATCATAGCAGCTGCAGCTGCTGATGCCAATGCTATCGGAAGCTTTGTTATGGTCATGGCCTTTCTGTTAAAAATACCATACATTGATGCAATCTCAGCTTCGTCCATATCTTTCAGATGAAACAACAATCTGCTGAAAAGCGTTGCATTCAGGGAAGTAGAAAGATTATAAATGAACGTACTGAGAATAAACGGCGTGACTATCATAATAATAAGTCTGAAAATCTCACCATTGGGAAGCTTTTCATGGGTATCGCTGTCTACCCTCTTCTTTATCGTCTTCCTGTTTACGCAATATACGCTCAGCATGAATAAAAGAGCTATAACCACGCCTGAACTAGTTCCTATGGTACTTCCAATCGCACCATAGACAGCTCTTTTGGATGGATCATCATTTCCAGCAATATTAGTGAGAATCAGGGCTGCACTTATGCTCATTATCGCATTCATTATCTGCTCAACCAGCTGCGATATTGAAGTGGGGACCATAGTCCTGTGGGCCTGAAAGTATCCCCTTAGAACGCCAAGATATCCAAAAAGGAAAATAGTTGGAGCGTAAAATCTAAGGACAGTTGCACTTCTTCCTACAGCCAGAACATTTGCGCCAAAAAACAGGAAAAGACCTCCCATTGCTCCGACAATCGAAACATAAATAAGCGCCCCTTTAAAAATCCTATGGGCATTCATATAATCTTTTACAGCAAGTTTCTGTGAAATGATCTTGGACATAGCAGACGGAATGCTATATGAAGATATCAAAAGAACTATCGCATAAATCTCAGAAGCCGCAGCATAATAGCCATTACCCTCATCACCGATAATAGCTGCCAGCGGGCTTGTATATAAAAGGCCTATAACTCGGCTGATCATTCCGGCTATAGCCAGAATACTTGCCTGAAACAACAAGCCTTTCTTTTTACCTTTTTCCTCAGTAATCATCCTTTATAAACATCCAAAATAAAAATAATTAATACAAATAGTATTATGATTAACACCTTAGAGTATGTCAATGAATAATATAGGCGTAAATTGCAGATTTATACAGTTCTTGGACCAGCAAGATAATTGCTAAAAAAAGAAGTTGGGTCGAAACCCAACTTCCTTTTTTCGATCTGAAAATTACTTCGCATGCGAAAATAAATAAATATTCAATCACACCGCTATCACTATCTTACGGTCTGAGCCAATCGTACATTTCCTGGTACTTCTCTGCAGATACCTTCCAGGAGAAGTCTACAGCCATGGCACGATCTATCATCTTATTCCACTCACGCTTCTGATCATAATAAACATGCTCAGCTTCTCTGATAGTTCCAAGCATCTCATGGGCATTGTAGTTAAGGAATCCAAAACCAGTGCCTGTGCTCTCAAACTTATTATATGGCTCAACAGTATCGATAAGACCACCGGTCTGTCTTACAATCGGAATAGTACCATATCTGAGAGCCATCAGCTGTGAAAGGCCGCAGGGCTCAAACAGTGAAGGCATAAGGAAAACATCAGAGGCTGCATAAATCTTGTGAGACATAGGCTCTGAATAGTAGATATTAGCTGAAACCTTATCATGATACTTCCAATCGAAATGCCTGAAAGAATTCTCGTACTGTTCATTACCGGTTCCAAGAACAACCAGCTGAATCGCATCCTGGCAGAGTTCATCAAGAACATAATTAATAAGGTCAAAGCCCTTCTGATCAGTAAGTCTTGACACAATACCGATCATCATGATCTTATCATCTTCCTTAAGACCAAGCTCTTTCTGAAGTGCTCTCTTATTCTTTACCTTCTCCTTGCGGAAATTGATTGCATTATACTTGTAATCAATATACTTGTCGGTTTCCGGATTAAACTCATCATAGTCAATTCCGTTTACGATACCTCTGAGATCATTGGCTCTTGCCCTGAGAAGGCCATCCAATTCTTCTCCGTAGAACTTGGTCTTTATCTCCTCTGCGTAGGCCTTACTTACTGTAGTAATGGCATCTGCATATACGATACCGCCCTTTAAGAGGTTAGCATCCTTGTATAATCCAAGTTTATCGGGAGTAAAGTAATAGTCCGGAAGTCCTGTTATATCCTGCACTGCCTTAATATCCCATTTTCCCTGGAACTTAAGGTTGTGGATGGTCATAATTGCCTTAATGCCTCTGTAGAACTCAGATCCCTGGAATCTCTCCTTGAGATATACAGGAACAAGTCCTGTCTGCCAGTCATGACAGTGGATAATATCAGGCCTAAAATCAATCACAGGAAGGATAGACAATGCGGCCTTTGAGAAGAAAGAAAACTTCTCAATCTCAAAAAGCACATCATCGCAATATGGCTTCATTCCGTTAAAAAAGAACTCATTGTCGATGAAGTAATATTTGATCCCATCTACTTCAGCTTTGAAAATACCTACATACTCATTTTTCCAATGGAAGTCCATGTAAAAGTTAGACACGTACTCCATTTTCTCTTTCATCTGCTGATTGATACATTTGTACAATGGCAGAATAACGCGAACATCAAAGTATCTCTTATCGATTTCTTTTGGAAGTGAACCTACAACGTCAGCAAGTCCACCGGTTTTGATAAATGGTACACCTTCAGAAGCTACAAACAGGATATTTTTCATTAGTCTAAAGTCTCCTCATACTTTGCAGATTGCATAGCTATAAGTTCTTTATCATCAAAGTAGTTGATCTTCATGGCATTCTTCACATCACTAAGTGTCTGCGCTGCCACAGCCTCTGCTACTTCGCTGCCCTTCTTTAGTACTTCATAAACGTAAGGTATATCCTTTTGGAACTCTTTTCTTCTGTTGCGGATCGGCTCAAGCTCTGACTGAAGCACATTATTAAGGAATTTCTTAACCTTAACATCTCCAAGTCCGCCTCTCTTGTAGTGATCCTTCATTTCCTGCAGATTTGCATATTCAGGAGCAAATTCAGCAAAATGCTCATCCCTTGCAAATGCATCCAGATAAATAAATACAGGATTACCTTCAACTTCGCCCGGATCCTCTACTCGTAAGTGCTTAGGATCAGTGAACATGCTCATAACCTTTTTCTTTATAGAATCAGGCTCTTCAGAAAGATAGATGCAGTTTCCAAGAGACTTACTCATCTTAGCCTTGCCATCTATACCCGGAAGACGAAGACATGCAGCGTTATCAGGTAAAAGAATCTGTGGCTCCACAAGAGCCTCTCCATAGGTAGAATTAAACTTGTGAACAATCTCTCTGCACTGTTCGATCATAGGCTCCTGGTCCTCACCTACAGGAACGGTAGTAGCCTTAAATGCAGTAATATCAGCAGCCTGACTTATAGGATATGTGAAAAATCCTACAGGAATGCTTGTCTCAAAATTTCTCATCGCTATCTCAGACTTAACAGTAGGATTTCTCTGAAGTCTTGAAACAGTAACAAGATTCATATAATAGAATGAAAGCTCAGTAAGCTCTGGAATCTGTGACTGAATAAAAAGTGTAGATTTAGCCGGATCAAGACCACATGCAAGATAGTCAAGAGCTACCTCAATGATATTCTGACGAACCTTCTCCGGATTATCGGCATTATCCGTAAGGGCCTGCGCATCAGCAATCATAATAAATATCTTATCGAACTCCCCACTGTTCTGAAGCTCTACCCTTCTGCGAAGAGATCCAACATAATGTCCAACATGAAGTTTGCCGGTTGGACGATCCCCTGTCAAAATTATTTTACTCATTCCCCAAAAATCTCCTAACTACTAGAAATAATAATATTAGAATACTCTATTTTATCTTTAGTGACAATTATATTTTAGTATAGTACTGATACTCTTTTCAATTTATTGACAATATATCGTTATAAAATCATTTATTATTTCGAATTACTTTATTTTTTATTTATAATTCGTCCATATTTTGTCCAAATTTAGAACTTATTATATATCTATCAGAGGTGAATAACTTCTGACTCCCCCAACAAAACTTTTTTCATACCGGGTCGATCGGCTCCCCACTGATCGACCCCTCCTCCCAAAAAATAAACCACCTTTCGAGGTGGTCTTTTTTTAGGCTGTGAGAGTCTCCAGACTATCATTTTTATCTTCGCTATCCTCTGCTACTGAATCAATAGCTTCTTCAGCAAGGATATTGTCTGTCTTCCTAGGTCCGCGAATACCAAAACTACCGTTATAACGCATCTCCTTAAGAACCTTCTTCATGCTCTTTAACTGTTTGTCCATCTCATCGAGATTAGCGCAGACAACAGTAGGAACACCGCTGCCGTTCATCTCAACCCTAAAGCCTGCTTCCTTAAGTGTCTTAAAAGCCTTAAGTTTATCTGTTGTACTTATCTCGTCAACTTCTTTAATATTTTTTGCCATATCTTGTGCCTTTCATTTTTATAAACACAATATAACACGTTTTTACATTTTTTGCAAACAATCGTTCTGTTTAAAAAACTGCACAATAAACGGCACGTTTTTTCGTTTATTTTTTATTGCAAAAATATACACTGAATACTGTAAAGTTTTTTTATCCTCTGTCGATATATTTAGTGAGAACAAAATTCTCACTCCCCCAACAAAACTTTTTTCATACCGGGGCTGCTTAACTCCCCATTAAGCAGCCCTCCTCCCAAAAACAACGAATCGCTTCGGCGATTCTTTTTTATTGAATAGGAAATTCCTATTGAATAAAATGCTGATTACGATTATCGGATATTGTTGGTATATCCTTTTATGAAAAAATCTTTGTCATTCTGACTAATCAGTTCTTTTCCATCTTCGGAGATATAATAGCTTCGCCCACTGGCAGAATAGTTATTATGAATATTTCCGGTAAGGTTATTCCACTCATCATAGTTTGGTTTACTGATATTGTTTGCGGCACTCTCAAATACCAGTCTCCCCGGCGTCTTCGGCGTAACTAAGATAAAGAACTCATCACCGGCAGCTAATGGCAGTTCTTGTTCCAGCGCATAGGTATGAAAGCCTCCACTGATTGAAGAGACTTTCATGGAAACCGCAGGTTTTTTTAAATCTGAAAGCTTAATTGTCTCATCATCATGTGTCGGATTTACGTAAACTTCAATTTCATACTGCTGGTAACAATCCAGTTCCATCAGACCAATGGCGCGAAGATTCTCATCAGAAATCGCTGTGTAAAGCATACCATAGGGGTTTGTAGCTTCACTGTAGGCAGTAACATAGTTCTCAGAATCGTTAAGAGCACTGGTTACATAGGTAAGAAAACCGGCAGTCTGATAATTATTGTCGTAAAAATTCTCATCATCCGATGAAACTACATTATACGCAGCCACGTTATTGATACCAAAAGTCTGATCAAAATATGAAAGATAAAAGAATCCTTCATTTCCAATGCCGTCGCCCCAGCTGTTCCTGCATAAAAACGCCCCGTCTCCCGGAGGCCTGGTCTTAAAATTCGTGGCAGGATAATCATCATCCCAGCCCACAAGAATAACTTCATGATCCGCAATCTCTATCTCTCCGCCATAGAAAGAATAGAGATTTGATTTATGCCCGGAAAAATATTTGTTCTCAGCCCTGACACCGGCTGTAACTGCTCCATGTTGCATTATCAACTGCTTTATCATTTTCCGGTTCTCAATAGCAGATGGAATCTGCACTACATCCTGTACATGATATTCAGCATCATAAGCATCTGATGGCTTCTGACTGTTCTCCTTAAACATATATTTTTCGCCATAAAGCCCCACATAAGCATTATCACCTTCTTCACTTACCGGGCCTTTCCAGGATGTCAAAAGACTGATGCAGAAATCCGAGACACCTCCCATTGCCATGTAGCCGGTATCATAATCAAAGATCCAGGCCCCTTCCTCATTATCTGCATTGACCAGTTCTCTGTAATCCTCGTCAATGAGTCCGCCATAGGAGCCCTCACTTTTATGCATGTTATAGTAAGAAAGATGCTTTTCTGACAGATTGAGCTCATCATAAGAAATATCCGGATTATTCTTTAAAATATCACTTTCCAAAGCACCTATCGCTGCAAAGCTCCAGCAAAGATACGAATACCCCTGGTCCTCCGGCTTAGTCACATAGCATTTTCCATTCACAGACCTGGAATCATATTTTGATGGCATATCTTCACTTGAAAAAGAAGACATATCTACAGGCGTAACATCAGCAAAATCCGCATTGTCATAAAAAGCCTCGGCATCGCCCTTGGAGATTGATACTGCTTCCGGCAAAAGAAGTATCGTAACACTGTCAACCTTTGCAGTAGTGGGTTTTGTAGCCTCTGCTGACTCTAAGGATTCATAAAGCGCACTGTCTGCCTCTTCTCTTTCTTTTTCATTCTGCAAATTATGCTCAGAGGCATTATTCATGTCTTCTATAACAGAAAGATCCCCGCTTACAGCCTCAAGATCCTCATCTCCGGAAACGGTTACGTCCACAACCTGACCATCACGACGCGATGTATTTACATGAGTTTTCTTCCTATTTTTTTGTGAAATAAGCGCTGCCATAAAAACTCCGACAAGAAGCGCTATAAGCAGCAGGATCACAAGAACTTTTTTCTTCATATAAATCCTCATTTAAGAACAATCGTGTTAAATGATCCAAATATTGACTGGGAAATATCCTTTGCAAAAGCTTCATAATCAATATAGTGATAACCACTGGTCCAGCCGTCGATGACCCTAAGCATTGGATAAAGCTTATCTCCGACTTTCCAGATGCTATAACCTGCCACCACCACAGTATGATCCTTGTAATAGCCCCTTGCAATGTTCATGATAACAGGCCTTCCTTCGGATATTTCTTTTACGACCTGTTTCTCAAAGGTCCAAACATAGACGCCACGGCATTTCGCCTTAACTCCATATTGGGCAAATGCTTCTTTTGCTATACCGGAGATAAAAAAAGGAATTGTTCCGAACTTATCCGTATATCCATAGCTTTCTGCAATTTCTTCCACAATTTTGTATGTCTCCTTTATATCTTCAGGTATTCCTTCAATATTATTCTTTTTACGATAATAATCCAGCACCCTTGTAACTGCTACTACAGAGCAGTTTCTGGTCTTTCTGCCACTTATCAGTTCCATGGACTGCTGATTCATGACTATAGGGCGCCCTCGTTTTACTAATACGCCCCTTTCTCCATACTTTTCCAAAAGATATTTAGATACGTTGCTAATGCCGCCGTATGGCTTCTTTTTAGCCCCCATTTTTCATGTCTTCCTTTGCAAAACTTTTTATAATATAATTATATCTTAAAACTAGCTAAAATCATGCATTACTACTATAATTTAGCTACCGGAAAAAAACGCTTTACTTTTACACTTTAAATTGCTATAGTAAAGAGCGATGTTTTATATTTGGAGGAAATAAAAATGTCTTTAGAATACATCAAGAAGCTCCCAACCCCTGATGAGATCAAGGAGGAGTTTCCTTTATCAAAAGAACTTACAAAACTTAAGAAAAAACGTGATCAGGAAATTTCTGATGTTTTCACCGGTAAGAGCGATAAATTTCTCGTTATTGTGGGACCATGTTCTGCTGACAACGAGGATTCCGTCTGTGAATACGTTTCAAGACTTGGCAAACTGAATGAGAAGGTTCAGGACAAGGTGATACTTATTCCAAGAATATATACAAACAAGCCCCGTACCACAGGTGAGGGCTACAAGGGAATCACCTCTCAGCCTGATCCCGAGGGCAAGACCGACTTCCATGCAGGGCTCATAGCCATGAGACACATGCATCTTAAGGCAATTGAAGTTTCCGGTCTCACAGCAGCTGATGAAATGCTCTATCCTGAAAACTGGGGCTATGTATCAGATATCCTCTCCTATGTTGCTATAGGCGCCCGTTCAGTTGAAGACCAGGAGCATCGTATGACAGCCAGTGGATTTGGTGTTCCTGCAGGCATGAAGAATCCTACCAGTGGAACTTTAAGCGTTATGCTTAACTCGGTATATGCAGCTCAGCAGTCCCATTGCTTTGTATACAGAGGTTATGAAGTAAAGACTAATGGTAACCCTCTTGCACACTGTGTACTTAGAGGTTCCAGCAACAAGCATAACCAGTCGATTCCTAATTATCACTATGAGGATTTGAGACTTCTTTTGCAGCTTTATAATCAGCGTGAAATCATTAATCCTGCTGCTATCATTGATGCAAATCATAATAACTCAGGAAAGCTCTTCAAGGAGCAGATAAGGATCACCAAGGAAGTACTCCATTCCCGTACTCTTAACGAAGAGATCAGGGGCCTTGTAAAGGGTGTTATGATTGAGAGTTACCTTGAAGAAGGCGCCCAAAAGATCGGCGAAGGAATCTATGGTAAGTCAATCACAGATCCATGTCTTGGATGGACTGATACAGAGAAACTCATCCTTGAAATAGCTGAACTCGCATGAATAAACCACAAAAAACCTCCGGGCATAAAATTATCTGTCCGGAGGTATTTTTTTAGTTTCTAAGTCTTGCCCATTCATAAGGGTCTTTAGATTTCTTCTTTTTACTCAGATATCTTGTCAAAGCATTTGGTCCCAAAAAGCCCATCATTTCCTGAACATAATCCACGTCTGCTCCATTTTCAAGAAGATGAACGCCAAAAGAGTGTCTTAAGTCATTTGGTGTAATATCAGAATCTATTCCCGCTCTGACTGCGTACTTCTTTATGAGCTTCCAAAGTGCCTGTCTGGACATTGGTTTTCCATTGTAATTAAGGAAAACATTATCACATTTTACAGACAAAAGCTCATCACGGGCATTAAGCAGATAACCTGAAAGAGCATCTCTGGTCTTTTTTCCATAAGGAATAAGCCTCTCTCCTTCCATTCTAAGACACCCAATGCTCATATCTACATTTGAAAGCTTTAAACTTATTACCTCAGAAGCTTTAAGTCCTGTTGAATACATCAGCTCAAGAATCGCCTTATCTCTTTTGCCTAAAGCATCCTCTCCGAAATCCTGAGACAAAAGACTTTCAACCTCAAATGCAGATAGAATCCTTGGTTCCTTCTTTTCCGCTTTTGGAGCTCTCAAATTCTCTGCAGGGTTTTCTGTTACATTACCATTGTCAACAAGATATCTGAAAAACGCTTTGATGGAGGTGTACTGTCTTATTATTGAGGCAGTCGCATAGTTTTCCTCCATCAAACCGGTTGTATATGCCTTAAGAGCATCTAAGGTCACATCTCTGACATCCGTGATTCCCCGCTTTTCCATATAGTCAGCCAGCTTTAAAATATCTCTTTTATAAGAGCTCACGGTGTTATCAGGCGTATTTTTTACTGTTTTTAAATGAACAATAAACTCATCAATCTGTTCTCGCATAGGAAAACCTCTCAAACATTTTTACGCTACAGAATGATGATCAAACATCAAACATTAGTCATCAGTCAATTTCTCAAGTTTATCGGATATATCGAGACAATCAAGGGTACTGAAATAGTCCTTTGCTGTCTCTGCTCTTCTGATAAGCTGAACACCGCCGTCTTCCTTTAAAAGGAGCTCTGCACATTTCAGCTTGCCGTTATAATTGTATCCCATAGCATAGCCATGAGCTCCGGCATCATGAATGAAAAGATAATCTCCCTTATCAATCTTTGGAAGTGATCTCTCTATAGCAAACTTATCGTTGTTCTCGCACAAAGAACCTGTAACATCATAAACGTGGTCTAAAGGCTCATTCTCTTTTCCCAAAACCGAGATGTGATGATAAGCACCATACATTGCAGGACGCATAAGGTTAACAGCACAGGCATCTACACCTATATACTCCTTGTAAATGTGCTTCTCATGAATTGCCTTGGTCACAAGCGCCCCATAAGGCCCCATCATAAATCTTCCCATTTCCGTATAGATGGCTACATCTCCCATTCCGGCAGGGACCAGGATCTTGTCAAACTGCTCATGCACGCCTTTTCCGATCTCGGCAATATCATTTGAGGTCTGGTCAGGAGTATAAGGAATTCCTACGCCGCCCGAAAGGTTAATAAAGGTAACGTGGGCACCGGTTTCATTCTGAAGTTCAACAGCCAGTTCAAAAAGCTGACCTGCAAGAAGCGGATAATACTCATTTGTAACAGTGTTGCTGGCAAGGAAAGCATGAATACCAAAGTTTTTTGCACCTTTACTCTTAAGAATCTTAAAGGCTTCAAAAAGCTGGTCTCTGGTCATGCCATATTTTGAATCTCCAGGATTATCCATAATTCCGTTACTCATCTGGAAAACGCCGCCCGGATTATAACGACAGGAAATCGTCTCAGGAATCTTGCCGATTGTCTTTTCAAGGAACTCAATATGAGTAAAATCATCAAGGTTGATTATTGCACCAAGCTTGTCAGCATATACATATTCCTCAGCAGGGGTATCGTTTGAAGAAAACATGATGTTGCTGCCCTCTGCACCGACTGCTTCACTGAGCATAAGCTCTGTCTTGGACGAGCAGTCAAATCCACAGCCCTGCTTCATGAGAATGTCCATCAAAACAGGGTTTGGAGTAGCTTTTACAGCGAAATACTCTTTATAGCCCTTATTCCAGGAAAATGCATCATAGACAGCCTTGGCATTTTCAATAATACCCTTTTCATCGTATACATAGAATGGTGTAGGAAAAGACTTTACGATCTCTTCCACCTTTTCCTTAGTGATAAATGGTTTCTTCATAATATCCTCCTGTATATCTTTTGTACTTTTTAAATTTTGTACAATTTGATATACACTTTAACATATTAACGTGAAACATTGCAATAGTATTTTTATATATTTTCTATTTGCCAATCTATAGGAGAAGCACCATTTTTTACCAAAAATTCATTGGCTTTACTAAAATGCCTGCAGCCAAAGAAGCCCCTGTAAGCCGATAATGGACTTGGATGAGGCGCCGTAAGGATAAGATGCTTGGGGTTATTGAGCATCTTCATCTTGCTCTGTGCAGGTTTCCCCCACAGCATATAGACCACCGGTCTGTCCTGCTCATTAACCTTCTCAATTATGGCATCAGTGAATTGCTCCCAGCCTTTCCCCTGATGGGAATTTGCAGCGTGAGCCCTGACTGTCAATACCGTATTTAACAAAAGGACGCCCTGATCTGCCCATTTTTTCAGATAGCCGTTATTAGGTATATAGCAGCCAAGGTCAGAATTTAATTCCTTATATATGTTCACAAGTGATGGAGGAGTATCTGCCTTTCCGGGAAGTACAGAAAACGAAAGACCATGAGCCTGACCGGGTTCATGATACGGATCCTGTCCCAGTATCAAAACCTTAACATCACCAAGCGGAGTAAGGTGAAGTGCATTGAATATGTCATCTGAAGGTGGATATACTACATGCGTGCTATATTCCTCCTTAACAAAACTAAAAAGCTTTCTATAATAATCCTTGCCGAATTCGTCATGGAGGGCATTAAGCCACTCCCCTGTTATCATTGCCATTTCAATAAACCATCCCAAATCATTCTTTTATACTCTGACAGGAATTCCTCTGTCCTTTAAGTATTTCTTAAGATCCATGATCTCCATCTCTTTATAATGGAAAAGAGAAGCTGCAAGTGCTGCATCTGCCTTACCAACAGTGAGTGCATCATAAAAGTGATCCATAGTTCCTGCGCCACCGGATGCAATAACCGGAACACCTACGCACTCTGCAATCTGTCTTGTAAGCTCAATATCATAGCCCTCTTTTGTTCCATCACAGTCCATACTTGTTACAAGAATTTCCCCTGCTCCAAGGCTGACCGCTTTCTTTACCCATTCAATAGCATCAATTCCCATGTCTATTCTGCCGCCATGCTTATAAACATTCCAGCCTGAGCCATCAGCTCTTCTCTTGGCATCTATAGCCAAAACAACACACTGACTGCCAAACTTGTCAGCTGCTTCAGCTATAAGCTCCGGTCTTTCCAATGCAGCTGAATTAACTGCTATCTTATCAGCCCCTTCTCTGAGGACAGCCTTAAAATCGTCAGTAGTGCGAATTCCTCCACCAACCGTAAAGGGAATAAACACTTTTTTGGCTACTTCCCTTACCATATCAACCACTGTGTTTCTTCTTTCATTAGAAGCAGTTATATCAAGAAAAACAAGCTCGTCAGCTCCTGCTTTAGAATAAGCAGCACCGACCTCCACCGGATCTCCGGCATCCTTAAGATTGACAAAGTTGATTCCCTTAACGACTCTTCCATTATTTACATCCAAACAAGGAATTATTCTCTTAGTAAGCATATAGTTTCATCTCCATGTTCAAACAACGTTAATGTAGTATCCATCCATTTACAATCAGACCTCGATGAAGTTCTTTAATATCTGCATTCCCACGTCTGCGCTCTTTTCCGGATGGAACTGACAGGCAAAAACATTTCCGCACTCTACGGAAGCCTCTATAGTAGTAGAATACTCAGTAGTTGCCGTTACTATAGTTTTGTCATCAGCATTAAGATAATATGAATGAACAAAATAAACATAAGCTCCATCAGGAATATCCTTAAAGAGTTTCCCTTTTCTTGGAAAAGACAAGCTGTTCCAGCCAATCTGAGGAATCTTATAAATATTATTCTCTTTATCCTTTTCCGGGATACTGACTATTTTCCCACGTAAAATGCCCAGGCCAGCTACTCCTTCTGACTCATCACTAGAGTCAAATAAAAGCTGCTGTCCCAGGCATATTCCCAAAAATGGGGTCTCATTTGCCACTACCTCTTTGATAGGTGCAACAAGACCATATTCGTTTAAGCGTTTCATTGCATCGCCAAAGGCACCAACCCCTGGCAAAACAACACGATCCGCCTTAAGGATTTCCTTAGGATCTCTTGTTACTAAAGTATCTGCACCAAGAAAATCAAAGGCCTTCTCAACACTTTTTATATTTCCTGCATCATAATCAATTATTGCAATCATACCGGGCCTCCATTTAATAATTTCGAAGCCCTCTGATTATGATTCTAAAACTCCGCATATTTCAAGGAGTCTGATAGTGTAGTCCCTTTCCTTCTTGATAGAATTTATTTCCTTGATATCCTCAGCAGAAAGGCCATAAACATCTGAAAGCAACGATTCTATACTATCGTACACAGTCTGAACTTGAATTTCAACACTGAATTTTGCCGCTTCCTCAATAAGGTCTTCCTTATTTCTCATAGCCATCATGAGCATATCAAGGGCTTCTTCCTGCATATTCATTGCAATATAATTCTCGTATCCCTTTAAATATCTCTCTGCCCAGGCAATTACCCTTGATTGCTCGTACATTACAGATTGATCTTCCGTCATTTCTTTTCCATAGAGCATTTTATAGGTTGTAACATACTCATCATGAGCATAGGCAGTTTCTGCTCTTTCTGTTGCAATTCTATCAGGAAGAATCAGTACAGGAATCATTACAAGAATACCAATGCTGGCTGCAAAAAGAGCTGATATTGCAACTTTCTTCGGAGATATAGCCTTTTCCGGAACTTCCGGATCTTTAGGTGGCTTTGGCTTTTTCTCCTTTTTAGGCTTAGGAGGCTTTTTCTCCTTAGGCGGTTTCTTCTCCTTAGGAGGTTTCTTCTCCTTTGGCTTTTTCTCTTTTTTCTTCTTTTCTTTCTTGGGTTTTTCGCCCTCGCCAAGTTCTTTTAGTACAGTAGCATTCTCATCAGTAAGACTGGCAAGTCCCTCTGTACTTTCCTCATCTTCTGCAGTAAGGGTTTGGAAAAGACTCTTTATTAAAGCTCCAAGTCCCTTTCTTTCCTTCTTCTTTTTCTTCTTTTTACCTTTTCCGCCGTCATCATCATCGGAATCGTCTGTGTTTCTTTCCGTTATGGCAGCAAGGTCATCCAATGAAGGCTCTTCTGCCCCTTCGTCAAAGCCTTCCTCTGTAAGGGCATCAAGAATATCCTCTTTTTCTATTCCCTCATCAAGGGCTTGTCCTGCTTCCTCGTCAAGCTTTAAAGTGTTCTCCAGATCTTCTATCTCATCATTCGCCAGACTGTTCATAAGGGCGTCCAAATCCTGAAGCGAAACATCTGAAGACTCTCCATCAATTATTATATTGCTTCCAGAAGAGCTGCCATCCTCATCCGGAGCAGCAATTTCTGCTACTTCCCCTTCAACACTTTCTGCAAGTGCAGCATCATCGCCAAGAAGCTCATCGAGACTTGCCTCAAGATTTTCAAGGTTAAAGTCATCTCCAAGATCAGTTATATCACCGGAAGAACCCGTTTCTGTAGCTGCTAAAGATTCTGAAGCCTCATTTTCGGCGCTTGAAGTGTCCTGTTCTTCTGCGCTTGTGTCATGCTCCTCAGGCTCTCCGCCATCAAGTGTAAATGCAGATAAGTCAAGATCAGAAGCATCCGATTCTTCCGATTCTCCAACTGCTTCGCTCTCAACCTGTTCTTCCGCAGAAGCATCAGGAATAGCATCAAAATCAGAAAGGTCTGGAATTTCAGAATCCTCTAAACCTTCCTGAATTTCAGGTGCATCCTCTCCAATATCTCTAAGTTCCGGTGGAAGCTCCATATCAGATATATCTAAGGGTTCCTCATCAGATGGTTCCGCTATTTCTTCGATTGCCTGATCAATAGGAATTTCACTGTCAAGGGAAGGTATTTCTTCCTCCTGCAGTCCTTCATCAAGATTAAACTCAGACATCTCCTCTGGCACAGCAGAAGGCTCAGAATCGGATATTTCTTCGTTTTCTTTGGTCTGTTCTCCAAGTCCCAAACCTGAATCCATCATCTTTTCTATATCCTCAAGGGACATATTATCAATGTCAGATGGTGGAATTACATTTCCCGTATCCTGATTTTCTATTTCCTGATTATCCCTGTCCTGGATATCATCTAAAACATCACTTAAACTATCAGTTTCATTTTCAGTCGGAGAATCTACAAGACTATCTCCCTGCATATCATCTAGAAGTCCGGTAAGAATCTCCTCAGGCGTTTCATTGGCATCAGAGGATCCACTACTATCAATCTGAATAAGATTATCCTCCGGAAGAATGACCTCCGGAGCCATCTCTAAAAGAGCATCGTCTCCCTCCTCAAGGTCCACGATAGGGGTTGCTACGGGAGGTGTGACAGGAGCATTATCAAACTTGCCACTCTGGATTTCCTCATCCATCCTCTCTGCGTCTGCAATTGCTTCATCAAGAGCTTTCTCTTCAGGATCTCTTGTATCATAAATTGATGGATTAGAGCCAACAGAAAACTGCGGGATTGAAGGATTTGTAGGCTTCTCTATATCATCCAGAAGCGCTGCCATGTCCTCATCTAGGAATTCATTTTTATCCAGCCTGTTAAGCGCTTCGCCTATTTCAGCTAAATCTTCGTTGCCATTTGCATTATCTACAAGCGCACCAATATCTCCGGGAGCAGTTTCACCACTGCCGGAGTCTGACCAGTTAACCCCCTTTGAAGACATTCTGCTTAATGCAGAATGGGGATCTTTATTTTTTGACCTAGCGGAATTTAGAAGACTGTCGAGATATTTTTCATCATCTGAACTCATAGTCCTTTACTCTCCTGCAAAATATAATCAACTGAATTCATCTGTATTGAATCAGTCTTTTCCTCTATTTCAGGGGTATGGTGATATAATTTCTCATGCACTCTTACTAAATGTGCTTTTTTATTTATGAAAGCCACTTTTTCAAAGGGCCATCTAATAACCGTAGGGAATTCAAGTCCTACACCTAATTCCAGAATAAGAAGATTAGCATTGAGAGTACGTCCGAGACAGTTCATATATTCTCCCCATTTCTCAAGATAAGCACTCTCGTTATATTTAATTTTACTATATTCCTGCCTTTTTTGGTTAAGATATAATTGTTTTCCGTCAAAAAATATATTAGAAAAAGAACTATCCTCACCGATATTCCCATCAAGCTCAGTAATAATCTTATGAATGCTTTCTACTTTCTCCATAAATTCAGGAACTTTTGTGGCTTCATATAATTCATCATTAACAGCACTCTGAAGAAATATATAATTGCCACAGGGATTAACACACCTGTCAGGATCAAAACCATACATAGGCGCATCCAATAAAAAAGTATCCGAAATGACAAAATACTTTTTTTCTCCTATAAGATTTCTAAGTCCTTTATAAGCCTCACTTATTCTATTGTCAGAATTGTAATATGCGTATTCATACTCTACGATTGGTAGAAGGAAATGATTACCCTCGTGATTACAATACTCCAAAAGCTGACCATATCTTGGATCATTATTTATCCCCGTTTTGACCCAATTCCATTCATTGCCAATGCCAACAATGACAATATCAGCTGAGCTTATCTGCTCTTTAAGCTCTGTCTTCATACAAATCTCCATCGAATATATGGAATAAAAGAAAAAACTCCCTTTGTCACTTTCATGAGTAGGCAAAGGGAGTTATGCTCACCGAAAATTAACCTGCACTGGATGCATTTACGAGTTCATCTATGACAGATACAAGATTTCCAATCTCTGGTTTTGACAGCTGTCTGTCAGCTCCAAGTGATTCGCCCTTTCTTCTCATTTCCTCATTTACCAGTGATGAGAAAATAATAAGCGGAATATCCTTGGTCGCATCGTCGCTCTTTACAAGCTTTGTAAGTCTGTGACCATCCATGATTGGCATCTCGATATCAGTTATAATGCACTTAATATTATTAAGCTCGTTCCTATCCTTACATGCCTTGATATAATCGTAAGCAAGTTTGCCGTTCTCAAAGTGTCTAACATTATTATATCCCGCTTTGTTCAAGGAATCTACAATGAGCTTGTTAAGAAGCTGTGAGTCCTCAGCAAGAACGATCGGAACTTCATTTCTGGGACGAGGTCCAATATCTGAAAGAGCATCCATATTAAGTCCTGTGTTAGGATTGATATCAGATACTATCTTCTCAAAGTCAAGAATAATTATAAGCTGATTCTCAAATTTGATAATACCTGTAGAGATACTCTCTTCTGCTTTAGAAATAGTTGCATTAGGTTTAATGATATCTGCCCATGATACTCTGTGAATTCCAACAACAGAATCAACATGGAAAGCAATATCCAACTTATTAAAGTTCGTGATGATAAATAAACCACCTGCTTTGGAAGCACCACGCTGTAAACAATTTCTAAGGTCAATAGCTGTAATCATTGTATCACGGGGCATAAATATGCCTTCAATACTAGGATGAGCATTAGGAACTGGCGTAACTTCCTGATAAACAATGATTTCCTTAATTTTTGCCACATTAATGCCGTAGCAATGATCATCAATTTTGAACTCAAGGACTTCTAATTCATTGTTACCACTTTCAAGCAGGATTTTTGATTCCATTCTTTCACCTCGCAAAAAATAAATGTAGAAATAAAAGCAATTGGACGTTAAAAACTAACATAAAACCGATTGAAAATTAATTGAATATCCTTATTTAGTATAGCATAGATTTAACAAAATAAATATAAAAAAACAAAAAAGACGGGCATTTGACCGTCTTTTAAGATTTGATTTATAAGTTTTTTATATAATTGTTTTTCGTTTAATATTTATACATTCAAAACCGAACACTGATAATCTAAATCCATTTT
>JAFPVA010000055.1 GCA_017413105.1 Butyrivibrio sp. | reverse complement strand
TATCAAGCGGTACAACCATAACTTCTACAATTATGTAACAGATAATATATGACACCGCGGAATATATCGATAAATATAGAGCTTCAGTCCATGACATATCATACTTGACCGTACAGATTTTTCTGGTTACGAAGTATTCCAGTAACAGGAAAACAGCCAAAAATACAACCTGTAAAGCCATCAGTATAAACATCCAGTTCCATAGGTTTTCCACTGCGCCTTCCCTGGAATAATCTATAGCTGCTGTAACATAATCTGAAATACTGTTGAAAACGGCAAAATTTATCAAATGCCATACGTAGAATACGTTCTGCCAGAGAAAGAAGACAAAAATGATATGCGGTAATATCTTTTGATTATAAAAATAAAACACTGCAATTATAGTCAGAAGGCTTATTATACTGTACAGACCTTTTGTAGAATATGGAATTGCAAACAACACTATCCCTTCAATCGTGATTATAACTGACAATACAATATTCTTTGGTCTGCTAAGTGTCTCTTTATTTATAAAAAGCTCTGCAAACATTCCAAAGAACAGGCCACGGATCAATATCATAGATACTCCGTAGATTTGTTCCATAATTCTGATATTTTCCTCTGTCATACTGCCTCCTACAATCGTTAGGATATAAACTCCATGTAAGCCCTTATAAAATCAGCGTATTTGTATTTTGACATTATAAGTGCATCCCCATTATCAACCTGTACCTCTGACCTGGAGTAGCCTTTTATATGCCTCATATTAACAAGGTACCCTCTGTGAACCCTGAAAAAACTGTTCCCCAGTTCATCCTCAAAGTCATTCATCTGCCGATACACTTCATGCTTAATTCCCGGCAAATGGACAATTGCTTTTCGTCCCGAGCTCTCAATATATAAAATATCCCGAAGCTTTATATTTATTGTCCCTTTACCTGATTGTATGGATATAAACCTGTCTTCCTCATTTTGATATTTTGTCTCGCATATGAGCTGGGCATCCAGTCTCTGAAGTTCCTCAACTGCTCTGTGAAGCTCACTTTCAAATGATGCCTGGGAAACCGGCTTAAGCAGATAATCAAATGCCTTAACGCCAAATGCATCTCCCATCCTGTCCGGTATACCTGTAACAAAAACTATAAGTGGCCTAGATGCACGCATACTTTTGCCACTTGCCTCTATGCGCCTTCCAAGTTCTTTTGCTGTTTCTATTCCGTCATTTTTGCCCATAGCTATATCAAGAAAAAGAATATCTATCCCGGCGCCTGCATCTATATCCTTTATGAGTTCATCTCCGCCTGAGTACTCTTTAACATCCACATCATATTTAGCCTTGCTTACCCAATCATGAAAAAGACTCCTTACATCCTCTTCATCATCGCAAATTGCTATACTGTACCTTGTCATACATTACCCTCAATTTTCATTTGCCCATTAACAGAAAAATGCTTAGCACGGACATCCATGTAAGCATTTTTTCCTTAACCCCTATATTTATATTATCATCACAGCGCTTCGTATTTATATGTTCATGTCATGAATGGACATTATAATGTCATGAATGGACATTACTGAATGTTCTTATATCTGGCTGTCTACAGTGCTACCCTTAACATCACTTGAAAGGAGGCTCAGCTTATTGAGGATATTTGTAATCTCTGAATTAACAGCATTCTGCGTATCCTCCATGGATGCGCCTTCGGAAATAATGGTCTTCTGGGCATCCTCTGCTCCCATGCTGTCAGCTTCAGCCCGCTCTCTTCTCGCTATTGCCCGTTTGCCATCAGCACTGGTATGCTGGGTCTCTGCAGCGTGTTCTTTGATGTTCTCTATCATTTTCTGCTGCATTGCCTCTTTTTCCAGCTTCTTAGCTTCTTCCTTCTTTTCTTCTTTCTTCTTTTCCGCTGCCTCTTTGGCCTCTTCCTCGCGCTCTTTCTGCTCTTCATCCACATGCTCAACTGCTTCCTGTGTCAAAAGAGCTATCGCCTCACCGTTTGCTGCATCCATAATCTCTTCAGCTGCATCCTGTGCCTTAAGCATATCCTGAGACTTTGCACGTTCTCTTTTCATATCTGCGTACCCCTGGACATTACCTGCCTGCTGCGCTTTGGCCTGATCAATATCGAGAGTATTCTGCTGATTCTTTGCAACATAGTACAGCGCCTGCTGCTGATACTCAGACATTTTACTTTTTTCCTCGTCCGATAGCCCTTCTTTGGAATGATTTGCTTTGAATGCAAGCTTTGAAAGTTCCTTGCTCTCCTCACCGTCAGGATCAATTCCATATTGTTCCTGTAACTCTTTTAACCTGGCGTCATTCGCCATCGTATCAGCAGTCTTTTCGTTTATCTCATCCTGAAGACGCTTTATCTCATCTTTAATGCCCTGCATCTGAGCATCCAGCTTCTTCTCGCCGCCAAAAGCATCTGACACAACCTTAAGTGCCTGCTTTCTTGCAAGGCCCTGCCTCTGCTGAACAAGGCTTTCACCCTTAAGATTAGCCCCGGATACTGAGGACAGATTGCCACTCTTATGTGCAGTTTTTCCCGCACCTGCAGCAGTCCTGACATTATCCTGATTTTGAAAAGGATTTATTTGAACATCCGTGTTCTGTTGTATCCTCATAAAGCACCTCCACTTGCGATAAATCTGACACTATCATATGTCATGCATGGTTATGGTTTTCTATTTGTATATCGGCAAAAAATAACTTTTAGTTAAGCCCTGACATCAAAACTGCAATTTGGATTCACAACCATTTTCTCTGACAATTCTCTGGAAAACTGTTTTGTCAAATCTTCAAGATCTTTGCCTTAATCTTCATAATCTCAGCCCCTTCCTATCAAACTCATTCCTTCTTATCTATATTTGACGGTAGAATCGATGACAGAACATCTGAGTAATTGCCAGTACTCTTATATGTTCCACCGGCTCTTGCTGCAGCGGTTGTCATGGACTGCGCCTTGTCGTAAACATTTGATGCAAAAGAATTATATCCAGTAAATACACTCTTCAAAGTGCTGATATCTGCTTTTTTGAGGGCATCCTCATCCAGTTCAAGCTTATTATCTGCTCCTACAGATATACCTGTGCGCTCCAGGAGCCTTTCTGTAGATTTCGTCGTCTTGGTCATCCATGCAGCATTTCTGAGGACATCCTTTGTGTTTGAATTTCCTGCACTCTCAATTGTCTTGTTGTAATTATCAACAAATGACTTTACTGCCTTTGTAATGGAGTTCCAATCATAATCTTCTTTTGTAGTTTCCTCGCCTGTCTTCTCATCTTTTGTCTTTATCT
>JAFPVA010000054.1 GCA_017413105.1 Butyrivibrio sp. | reverse complement strand
ACCTGTGGGCAAGAAAGATGTGGATAAGTTTGCGCTAGAAGGAAGTTCTGGTGGATTTGGGTTAAAAAGCCATGTGCTCGACCCACTTTTTATCATGTTTGTAGCAGCGGTGGCTGCGGTTACCCTTCTTACGGGGCAGCAGGTATTTTCCTGGTGGGATGATATTAATTTCTGGTCATCTGATGCCAAACAGCTTTTTTATATGAATGGATTTCCGGGAAAATATGGAAATGTCTCTCCTGAATTTGGAGATTATCCACCTGTTACGTCCATATTCAAATGGCTCTTTTTGCAGATAAGTTCTGATAGCTATAATGAAAGCCTCCAATTTGCGGGCTATTTTGCACTGAACCTGACTTTTCTTATGCCGCTGGCAGGCAGGCTGAAAAAGTGGACAGAGGATGGACGCGCTTGCAGGGGGGCAAAAAAGACCGCTTTTCTGCTGGTCTGTTTTGCTGCGGTGGCTCTTTTGCCCGGGGTATTTAATGGGATTATATATTACGGAACACCTGCTGATATAACCATGGGAATTGTGTACGGGGCCCTTCTTCTTGCTATTTTCGAACAGGACATGGCTATCGAAAACTTTTACTATATCAGGATTGCACTATATTCGGCAGTTCTTTTCCTGACTAAGTCTGTTGGCGTAGAGTGGGTGATATTTGCATTTCTCTTTTACCTGATAACCAGGAAAAAAAGCTGGAAAATACTGATAACCGGTGCTGTATCAGGCGGATTCTATATAAGCTGGCTCTTGTTCTGCCTTATCAACAGAAGAGTTGCAAAGCTTACCGGAGCGGGGCTTCGCATGGCTACATCCGGAACTTATACTGCGCCACAAAACACAATGGAAAAGGCAAGGTACTTTATTGAGGGATTCTGGACTATGCCTATGCACGCGGATTCCAATATTACTTTTGATATCTCTACAGGCCTTGCAGTTCTGGCTCTTGCGGTATTTCTTTTTGCTTTAATGAAAAGTGGGATCTTTGAGAAGAAAGAGGCAAAGAAAATTGCAATCTTCCTGGGAATATCCGGACTTTTATGCTATGGGATCATATTCCTTGCCCATATTTCTATTTTTCAGACGGAAGATCAGTACCTGGATGCTTATGCCATGGCAGTTTCCATCGCAAGGTATGCATGCCCCTTTGCACTTGGAGGCTTCTATCTTTTGATTGGGGCTTTTTGCGACAGGAGTGGTAAGATACCGCAAAAGAGTGGAATGAGGATTGGAATCGCATTTCTTTTGTTTGTTCTATTAACTGCTGACTATACGGGCGTTTACAAGCATTTGCTTGGCTACAGAAAAAGTGTAGAGGAAAACATAAATTATTGTTATGATATGGTTGGTGATGAAGGCAGGATTTTGGTGGATAAAGTTGCCCAAAATGAGAGCCTTTGGGGAAAACGAGTTCTCGTCATGCGAGACGGCCATACCTACACATGGGTTCATGACACTTATATAAGTAAAGAGGCTTCACCTGTGGCCCTGGTCTATGACGGCTATCTGGCTGAACAGGAGAGCTCTGCGGATATGGCGAGCAAGATGGTAACAAGTCATGCTTCATATTTATATGTAGAAGATGCGGATGGAATGGCAGCAGATCTTTTTTCTCCTCTGATGAAAGAGGGAGAAGAGTTTACTCCATGCACCGTTTATAAAATTGAAATAAGTGAAGAGGGAGTTGTTCTTACTTCAATATGAATATACCGATTATAATTCCGGCTTACGAACCGGATGAGAAGCTGATAAAGCTGGTGGATGAATTAAATAGCGCTTCAGTAGGGCCCATTGTTGTTGTAAATGATGGCTCGGATAAAGAAAAATTTGGCCACATTTTTGACAGTGTAAAAAAGAGCGGGGCCATTGTCCTTGAGCATGCGGTCAATATGGGAAAGGGCAGAGCGCTTAAGACGGCCTTTAACTATTGCCTTAATGAATATGAGGATCTGGCGGGAGTTATCACTGCTGATTCCGACGGACAGCACACAGTTTCAGATATTAAAAAGTGTATGGAAGCTCTTTTGGCTGATCCTAAGGCTCTTGTGCTGGGCGTGAGAAATTTTGATGAAAGCGGAATACCTGCAAGGTCCGTATTTGGAAACAAGGTTACACGCAGGATAATGAAGCTGCTTGTGGGATTGTCCATAAGTGATACTCAGACCGGGCTCAGGGGAATCGGACCTTCATTTATGAAATATCTTTTGACTGAGGATGGAGAGCGTTTTGAGTTTGAGACTAATATGCTGATAGCTACAAAGGATCAGGGTGTGCCTATTATTGAGGTGCCCATCAGCACTATATATTTAGAAGAAAATAAATCCAGCCACTTTAATCCCATAGTGGATTCGATCAGGATTTATGCCATATTCCTGAAGTTTTTGTTCTCTTCTTTGTCATCAAGCGTTGTTGACATGGTGATGTTCAGTATATTCTGTGCCATATTCAGAAATGTTCCGATAGCAATCGGGTATATTATGCTCTCAACGATCCTGGCCAGAGTTATTTCTGCAATCTACAATTTTGCTATTAACTATGGCATTGTGTTCAAGGGAAAGGGAAACAAATTTAAAGCTGCGGTCAAATATTTTGTGCTGGCAGTTTGCATCATGCTCCTTAGCGGCTTCTTTGTAACGATAGGACATGGACTGTTTGGCGACGTGCCGGAAATAGTTGTGAAGGTGCCTGTTGACTGCGTCTTGTTTTTGCTTAGCTTTATCGTTCAGAGAGAAATTGTTTATAAATAAAAAAGTCATTGACTAAGATTAGTTACTATGATATATTAGACAAGCGACTAAAGATTTACGTCTTTTTTTTATGCAAAAAAATGATGATAAAAGGCGCAAAGTTAAGATAATTAGAACACACCGGAGGTGAGATTATGCGTACAAGAATTACATTAGCATGTACAGATTGCAAGAATCGTAACTATGACACAACAAAGGATAAGAAGACACATCCTGATCGTGTTGAGATGAAGAAGTACTGCCCATTCTGCAAGAAGCATACATTACACAAGGAAACAAAGTAATTTCATTCCTTATTAGGAGGGAGACTACGGGTATGGAAGAGACCAAGGTAGTAGATAACAAGTCTGAGCAGACTAAGAGCTCTTCTGCCAAGAAAAACAAGAAATCAAAAAACGGACTTCTTGGAAAGATCGGTGCAGTGATCACTAAGATTGGTGATTTCTTTACTGGGGTTAAGGCGGAGTTTGGTAAGATAATTTGGCCAACTAAGGATGATGTGATCAAACAGACAACTGCGGTTGTGGTTGTATCAATCATTTGTTGTGCTCTTATAGCTGTATTGGACTATGCGTTTGAATATGGTATGAATTTCATAACATCTATATTCTAATTTAAAGGAGATAATATGTCAGAAGAAATGGAAAAGTCTTTTGAATCTGATGAGCAGATAGAAAATGCAGAAGCTCCTGTTAATGAGGAGGCTGAAGCACCTGTTGCAGAGTCTGTCAACGAGAATGCTCATTGGTATGTTGTTCATACATATTCAGGATATGAGAACAAAGTAAAGGCCAATCTTGAGAGCGCTATTGTTAATAGACATCTTGAGAATCAGATTTTTGAGGTTAGAGTTCCTCTGCAGGATGTTGTTGAAGTTAAGAATGGTGTGCGCAAGAATGTGCAGAGAAAAATGTTCCCAGGCTATGTTCTTGTTAACATGGATATGAATGACGAAACTTGGTACGTAGTTCGTAATACACGTGGAGTTACAGGTTTCGTTGGACCTGGAAGCAAACCAGTTCCGCTTACAGATGCAGAGATTAAACCTCTCGGAATCAAGACTGATACAATTTCTGTTGATTTCTCAGTTGGTGATGAAATCGCTGTTGTTGCCGGTGTTTGGAAAGACACTGCCGGTGTTGTTCAGAGAATGGACTTTGGTAAACAGACAGCTACAATCAATGTTGATCTGTTTGGCCGTGAAACTCCGGTTGAGATCAGCTTCGCAGAAGTTAGAAAGATTGATTCATAATATTTAAGATATTCGATGCGTGAGCATTTGAATATATAGCAATCACAGATTGCACGTAACCGCTGAGTGGGAGCGACTCCCATCATGCGTCTTTCGCATGATGGTGGAGTCGCGTCCGACCACATATTTTCAGGAGGTGCCATTATGGCAAAGAAAGTCGAAGGATACATTAAGTTACAGATCCAGGCTGGTAAAGCAACACCAGCACCACCAGTTGGACCAGCACTTGGTCAGCATGGTGTAAACATCGTTGAATTCACAAAGCAGTTCAACGCACAGACAGCAGATAAGGGTGACGTTATCATCCCTGTTGTTATCACAGTTTATGCAGACAGAAGTTTCACATTCATCACAAAGACTCCACCTGCTGCAGTT
>JAFPVA010000053.1 GCA_017413105.1 Butyrivibrio sp. | reverse complement strand
TGTTCAGACAGAAATGCGCACTAAGCTGCGCATTTCGTGAGAACTTGATGCAGGAGTGAGCGCATTCCTTCGACGAAGTCGATATGGAATGAATGCGCGAATTGGTTACTGGAGCGAGCTGCATGCGAGTGAACAGTAACTAGTAAAGGCTTGAATAAATATGGAAGAAAAAGATATTACAAGGCTCCTTGAACAGGTGAAGGAAGGCACGACCAGCATAGAGGATGCCGTCCTCAGGTTAAAGGAGGCACCTTTTGAGGATATGGGATTTGCAAGACCGGATTTTCACAGAGGACTCAGGCAGGGAACTCCGGAAGTCATCTACGGTCAGGGCAAGACTAAGGAACAGATCCTATCCATAGCAGAAAAGCTTATGGAGAAGGGACAGAAAAGCGTTCTTATCACAAGAATGTCACGGGAACAGGCAGACTTTTTTGCCAATGAAAAAAAAGATAGTGACCTGCCTTTTACCTACGACGAAGTCAGCAGGATAGGAATAGCGGGAGAACAGCCTGATCCTGAAAAAGGTGTTGGAAAAATAGTTATAGCAACAGGCGGAACCAGTGATATACCAGTAGCTGAAGAGGCCGCAAGGACTGCAGAGGCGCTTGGAAATAAGGTTGTAAGGCTATATGACGTTGGCGTTGCCGGGATTCACAGACTTCTTGAAAAAAGAAGCCTTGATGAGATAATGAGCGCCAATGCGATTATAGCCATAGCTGGTATGGAGGGAGCTTTGGCAAGCGTAGTGGGCGGTTTGGCAGACTGCCCGGTCATTGCTGTTCCTACAAGTGTGGGATATGGAGCAAGCTTCGGAGGATTGGCAGCTCTTTTGTCCATGATAAATTCCTGTGCCAGTGGCGTAAGCGTTGTGAATATCGACAACGGCTTTGGGGCAGGTTATCTGGCAGGAATGATAAATATGAAAGTAGCGGGAAAGTAAAAAGTAAAATTCTGGGAGATTTTATATGGTAAATAATGATGAAAGCATGAACAGCTTTAAACACAAAATCATGGAGGAAGTGTGCCGTCTTGAATGGGAGGGATTAAACGATCAGAACCATATCGAGCAGCTGATAAATAAGACTATTCCGGGGCCTAAGCCTGAGTATAGATGTTGTATTTACAAGGAAAGAGAGATTGTAAGGCAGAGGATCAATCTTGCCATGGCAAAGAACCCTACCTACAATCCTGATTCAACTAATATTGTACAGGTCATTGATCCGGCCTGTGACGAGTGTCCGATTTCAGCCTATTCCGTAACAGATAACTGCAGATTCTGTATGGGAAAAGCATGTCTTAGCTCCTGCGAGTTTGGGGCAATAGCTCCGGGTGATACTCACATGCATATTGATCCCGTAAAGTGTAAGGAATGTGGTAGATGCGCAGCAGCCTGTCCATATACAGCAATCGTGCATCTTGAGAGACCTTGCAAAAAGGCTTGTGCAGTGGGTGCCATTACCTATGACGAATATGGCTATTGCAAGATAGATGAGGATAAGTGTATCCAGTGCGGACACTGTATCCATAGCTGTCCTTTTGCAGCAATCGGCTCCAAGACCTTCCTGGTAGATATTATCAAGCATATCAAGGATGGCAAGGAAGTTATCGCCATGTGCGCTCCTGCCACAGAAGGACAGTTCGGAGAAGATATCTCCATGGCTTCCATAAGAGAAGGCCTTAAGAAGATAGGTTTCGCAGATATGGTAGAGGTAGGCCTTGGCGGTGACATGACTGCAGCCTACGAGTCGGAGGAATGGGCAGAGGCCTTCAAGGAGGGGAAAAAGATGACCACCTCCTGCTGTCCCGCATTTATAAATATGTTAAAGAAACACTTCCCGGAGCAGTATGAGAACAACATGTCCTCAGTAGTATCTCCGATGTGTGCTATTTCAAGATATCTCAAGGCGACAAGACCCGGATGCATCACGGTATTTATCGGACCATGTATTGCAAAAAAGGCTGAGGCCCAGGATAAATCGGTAAAAGACAACGCGGATTATGTTGTTACCTATGGCGAGCTAAGGGCTCTCATGAGATCAAAAGATGTACAGTTTGAACCGGTGGATTCAACTTATCAGGAATCTTCCATCTTCGGAAAACGCTTTGCCGGAAGCGGCGGTGTTGCAAAGGCAGTACTGGAGTGCATGCAGGAGAGAGGCCAGAGTACGGAGGACATAAAACTGCTTGCAGCCCATGGCGGAATGGAGTGTAAAAAAGCACTTACGCTTCTTAAGTTTGGTAAGCTGCCGGAAGACTTCATAGAAGGAATGGTATGCCCGGGCGGATGTGTTGGAGGACCGTCCAAGCATAGGCATATTTCTGTAATAAACAAGGCCAGGGAGAGCCTTCTTGCCAAAGCAGATGACAGAAAGGTTTTGGAAAACCTTAAGAATTATCCTATGGATAAATTCTCAATGCATCGCGACGGCCATATGTAAAAACTCGTAAATGGTGGTCTTATATAGCTGACAGAGGCTTATATGAAGAGAAAAAAGAAAAGATTATCCCTGAAAAATATTTTTTCCAACAAGGTCTTTTTACAAGCGTTTATGGTTGTTATTGCAACTATTATCCATATTACCTATAACAATCACATTCTGTATGTTAATGCGGATAATTATCTTCAGTCAGGAATAGCCTATACCTTTAAATACATTCCTATCATGCTAGTGACGGCCCTTGGAGGAGCGGTACCCGGTATGATAAGTGTGCTTATTCTTTTCCTGTATAAAACGATTGTGTACAGCAGCTTCTCGTACCTGACCTTTATTTTTCTTTTAGTGGCCTGTACCGTAGATGTTTTTACGAGAAAAAGTTTTTTTGACAGATGGTATAAAGCAGGTCTGGTGATGATTCTTTTGCAACTTGAGACCGGTGTATTCTGGCCCATATTATTGTGGCTTCTTTCCGGAAAAGATGTAAGTACTGTCACTTCTATAAAGTTCCTGCAATACTTTTTTAATGAGCTTCCCGGATGTTTTGCGGGATGTTTGATAATCTATTTCTTATACAAAAAACTTCCTGATGAGAAGAAACTTCTTTTTAGCAATGGAAGGTATTATGTAGACCCGGAGATTCTTAATGATGATGACCGCTATGAGGTGGAGGGGAGATCCAGGATAGGAAAGGTTGTCATGCAGGTTATCGTGGTTGAGGCAATCATTCTTGGAATTTCCGCCGAGATAGCTTCCAACACCCTTGTTCCCACCATGAAGTATGTAAATGCCTCCAAGGAATATGTGGTGAACATTGAAGAAGACTGGGATTATATCAACAATGCAGAGCTTCTTGAGAGCAGGGTAAGCTTCAGGCTCGAGAGAGAATATGAGATGTCCGTTGACGCCGAGGAAAAATATGCCATGAACCTTGGCCTTAAGGACTCCCAATTCAGTGTTAAGCTTGCCATGCTTATTTCCATCATAGTTATTCCACTGGCAATTTTCGTGAACCGGTATGCCCAAAAGAGAATAGCTGACCCTATAAGGAATTTGTCCTCGGCGGTTTCTGATATCTATAATTCCAATGACCTTGAATTAAATGATAAGGTGGGAGAGGTTCATAACCTCAGCATAAGTACGAAGGATGAGATTGAGGAACTGTATCATGCCATAGACCTGACGTTCTACAGGCTTATGGAGTACATCGATCTTGTGAAATCCAGGCAGAGCATCGAGGATCAGCTGGAAGTTGAAAAATCTGCCAATGAGGCAAAGAGCAGATTCCTTTCCAATATCTCGCATGAGATCAGAACTCCTATCAATGCGGTACTTGGCTTTGACGAGATGATCTTAAGAGAAAGCAATGATGAATCAATTCTTGGCTATGCCAGGGATATTCAGGGATCAGGTAAGACTCTTTTGGCTCTGATAAATGATATCCTTGACTTCTCCAAGATCGAAGCGGGGAAAATGGAGATCATCCCTGTGGAATATGAGGTCAGTTCACTGGTGAATGACCTTGTGAACATGGCTTCCATGAGAGCAAAAGACAAGAATCTGGCATTTAATGTAAATGTAAATAAGGACATTCCTCATATCCTTTATGGAGACGAGGTAAGATTAAAGCAGTGTATCCTCAATATCGTTACCAATGCTATAAAATATACCGAAGAGGGAAGCGTTACCCTGGATATTGATTATGAGGAGGTGGAACCGGCTGAGGAGATCATGGAGCCGGAGGACCTTGACAACATAATGATCAAGGTTAAGGTTACAGACACCGGTATAGGAATCAAGGAAGAGGATATAGGTAAACTTTCCACAGCCTTTGAGAGAATTGATGAAAAGAGAAACAGGACCATTGAAGGAACCGGACTTGGAATCAATATTGTGAACAGCCTTCTTAATATGATGGATTCCAAGCTCAATGTCCAGAGTGAATACGGAAAGGGAAGTATATTTTCTTTTGAACTGCAGCAGAGGGTGGTTAATTACGAACCTATAGGAGACTTCGCAGCAACTTATAAGGAAACCATTAAGAATACTGCAGATTATCAGGAAACCTTCCATGCACCTGATGGAAAGATACTGGTGGTTGATGATACCAGGACAAATCTTACGGTTATCGTGGGACTCCTAAAGAGGACCATGTTACAGGTTGATACAGCGACCAGTGGTATGGAAGCTCTTGAGAAGGTAAAAGAGACTAAATATGACATAATTTTCCTTGATCACAGAATGCCGGAGATGGATGGAATCCAGACTTTCCATGCAATGAAGGAAATGGAAGGCAACATAAATCTGGAGACCCCGGTGGTGGCACTTACGGCAAAAGCAATTTCCGGATCCAGGGAAATGTACTATAAAGAAGGCTTTGATAACTATATGAGTAAGCCGGTTGATCCGGGCAAACTCGAAGAAATGATACTTTTTTATCTGCCTAAGGATAAGGTATCAAAGCCCGGAGATGAAAATTTTGTATCCAATGCTGATCAGACCAACGAGGAAGAGAAGGCTGCTATGCAGGAGCTTCTTAAGGTCTCAGGCGTGGATATAGAATACGCCATCGAAAGATGCGGATCTGCGGCAGCTGCTGTGGATGTCATGAAGGACTTCCGACTTGCAATCGATGAGCGCTCAGGCCTTATAGAGAAGTATTTCAGGGAAAAAGATATACCGAATTACACTATTTATGTTCATGGTTTAAAGAGCTCTGCCAAAGCCATCGGTGCCATAGATCTTTCTGAAAGGGCCGAATATCTTGAGAAGTGTGGCAATGATAACTGGATAGAGGAAATAATAGACCTTACTCCGGAGCTTCTTTCTCTTTACAGAAGCTATCTGACAAAGCTTAAGTCTTTAGCCCATGAGGATGAAGAGGACAGCAGCAAGGAAATGATAGATCCTGCGGAACTGGAAGGAGCTTATGGCTCAATTAAGGAATTTATTTCAGCTTCCTATTTTGACAGCGCGGAAGATATCATGCAGATGCTTGAAGAATACAGAATACCGCCGGATTACAAGGCTAAGCATAAAGAGATAAAGAGGTTATTGGCGGCTGTTGACAGGGATGGATTATTGGAGATCCTTTGATTGTAAAGCTTTTGTAGCGGAAAGGCATAAAATGGATAAGCGTGTATTACTGATTGGAAATCCGAAGAGTTTCATGGTTAATGCTATTGAGAGAGGACTGGAAAAAGAAAAATACAACGTTACTTGTGTGGCACCGCAGGAAAACGAAATAAAGGATCTTCCGGATAAGCCAAAGATATATCTGCTTTATATGGGAGACATGACTGTAGACGATGCAAAGGCATTATGCTACATCAATGATGCTATCGACACAGAGAGGTTCCTTTTATACCTCATCGGCAACAAAGAGGAGCTGACACTGGGACTTTCATATATAGCCAAGGAAAAAATCCAGGAGACCTACCTGCGTCCTCTGGATGTTAAGCTTTTGGCAGAGTATCTGGATTCTGTAGTTGACTACAGTGTCCTGGATGAGAATCTAAAGAAAAAGATTCTTATCATAGATGATGATGGTGCAATGCTGCGTATGATGAGAACCTGGCTCTCGGTAAAATACCGTGTTTACATGGCAAGTTCAGGAAAAATAGCGATGTCATTTCTGGCCCAGAATCCGGTAGACCTTATCCTGCTTGATTATGAGATGCCTGTTATGAGCGGACCTGATGTGTTGAAAGAAATCCGCAATTCAAGTAATCTTAAGGATATGCCGGTAATATTCCTTACGGCCAAGGATGATAAGGAAAGTGTTATGAAGGTTGTGGGACTAAAGCCAGAGAAATATCTGCTAAAGTCCATGCCAAAAGAAAAACTTATAGGAGCCATCGATGACTTCTTTATAACCTACGCAAATCGTAAAAGATAAGATATGAAAAAGAACCCGTTCCCTTATGGACTGATCAGACAGTCAAAAGGTCGGGTTCTTATTTTATGATATAGGAAATTTCTCCGAAATTCCTATATCATAAAAAACGCTCCGCTATGGATGCGCACATCGCGCGATAGGTAAATGTTGCATAAATGCAACCGCGCTCGGCGCGAGAATGTCGCGAGCGACATTCTTTCTTGTGCTATGTTTTTATGATTCAGGCTTTGAGAGCTGATTCAATGTCGGTCTTCATGTCGAGAGCAGCAGCTCTTGCGGCTTCTCCTACACGGCCATCAGCAAATTCTTTGTAGGCCTCATTTTTCCAGGCTGCGATAATTCCACGGGAGGAATTGACGATGGCACCAAGGCCGTCTTTATTAAAGAAATGCACAAGGTCTTTTCCCTTGCCGCCCTGGGCACCATAGCCCGGAACAAGGATGTAGGCATGTGGCATGATGTCACGGAGTATTTTGCCCATTTCCGGATAGGTCGCACCGACAACAGCACCAACATTTGAGTAAGAACCATCCATGGATTCAAGGCCCCATTTTTCAACCTGCTCGCCAACCAGCTCGTAGAGAGGGCGTCCATCAATAAGTCTGTCCTGGAATTCTCCACTGGATGGATTTGATGTCTTTACCAGAACGAAGATTCCCTTGTCTTCTTTATTACATACGTTGATGAAAGGCTTAACACCGTCAGAACCAAGATATGGGTTAACTGTTGCAAAGTCTTCCTCGAAGCCGCGGAAAGTCTTTTCTCCGATTTTTACAGAGCCAAGATGGCCTACTGCATAGGACTCGGAGGTAGAGCCGATGTCGCCGCGCTTGATATCACCGATAACTATCAGACCTTTCTCTTTGCAATACTCAACAGTCTTTTTGAAGGTAATAAGTCCGGGAATTCCCAGTTCCTCATACATTGCAATCTGGGGCTTTACTGCAGGAACTATATCATAGATATGATCGATTATTTCCTTATTAAACTGCCAGAAGGCTTCCGCTGCACCTTCAAGATTCTCGCCTTTTTCTTCAAAACATCTTTTCTTCATGGCCTCAGGAACAAAATCCAGTTTGGGGTCGAGACCAACTACAATCGGAGCGTTAGTGGCAACAATTTTGTCAATAAGTTTTGAAATCATGTTCTTCACCTCGTCATCAGTTTTTTCAAGTATACACTTTTTCTATAATAATATATAGATATGATTTGTGCATATTATTATTGGGTGTTATAATATGCCAAAAGTCATCATTTATAGTTATAGATGTATAAAGGAGTGTGAGGGGTATGGAAAGATACAAAGAAGAGTTTATCGAATTTATGGTGGACAGTAATGTTCTGAAATTCGGTGAGTTCACCTTGAAAAGTGGCCGCAAGTCACCTTTTTTTATGAATGCGGGAGCATATGTTACAGGAGCTCAGCTCAAAAAGCTTGGTAACTACTATGCAAGGGCTATTCATGATAATTTTGGCCTTGAGTTCGATGTTCTCTTTGGACCTGCATACAAGGGAATTCCGCTGGCTGTAGCTACAAGCATGGCAATCAGTGAGCTTTACGGCAGAGAGATCAGATACTGCTCTAACAGAAAAGAGATAAAGGACCACGGAGACAAGGGAATTCTTCTTGGAAGTAAGCTTCGTGATGGAGACAGAGTTCTTATTATTGAGGACGTTACTACTTCAGGTAAGAGTATCGAGGAAACAGTGCCGATCATTCAGGAGCAGGCTGACTGCGATATCGTTGGACTTATGGTCTCTCTTAACAGACAGGAGAAGGGCCAGGATTCAGATATGAGCGCCCTTGATGAAATTAAGGAGAGATATGGCTTTGGCGCCAGCGCTATTGTAACCATGGAGGATGTTGTAAACTATCTCTACAACAGACCTATCGACGGTGAGGTTCTTCTTAACAAGGAAATCAAGAAGGCCATTGATGAGTATTATGCGGAGTACGGAGCGAGATAAGGAATGAGTAAACATAGTTTTTGTGATTGCACAAAAAACTATGTTTATGAAATGAATACAAAGGGGTGAATAGGATGAACGAGCATACATATAAGGTACTTGGTGGGGCAGGAGCTTTAAATATTGCATTCGGAGTAATTTCAATCGTTGCGGGAATCGCTGCAGGAGTACTCCTTATCATCAGCGGAGCTAAGATCTTAGGAAGCCGCAAAAACGTGATAATATGAAATATGAAGATGCAAGGTCCCTCATTATTGTGCTTGCACAAAATAATGAGGGACCTTGCAGATGAAGCAGACATGAGGAAGCAGCACGATAGTGCGGATTCCGAATGGATGCAGCATGGCGAGAGCGAAGAGAAGCCATGCGTATATTATCAACATATACATGAGGAGCGCTACATGGCCAAGGGGAAAGGCAAATCCAAATTTCATATTCACATAAAGAAGTTGGAACCGGTCAGAGACCGCTATATGTTTACTGACAACAGACATCCTGAGAAGGGAATCATGTCAGCGGTCCTGGGTCTTATTTCTGTAGCTGCCCTTGTAAGTGCAGTCTTTTTTTCTTATAAAAATGGTGGACAGGCTTTGATACAATACGCCGCAGGGGCTTTTCTTGCGGCGATATTTTCTGTTGCGGGATTAGTTCTTGGTATCATGTCCAAGTTTGAGAAGGATATATTCAAAATATTTCCAAACCTGGGAATAACCCTTAACTCTATAGCTGTGATTTTCGTTGTGTTTTTACTGCTTTTGGGCTTTGGAGTTTTTTGAACATTTGATTTGTTATAGGAGCGTAGTGATATGGAAAATGAGCTTTTCTATGAGTTTTCAGTAGATAATGAAATTATAATGGAGAGATTTTCTCTTTGCAGGGAACGTCTTGATGAAATGAAGGATGAGCATCTGGCTCTGGATAAGAACAGCAGCTTTGATGCTTATTTTCATGCTATGACAGAATTTCTTTTGATGGTTCTGGATAACTATGATTTTATTCAGGAGGGCGGTCTTGATAAGGCGGAGCTTTCAGAACTTAAGAAAAGAAACCATGAGCTTTATCAGGATATTCTTCCTGAGAACTATGAAAAGAGCTATGGTAATCCTACATTTGCAGTAGCTCAGCTGGGAGAGGATTACGGAAAGCTTTTGTCTGTTCTTTGCTTTGAGCTTAGAAGTATCATCAGAGCGGCCTTTGAGAACAATCTTTTTTTTATTGTGATAAGACTTGAGCTCTTTATAGAAATATTTGGAGCCTTCCTTAGCGATGATAAAAACGGCGGCACTACAAAGCCGGCAGCTATCAGAGATACTATCTACTGGTTTTTATCCGACTACACAGAAGATGAGAGAATTTCCAGATTTGCAGCTATGGTGGATGGTGACAGGAACTTTGTAAGAGAGGCTATCCTTTCAAGCGATTTTTCTGATGTCCGCTACCTTTATAAGTTCGGTGAGTACATCACAGAAAATGAGATCAGGATGGCGCAGCATTTAAACAGCCTTTCTCAGGAAGAAATAGACAGGATGGCTTTCACTTTTACGGAAGGTTATCGAATCGGCTTTGAGGTTACAAATAAAGATATTACCAAAAAGAAGACAGCTGCAATATATTACGAGTTGGGCTTTGAGAGAGTTGTTAAAAAAGCTATCGAGAACTTCGAGAAGATAGACCTTAAGACAACTCTTATGATCATTGCAGGTTCACTGTTTACAAGCGACGGCAGTGCCAGAAGAGGGGCATCCTACGGTGCAATCCCCAACAAGCAGTTTGATTATGACCACAAGGATGATATAGGTCTTTTCCTGGATGCAAATCTTATAACAAGAAAGCTTGAGGCTGCCAGGGCAGCCGGAGAGAGGTACAAGGATAAGGCAAGGCTCTTTGGAGGACCTGCTGTTATCGAGACTTTTGGTGAGAAGCCATTTTCACCGGTACCCAATAAGGATGCGGTTCATCTTACTAAGGAGCAGCAAAAGGCACTCACAGATTACAAGTCTCAGAACAGCATCATTATGAATGAGTACATCATTATGAAGGAGAGAAGCTTTACTATTATTTCTTTCCCAAAGACTGAGATTGGTGACAACTTCGAAGAGATTTTCAATGAAACAGTAAGAATCAATACTTTGGATTATAAGCTTTATCAGACAATCCAGCAGAAGATCATCGATGCTCTGGATGAGGCTGAGTATGTGATCATAAAGGGCATGGGCGACAACCGCACAGTAATGAAGGTGATGCTCCATGAGTTAAAAGACCCTTCCAAGGAAACAAACTTTGAGAACTGTGTGGCAGACGTCAACATTCCTGTGGGTGAGGTATTTACTTCACCGGTTCTTACAGGAACCGAAGGAACTCTTCATGTTTCAGGAGTTTATCTTGAGGGTTTGTTCTTTAAGAATCTTGAGATTGGCTTTAAAGACGGATTTATTACTTCCTATAAATGTACAAACTTTGATTCCGAAGAAGAAAATTTCAAATATATAAAGGAAAACATTCTCTTTAATCACGATACTCTTCCTATAGGAGAGTTTGCTATCGGAACCAACACCACAGCTTATGTGGTTGCAAGGAAATTTGGCATTGAGGACAAGCTTCCTATACTTATTGCTGAGAAGACAGGACCGCATTTTGCAGTGGGCGATACCTGCTATACCTACGATGAGGATAATGAGACCTTTAATCCTGATGGAAAGAGCATCATCGCCAGGGACAATGAGTGGTCAATAAAGAGAAAAACTGAACCTGACAAGGCATACTTTAACTGCCACACAGATATTACACTGCCCTATGACGAGCTTGGGGAAATCAGTGCAGTCAGAAAAGATGGCAGCAGCGTTACTATCATAAAGGATGGCCGATTTGTTCTTGAGGGAACAGAGGAACTAAACAGACCTATGGATGAATGCGCTCACTCTTGAATCACTTTCTCACGAAATGCGCAGCAGAGTGCGCATTTCTGTCTGAACAGTAAAGTTAGATACAGTAACAAAAAACGGTGGCAAGAAAAAGGTAGCACAATATTTTGTGGTGTGTTATGATACAGGGTGTTTAGAACACTATATCATGTGATTTTTGCGATATTTTAGTATTAGAACCTACGATATATCGCACGAATTGAAATTTGGAGGAGAATCATGGCAAAAGTTGGAATTGTTATGGGGAGCGACTCTGATATGCCGGTAATGGCAAAGGCTGCAGAGATTCTTGACAAACTGGGAATCAGTTATGATATGAGGATCATCTCAGCTCACAGAGAACCGGATGAATTCTTTGAATATGCAAGGACTGCTGAGGAGAAGGGCTTTAAGGTGATTATTGCCGGCGCCGGTATGGCTGCTCATCTTCCCGGTATGTGCGCTGCTATTTTCCCTATGCCTGTTATAGGCATTCCAATGCATACCACCTCCCTGGGCGGTCGTGATTCCCTTTACAGTATAGTTCAGATGCCAACAGGCATTCCTGTTGCTACCGTTGCTATAAACGGAGGAGCCAATGCGGGTATCCTTGCAGCCAAGATTCTGGCTACAAGCGATCCGGAACTTTTGCAGAAACTCAAGGATTATAAGGAATCATTAAAAGGCTCTGTAGTTGAGAAGGATAAAAAACTACAGCAAGTTGGGTATAAGAACTACTAAGTGATGAATTGTTTATATTTTTACTCAAATGATCGTGATGATAAAAGAAATGAGGAGCAATTATGGCACTTGATTACAAGAAGGCAGGCGTTGATATTGAGGCAGGCTACAGGTCTGTTGAACTGATGAAGGGCTACGTTAAGGAGACCATGAGAGAAGAGGTCCTTGGCGGTCTGGGAGGTTTCTCCGGAGCTTTTTCACTTAAGAAGATAAAGGAAATGGATGATCCGGTTCTTTTATCCGGAACTGATGGAGTTGGAACCAAGATTAAGCTGGCTTTCCTTCTTGATAAGCACGATACCATCGGAATCGATGCGGTTGCCATGTGTGTTAATGACGTGGCCTGTGCAGGTGGTGAGCCTTTATTTTTCCTTGATTATATTGCCTGTGGCAAGAATATTCCTGAGAAGATCGCAGCTATCGTTAAGGGAGTTGCAGAAGGCTGCAAGCAGTCAGATGCTGCACTTATCGGCGGTGAGACAGCTGAGCACCCTGACCTTATGCCTGAGGATGAATACGATGTAGCAGGTTTTGCAGTTGGTGTTGTTGACCGCAAGGATATGATCGACGGCAGCACTATTAAGGCAGGAGATGTGCTTATCGGAGTTGCTTCAACCGGTGTTCACTCCAACGGATTTTCTCTTGTCCGCAAGGTTTTTGAAATGACTAAAGAGAGTCTTGATACATACTATGATGAGCTTGGTATGACTTTGGGTGAGGCTCTTTTAACACCTACAAGAATTTATGTAAAGATGATGAAGTCCATCAAGAATGCAGGAGTAAAGGTTAAGGGTTGCAGCCACATCACAGGCGGCGGTTTCTATGAGAATATTCCGAGAATGCTTCCTGATGGAATTAAGGCTGTTGTGGAGAAAAACAGCTATGATATACCTCCGATCTTTACCCTTATGCAGAAGAAGGGCGAGATTGAGGAACACATGATGTACAACACCTACAACATGGGACTTGGTATGGTACTTGCTGTAGATCCTGCTGATGTTGATGCTATTCTGAAGGCTATTGATGCTTCAGGAGATAAGGCATGGGTAGTTGGTAAGTGTGAAGCCGGAGAGAAGGGCGTAGAACTGGTTTAATGTGAGTATTTCATTCCGAATCATTGGTTGATGAGGACGTGAGAATAGAATTTACGAGGAATCTGGTAAATGCGAATTGCAGTGCTTGTGTCCGGAGGCGGAACTAATCTCCAGGCGATAATTGATGGAATTAACGACGGTAAGATCACTAATACAGAGATCTGCCTGGTTTTCAGTAATAATCCCAAGGCTTATGCCATTGAAAGGGCCAAAAAGGCAGGAATTCCTTATGTGGTAAAGAGCCCTAAGGAATTTGAAAAAAGAGAAGACTTTAATGAAGCTCTTTTGCAGGTCCTTCTTGATGCAAAGCCGGACCTTGTTGTCCTTGCGGGATGTCTGGTGGTGATTCCTGAGGCTGTTGTAAAGGCCTTTCCCAATAAGATCATCAACATCCATCCGGCGCTTATTCCCAGCTTTTGCGGAACGGGCTATTACGGACTTAAGGTTCATGAGAAGGCCCTTGAGAGAGGCGTAAGGGTTTCCGGTGCTACTGTTCATTTTGTGGACGAGGGCACAGATACAGGTCCTATCATTTTGCAGAAGCCTGTAATGATAAGAGATGACGACACTGCTGAGACTCTGCAGAGGAGGATCATGGAGCAGGCTGAGTGGAAAATAATGCCTATGGCAATTGATCTTATCGCAAATGGCAAAGTCAGAGTTGTGGACCATAAAGTTGTAATTGACGGATATGATGATCTGACCATTTAAGATATTAGTTACGTTGGCGGTCACTTATGGGACCGGGCTGTAACGGAGGGAAAAAGATGAAAGTATTGATTGTTGGCGGTGGCGGCCGTGAGCATGCAATTGCAGAGGCTGTGAGCAGAAGCAGGCAGGTAGAGAAAATCTACTGCGCTCCGGGAAATGGCGGAATCGCAGAGCTTTGCGAGTGTGTTCCTATTACTCCCATGGAGTTCGATAAGCTTGTTTCTTTTGCTAAAGAAAAAGAGATCGACCTTACGGTTATTGGAATGGATGATCCACTGGTAGGCGGAATCGTGGATGCTTTTGAGGCAGCAGGACTTCGTGTATTCGGACCAAGAAAGAATGCGGCAATCCTTGAGGGAAGCAAAGCTTTTTCCAAGGATCTTATGAAGAAATACGGAATTCCTACAGCAGCTTATGAGACCTTTGATAACGCAGAGGCAGCTCTTAAGTATCTTGAGAACGCTAAGTTCCCTATCGTACTTAAGGCAGACGGTCTGGCTCTTGGTAAGGGCGTTCTTATCTGCCAGAATTTAGAGGAAGCAAAGGCCGGAGTAAAAGAGATCATGGAGGATAAGAAGTTCGGCGATGCCGGCAACCACATGGTTATCGAAGAATTCATGACAGGTCGCGAGGTTTCAGTTCTTTCATTTGTTGATGGTAAGACCTACAAGCTCATGTCTTCAGCTCAGGATCACAAGAGAGCGGGAGACGGTGATACAGGTCTTAATACAGGCGGTATGGGTAACTTTTCTCCCAGTCCCTTCTATACAGAAGAAGTTGACAAGTTCTGCCGCGAGCATATTTACGGCAAGACTGTTGAGGCTATGGCTAAGGAAGGCAGAGAGTTTAAGGGAGTTATTTTCTTTGGGCTTATGCTTACTCCAGACGGACCAAAGGTTTTAGAATACAACGCGAGATTCGGAGATCCTGAAGCACAGGTTGTGCTTCCCAGGTTAAAAACTGATATAATAGATGTGTTTAATGCGTGCATAGACGGAACACTTTCTGAGACTGAACTGGAATTTGAGGACAAGGCATGTGTATGTGTAGTTCTTGCCAGTGACGGATATCCTGTGAAGTACGAGAAGGGGAAACTCATTACAGGACTTGAGAATTTCAAGGGAAAAGATGGTTACTACTGCTTTCACGCAGGTACCAAGATCACTGATGCAGGTATAGTTACAAACGGCGGAAGAGTTCTTGGAATAACAGCCAAGGGTGATACCTTGGAGCAGGCCCGTAAAATGGCCTATGAAGCTACCGAATGGGTAAGCTTCGAGAATAAGTATATGCGTCACGATATTGGAAAGGCTATCGATGATGCGAAGGAGGTAAAATGAAGAAAACGTTGGGAAAGAGGATAGCTGCTTTTGCTATGGCTATGGCAGTTGCGGCAACAGTTTTTGTAGGTTCTACAGTAACCGGTCTTGCTTACACCCAGACAACAGGAACTGTTATTTCAGATAATGTAAAGGTAAGAAGTGATGCAAGTACCACAGCTAATCAGGTTTCAAGCCTTAAGAATGGCGATGTGGTAGACATAGTTGATGAGGCTACTGATTCATCAGGGTATGTATGGTACAAGATTTATGTAAACAAGAATGAGTTCGGTTATGTAAGAAGTGACCTTGTAAATAAAAAAGGTGGTTCTTCAAACACCACTGCAACTGCTACAGCAACCACAAGCGCAGCTTCTCTTCCGGAGACATCAGCTACAGCAACCGAGCAGAGAAATGCGACAGTTCTTTCAGACAGCGTCAATGTCAGAAAGGGCGCAGGAACAGCCTATGATTCAGTAGGAAAGGTTGCCAAGGGAGATACAATCCTTGTAACAGGTGAGGCAAACGGCACTGATGGCAAGACCTGGTATCAGGTTAGCTTTGGCGATGGAAAGACAGGCTTCGTAAGAAGCGATCTTGTTGCAGTATCAGATACTCCTGCAGAGACAGCAGAGAATCCTGAAGGCGGAGAAAACGCAGAGGGTGAGTACTCTGAGGGCGGAGAAGGTACTGATGGCAGCAGCGATCAGAGTGCTTCCGTTTCTGAGACAACAGGTGATGGAGCTTATTCTCTTTTCTACACTACAGATGAAGAAGGCAACGGAGTATGGTATCTGTATGACAATTTTGGAGGATACAGAGTTAAGGTAAAAGAGCTTATTGAAGCCGCACAGAGTGCTGATGCTGTTAACTCTCTTCGTAAGTCAAGCTCAACCTACAAGAAGATAGCCATTGTACTGGCAATTCTTGCTGTTGTGCTTATTGCAGGAATTGTTATTCTTGCTCTCAAACTCAGGGATTCACTGTACTATGAGGATGAGGAAGAAGAGGAGTATGACCACTTCGCAGCCAGAAAGAACGGCCGTGAAGAATTGGGCAGAGCAGCCAGAGATTCTGACACAGTAAGAGCAGAGAAGCCTGAGAGACCATTCAGAAGAAATACAGAGGATGAGGATGACAGACAGCCAAGAAGAGCTGCTGAGGATAGAGTTGTTCGTCCTGTAAGAAGAAGCGCTGAGGATGAATATGAGAAGCGCCCTCTTAGAAGACAGGTGGAGAATGAAGAACGTCCTATGAGAAGAGATGCTGAGGATCGTCCTCTTCGCAGACAGGAGCGCAGTGACAGAGGCTCTGAAGAGAACTTTGAAGAGCGTCCATCAAGAAGTCCCCTTCGTGAGGCACAGGAACGTCAGGCACGAAGACAAAGCAGGGCAGAGGAAGAAAGAGCTGCTGCTCCAAAGCGTAAAGCAAGAAACTTTGTCGGTGATGATGATGATTTTGAATTCGAGTTTTTAGATCTCGATGATGATAAATAATAGAGATACGATTGAAAGTGTATTAGCGGGAGCTTACCCATTTGGTAAGCTTCCTTTTTTCTTGAAAAAACTGTGATGCGTGTTATACTAAAGTTATCACAGAAAGGAGACGTCACATGGTTATAGAGATAGATTTTAATAGTGATGAAGCCATATATGTGCAGCTATGTAATCAGATCATTCTGGGAATTGCTACGTCTCAGTTTCGTGAGGGTGAGCAGCTTCCAAGTGTAAGACAGCTGGCAGAGACCATCGGTATCAATATGCATACGGTGAACAAGGCATATTCGATTTTGCAGCAGGATGGTTTCGTTAAGATTGACAGACGCCGCGGTGCCATTATTGCCATAGATATCAACAAACTGCAGGCACTTCAGGAGGCACAGTCCGAACTGGCGGTGGTACTTGCCCGGGCAATATGTAAGGGCATAAATCGTGAAGAGATCCACGGACTGGTAGACAAGCTTTACGATAATTACGAGAAATTATAAGGAGGAAAGCATGGATTCAAAGTTTACAGTTATGGCAGCGGATGCGCTGAAGCTTGCAAAGCGCACAGCCAGAGGCCTTAAACTTAATTACATTGGCACTGAGCACATCCTGATGGGACTTATCCTTGAGGATGGCTGTGTTGCATCCAGAATTCTCATAGACAATGGAATAGATGAGAACCGCATGATGGACATGATAAGAGATCTTATTGTGCCCGATAGCAGCGTTCGAACATTGGATAAGGACGGTTTTTCACCAAGGGCTGAGAAGGTTCTTGAGGAAGCCCACAGAATGGCAGAGCGCTTTAAGGCAGACAAGACAGGCACAGAGCATATTCTTCTGGCACTTATTAAAGAGGGTGAAAATGTAGCAGTAAGACTTATCAGCACCCTGAATGTGCCGGTGCAGAAGATATATGCGGAGACCTTAGCAGCCATGGGAGAGGATCCCAATCTGGTAAAAGAGGACCTTGGCAGAAAGGCTGCTCCAAAGAATGGGAAAAAGGCATCAATCCTTGCTCAGTACAGCAGAGACCTGACAGCTTTGGCTATTGATGGCAGGCTTGATCCTGTTGTGGGAAGAGAACGTGAGATAAAGCGTGTAATACAGATACTTAGCCGCCGCACCAAGAACAACCCATGCCTTATCGGAGAGCCTGGCGTAGGTAAGACTGCGGTAGTTGAAGGCCTTGCGCAGCGCATAGCATCAGGAGACGTGCCGCTTACAGTACAGAATAAGCGTCTGGTCACACTGGATCTTTCCGGAATGATTGCAGGTTCCAAGTATAGAGGTGAATTTGAGGAGAGAATAAAGAAGGTCATCAAGGAAGTTTCAGATGATGGCAACATTATTCTTTTTGTGGATGAGATGCATACCCTGATAGGTGCCGGAGGCGCTGAGGGTGCTATAGATGCGTCCAATATTTTAAAGCCTTCTCTTGCAAGGGGCGAGATTCAGATGATAGGTGCCACCACCATCACAGAGTATCGCAAATATGTGGAGAAGGATGCAGCCCTTGAGCGTAGATTCCAGCCTGTAAATGTGGATGAGCCTACCAAGGAAGAGGCAATTGATATCTTAAACGGTATTGTCAGCAGATATGAGGAGCACCACAGGGTTACTATAACTCCTGAGGCTATAAAGGCCGCAGTTGACTTGTCTGAGAGATATATAAATGACAGAAATCTTCCGGACAAGGCAATAGACCTTATTGACGAAGCTGCCAGTGCTGTCAGACTTCGTACCATGGGTACTTCTCCCAAGGTAAAAGAAATTGAGGAGACCATAAAGAGACTTGATACTGAAATAGAAGAATTCCTTAAGGCAGGCGATTTCAAGAAGGCCGGAGAACTTAACAAGGAGCAGAGTCAGCTTCTTTCCAAACTTAACAGGGTAAAGAGTGCAGAGAAGAGAAAAGAGCTTACTTCCGGATTTGTTGTAAATGAAAACGACATTGCTGAAGTTGTGGCTGAATGGACAAGAATTCCTGTCAAAAAGATTGCAGAGAAAGAGACAGAAAAGCTCCTTAAGCTTGAGTCTGTACTTCACAAGAGAGTCATCGGACAGGAAGATGCCGTAAAGGCAGTATCCAAGGCTATCCGAAGAGGAAGAGTAGGACTTCAGGATCCTAACAGACCTATCGGTTCCTTCTTATTCCTGGGACCTACCGGTGTAGGTAAGACTGAGCTTTCCAAGGCTCTGGCAGAGGCAATGTTTGGGGATGAAAATGCTCTTATAAGGGTTGATATGTCCGAATACATGGAAGGTCATTCTGTTTCCAAGATGATCGGATCACCGCCCGGATATGTTGGCTTTGATGATGGAGGCCAGCTGTCTGAGAAGGTAAGACGTCATCCTTATTCAGTAATTCTTTTTGATGAGATAGAGAAGGCACATCCGGATATCTTCAATGTTCTTTTGCAGGTTCTTGATGATGGACATATTACGGATTCAAAGGGCAGGAAGGTAAGCTTCAAGAATACAATTCTTATCATGACGTCAAACGTCGGAGCCCAGAGGATTGTAGATCCCAAGAAACTGGGATTTGGCGCAGGAGCAGATGCAAAGAGGGACTACGAAGATATGAAGTCCGGCGTCATGGAGGAAGTAAAAAGACTCTTTAAGCCTGAGTTTATCAACAGAATAGACGAGATCATGGTATTCCATACTCTCACAGAAAAAGAGATGATGGATATCGTGACTCTTCTTTCACATAATCTTTCAAAGAGATGTAAGACCCAGATGGGCATTGATCTGACTATTTCTCCTGCAGTGAAGAAGTTCCTTGTGGAGAAGCATTCAGATGCCAAAATGGGCGCAAGACCTTTAAAGAGGGCAATCCAGCAGACTATTGAGGATGCCATGGCAGAGGAGCTCTTAAAGGGCAATATCAAGGCTAATACTGCAGTTACAGTTGGTCTTAAGGACGACAAGATATATTTTTCAACAAATGAGGGCAAGACCTCTGTAAAAAAAGCAGTCGTTAAGACCACCAAGACCACAAGAAAAACGAAAGCTTCTGCGACTGTCAGTACTAAGAAACCGGCGAAAAAAGCTACAAAAAAAGTTTAAAAAGTTTTAATTTGATATGACGGAAACTTCTATTATAATTAAGGTAGCTTAAAAATATGTCATTGCTGCAAGCAGAGAAACGCCTGCTGGCGGCACAAAATTCAGGAGGTTAGATATGGCTGTCGTAGAGCAGTTGCTTCGTGTTGAACAGGATGGGAGCATCAGCTTCGGAAACTATGAGCTTCCGGAGAAAAAGAAAGTCGAGAACTTTGAGCATAACGGAAATATCCTCAAGGTAAAGACTTACAAGGATATCACGAAGCTTGAGAGTAACGAGAATTTTGTTTATGAATCGGTTCCCGGAACAGCAGTTATGGGATTCAAGGAGACTGACAAGGGAGTCGAGTTTTCTGTAGAGGGCGCAGGGGATGCCCAGATAACGCTAGGTCTTTTGGAAAATACCGAGTACAGCGTGTTTGTTAATGGAAGCAGCATAGGAAAGATGAGCACAAACCTTGGGGGAAAGCTTAATCTTAGTGTAGAGCTTTCTCAGGGAGGAAAGGCTCAGGTAAGAGTAGAGAAGTAAAGAACAGATTGGGGAGCCCTCGTATTGAGGGCTCTTTTTGATTACTCTATTATTTTTATAGCGATAGGGGAGTATTAATGGCAACAAAAATAAAGTCAGTTTTTTTCTGTCAGAGCTGCGGGTATGAATCAAGCAAATGGATGGGGCAGTGCCCGGGATGCAGGGAATGGAATACATTTGTGGAGGAGGCGGTAAAAGCTACGCCTAAGTCTTCGTCAAAGACTTCAGGAGGCATTGGCGGCAGCGCTGCGGGTGAGTATTCAAAGCCCATGACTTTGGCAGAGATAGTTATGAATGACGAGGACAGAGCGGATACCCGTATCGGAGAGCTTAACAGAGTCCTTGGCGGAGGACTGGTAAGAGGTTCTCTTATTCTTGTGGGCGGAGATCCGGGTATCGGTAAGTCCACACTTCTTTTGCAGGTGGCGGGCAATCTGTCGAAGGATAAACGAGAGATACTGTATATCTCGGGTGAGGAGTCCCTTAGACAGATAAAACTAAGGGCAAACAGAATAGGTGAATTCTCTGATAGCTTAAAGTTCATGTGCGAGACAAATCTTTCAAACATTGAAGAGGCTATAGTCCGCACAAAGCCTGAGATCATCATAATCGATTCAATTCAGACTATGTTTAACGAATCGGTTTCATCTGCACCGGGAAGTGTCTCCCAGGTCAGGGAATCAACGGCAGTTCTTTTGCGCATTGCCAAGAGCATGAATATATCAGTATTCATTGTGGGACATGTTACCAAGGAAGGACAGGTGGCAGGACCACGAGTGCTTGAACATATGGTGGATACGGTTCTTTACTTCGAGGGCGACAGGCATGCCTCCTACAGGATTCTGCGGGCGGTAAAAAACAGATTTGGCTCCACCAATGAGATTGGAGTCTTTGAAATGCAGGAGAAAGGGCTGGTGGAAGTAGCTAACCCTTCCGAGTTTATGCTGGACGGCAGACCTGAAAATGCCAGCGGCTCAGTAGTTACCTGCTCTGTTGAGGGAACTAGGCCGATACTTATTGAGGTACAGGCTCTGGTGACCCATACGAACTTCGGATTTCCAAGAAGACAGGCTAACGGAACGGATTACAACAGGGTTAATCTGTTGATGGCAGTGCTAGAAAAGCGCATTGGACTTCAGCTGGGAGATTTTGATGCCTACGTAAATCTTGCCGGAGGAATGAAGGTGGCGGAGCCATCTCTGGATCTTGGAATCTGCCTTGCTATCATTTCTAGTTTCCGAAACAAACCTATAAGTGATGACGTAGTCGCGTTTGGAGAGGTGGGGTTGTCCGGAGAAGTTCGTTCAGTCAGCCAGGCGGAGAGCAGGGTTCAGGAAGCTCATAAGCTTGGCTTTAAGACCTGTATAGTTCCCAAGGCTCTTGAAAGCAAGCTAAAGAGTACCTGCAAGGGCATCGTAATAATCGGAGTTTCCTCTGTGGCTGATGCCATGAAAGTGATCTGAAAAATTTAAAAATAATTCAAAAAAACTTCACAATATGATTTAGTTTATGATAGGTGCTCTGATAATATATTCGAGTATGTTAATTATAGATTTTGTGGAGGAGAAGCTTGGGGAGGCTTCGAGAACAAAAATTATTTTTGGTTCTTTGATCAAGTTCCAAGAATGATGTTAAAATTTTTTAAAAAAGTGCCGATAAGATTATTGTATGAAATCTTATTGGTATTTTTTTGCGAATTTTAAGAGTATTTTTGGAGGTTTTCCATGCAGGAGAAATCAAATACAGGTAGCAGATATCTGATAGTTTTCTTTATGTTCTTTTTCTTTAGCCTGTTTCTCTTTTCCCGGAATACGATAGTAGCCAGTGCAGGTTCGAAGGGTGATACCACTCTTAGTAGTAATAGTGGTCTTGTTGGGGAGCCAATTGATGAATCGCCCTATTGGCCGGCAATAAAACAAAGAATACAGGGATATACAGACGATGTATGGATTCCTGAAGATACTGCAAGGACACTCTGGAACGGAACAAATGGAAATGGGACAAACACGCCTACTGTTAGCGGAAAAGTAAATGGTGTTCAGTATAAAGCAGGCGTTCCGATTCCAAATGCTACATTTAATGCCCTGTATTATTACCTGAATTATAAGGATGTCAGGGATGGCTGCGGGGCAAATCCCCAGACCCTGGTTGATAACTGGATCATATTTGGCTCATTACCAAATCCGAGAGTTGTGACAAGTCTTATTGTAAGGGACGGCTCTAACAGCTCGGGACTTGCAGAATATGGAAGCAGCAGTTATGAATATGTTGTTCCATCTGCTCAGAAGACCAAGACAAAAAAGGATGGAATGACGGTCATCCCCGGTGAAATTCATGACAACGGCGGAATGAACAGAAAGCAGGAGATTCAGGCAAGAAGTGTTGCCAATCAGCTTGCCGATCATATATTCAGGCAGGTATGTGAGCTTGGCAGCGGAACTCAGATTGAGATGGTGGCATACGCAACCGGAATTGTAAGAGCCTACTGTGACCGTGGAACTTTCACAGTAGATGGGACAGTTTATAGAACCGCCTATGGTGTGTTTATAGCAGGAGAATACTCAAGTGCCGGAGCGACCAGAGCACTGGGCCTTATTCTTGATTACCTGGATGTCTTGTGCCAGAAGAATGATCCTGTAAAATATGGTCCTTTAAAATGGGTTCATAAAAATGCGAATAAATGGGATGACCAGTGGTGTCAGGTGGTATGCGATTACCATGAAGCTTATGCTGATGCCATAGGAGCCTGGGCAGGCTATGGTAAACATCCAAATGAGGGTGGAAAAACGCAGGATTATCAGAGTTATGTATCCTTTGCATTTGAGAGCGATATCATAACCACAAGACCTCCTTTAGTTGAAGGTGGAGAACCGGTATCTGCAAATGCTCCTGATAAGAACAAGAATCTCAACAAGAACTACTACGACCGAAACTGATAGGAATAAATCTATGAAAAGAATTCCTGCGCTGATCCTTATGCTCTTTTTACTGGGCATAAATACAATTCCATGTAAGGCCTCAGGAAATACGACCATCGACGTTAATACCTTTAAGAATGATTATCGTATAACAACGATAAATATTGGCGCTGATGTGGACAATATTACTGAGAATGCCTTTCGGAATCTTAAAAACTTAAGAAGTATCACTGTAAGCGATGACAATCCATTTTACAGATCTTACAGTGGCTGCCTTTATGACAAGAACCTTACGGAGCTTATATGCTTTCCGGCAGCTCTTCAGGGGGCAGTGATTCCATCGACGGTGGTCAGCATCAGTATGAATGCCTTAAAGGGCGTTCCCAAGGATTTAAAAGAGCAGGTTAAAACGGTCATTGAAATACAGGCTTCGGGAAATCTTAGCGAAGCAGATATACCGGGAGAGCATTTCATCCATTCCGGAAACGGAGTTAAATGGAAAAATGCGGATGGGAAAGTTATTTCACCCTATAACAACATTATGAATCTTGCGGGATATGTAGTTGCAATCAGTTCAACCGGGCAGATGACGCAGCCGGAGCAGCTTGAAGCAGCATTTAATTATCTGGCAAGCTCCACCACTTATGCTCGCAGCTATGATACGCCTCAGGGTGAATGGGTAAAAGAGTATGCTCAGAATACTTTAAGCACCGGGAGCGGTAACTGCTATGGATTCGCCAGCTCTTTTGCCTATATAGCAAAGGGGCTTGGCTATGATTCCAAAGTGTGCACCGGTACAGTGAGGTCATCACTTGGCGGCAGAACAGCGCATGCCTGGACAGAAGTCAAGGTTTCGGGTAAGTGGTACGTGTTTGATGCAGAGATGCAGAATGCTAAAGGAAGCGGCTATTACAAGCAGACATATGAATCATACCCTGCAGGACCCTTGGAGAAAGAGAAAGAATACGCGGTGAGTTTCTGAGCCGCATGTTAAGGAGATTATCGTGAAGAGATTTGTTGGACTTGCAATTGTTTTTTCAGGGATGATGTTTAGTTTTTTCCTGATAAATATTGTTCTTTATATGTATAACCCTGCATACCACAGCTTGCTTGAGGAAGCTGTAAAAGGCAACAATGACATTCCGGTGATTGATGTAAAAAGCGCAGAGGTGAAGGTAAACAGTGATGTTACGGCAGCACAGGAGCGGCCTGTTAGTGATGACCATACATTTGTCACGACTTCTTTTAGTGAAGATAAAGAGGAAGTTCCACTTTCTTTTCAGAGTGAAACTGATAAGCAGCCTGTAGTTGTCAGCAAAGAATATCACGAGGATTGTGGAAGTGGCAAAGGGTATTGGGTGCTAACATACGAAGATGGAAGTGTCGTGATAGAGTGAGACGATAGGATTTCAAGAGTCAACAACGCCGTGGATGATAGTTGTCTTCAAATGGCTTGGTTGATATATTCTTGGTACGAGGCAAGCTATGCACGAAGTAACTCATATATCATATGGAGATGGTAGAGTTGATGTTGAGCTGGATTCTTCCAGTCAGACACAGGTCTCTGCTCCGAATTTCAGGTTTGGAGACTACAAGGCTGTAGTGTCTTCGTGCTTTACCCAGAGGGAACTTGATAAAATCAGTGAAGGTAATAACGCAGGTATTACCTTCTATTTTGCTGTCACGGACGAGATTGAGGAGAGCATCTTAAATGAACAGTTCCAAAATGCAATAGAAAAAAACGAGGAAGTTTACGGTAACCTGAATGAAGGAATCTATATCGATGTTTCTGCCATGAAGGTCATTGCTAATGAAGAAGAGACTGCTCTTCTAAGCTGTTTAGAGGATGTTGAATTGCAGATGGACATTCCCATGTTTCTTGTTAAAGAGGATAGGACCTATTTCTTTTTGATGGATGAGATGGGGGACTATGAGCTGCTTGAGGATGCCAGTCCGGATGCGGATGTACTTACGGTCAAGACTCATACTTTTACTTCCGGAGTCTTACTATATCAGGATCCTTCTGAAAGCCTGATTCAAAAAGATAATAAGGGCTTTAGGATTGAAGTAAGGCATTTATTATTTCTTGGGATAATCGTTTTGATAATTCTTTGGCTTTTCATTGACCATCATCACAAAAAAAGTTTTTAATAATGCCTTTTTCTCTGATATAATGTATTAAGGGTATTTTACCCTATCGGAGAGTTTGATGAAGAATAAGCTTTTTTGCTTTATGCTAATAGCATTATTGGGTCTTTTTCTTACCACGGGGTGCGCTTCATATCTTGACCTTGACAAGTCGGATATGTCGAATACCTCTTCTTTGGATAGTTCTTATGCTAAGACCAGGATTGGTGTCTGTATTTATCAGCTAAATGACAATTTTATGTCTCTGTTTTGCGACGAACTTGTGAATTATCTTGTTTCACTTGGTTTTTCCGAGGACAATATCATTGTTTTTGGAAGCTCCAATAATCAGGCTGTTCAGCTGACACAGGTAGAAGAGCTTATTGACAGGGGCGTTGATGCACTTATTGTAAATCCGGTCAATTCAGCTATTGTTCATACCATAACTGATAAGGCAGTTAATAATGGAATTCCGCTTGTATATATCAATCGTGAACCCAGCGCAGATGAGGAAGCTAACTGGGAAGAGTATGATCTTAGTGTGACTTATGTAGGTTGCGATGCGAGACAGTCGGGTATTTATCAGGGAGAGCTTCTTGCAGGTCTGGGGGGTGATACGCTTGATATTAATGGAGATGGTGCGATTCAGTATTATATGATAGAGGGAGCTCCTGAGAATATTGATGCGGGCTTTAGAACGCTTTACTCATTATCAACCCTTACTAATTCCGGCTTTAAGATGGATTGCCTGCTTGATGAAGTTGGTAATTGGGACAAGGCAACATCAAAACTTATCACAGCAAAAGGAATATCTCAGAATCTTATTCCTGAGGTTATTATTTGTAATAATGATGCGATGGCCCTCGGGGCTATTGATGCAGTTAAGGAAGCCGGACTTACTCCCGGGCGCGATGTCTATATAGTTGGCGTTGATGCCCTTCCTGAAGCCATAGAGGAAGTTAAGAATGGTACAATGGTAGGAACCGTCTTCAATGATTACATCGGTCAGTCCCACAACGCTGCTGATGCAGCACTTCGCTATCTTAACGGAGAAGAAAACGAGCATTATATTGGATGTGAATATGTTAAGGTGAGCAGCAGTAATGCCCAGCAGGTTCTGGAACTGATTCAGAGCTCTGATACGGATGAGGATGCTAATGTGGAGTATAAGCAGCCGTGATGGGGGAATGGTGAAAGTAGAGTGCTTTTATTAGTGCTGTAGGGGCTGAGCTTTGGGGCGCTGTTCTTGTGCTGTGTTGGTTATACGTGTACTTAGGTAATAGAATCAGTTAATATGAAATCCCTAAGCAGTATGTTACTGTTCACTCGCTTGCAGCTCGCTCCAGTAACGAATTCGCGCATTCATTCCAATTCGACTTCGTCGAAGAAATGCGCTCACTCCTGAATCCCTTTCTCACGAAATGCGCAGCAGAGTGCGCATTTCTGTCTGAACAGTAACAGCAGTATCTCGTATTCAAGTATTAGTAAAAATAGTTGTTGATTTTCTTTTCTCACCGTTATATAATGGAAAACGTCGTCGGGGTGTGGCTCAGTTGGTAGAGCACTATCTTAGGGAGGTAGGGGCCGCGTGTTCGAATCACGTCACTCCGATTGATTAAAACCGCTCAGTTGAGCGGTTTTTCTATGTAAGTTACATATTGGTACTGATGGGTACTGATTGATACTGATTGATACCTTATGGCTGGATTATCCGGTTTAATTACGTATCATCTAGAGTTTTTGTCTAAACAGACGTAGTCCTTTTCTGGCATTACGTCGAAATCCCTTTTTTGTATTATTTGAAGTAGCTTATAGCATTTTTGACTACGTCATTATTTTTGATTTTAAAAATAGGACTTAAATCTGACTTTGACACAAATTTGGGAACCAAAGAATTAAGTCTATATTGGAAAATACTAGAATTGTACGTATTCATATTAGAAAATAAAGCTCTTTTATATTAAGAGGGTACGTATCATGTTTTCTTTTTGCCAGATAGACGTAATGCAGAAATAGGACTACGTCAAATATTGGAGAAAAAGGATATAGGCGTAGCATACCAATAATGAAATGATAAAAAATGAACGGCAAAGCGAATGACACAGTTATCTAAGAAGCAAAGAGCATAATTTTGAAGAAAGAACAAACAGGAGCAAAGTTAATATCAATTACGGAAAACGGGATTTGCTCTGAGAATTATAAAGGAACAATATGATAGATTATACTGAAGAACTAAGAAAACAATTGGAAGAACTTAATTTGCTGCTTGAAGAAGCGGATAATAGACTTAAGAAATCCTGGAACATAGAGGAGGGAAAAATTCGAGTTTGCTCGAGTCACGGCTGTCCGCAATACCATTTCAAAGCAAAAGGGGAAGAAAAGGAACGATATATTCCTACCTATGAGAAAGACAAGATAAAAGCACTTGTACAAAGAGAATATGATAGAAATATTAAAAAGGAACTGGAATCTTCTAGAAATAAACTTCAGAAATTTCTAAAAAGCTATGATATCAACAATATAGATGCTGCCTATGAAAATCTTCATCAAGGTCGAAAAAGTCTTATAACTCCAATAATCCCATCACAAGCTATGAAAATTGAAGAGTGGTACCGCAATAACCCAGGTAATAATAATCCATTTGAAAAAGATGTTGCATTTACAACCAAACGGGGCGAGACAGTTAGATCTAAATCGGAAAAAATACTTGCTGATGCCTTTTTAGATTATGGTATTCCTTACCAATATGAGCCTTGTTATGAACTTGCTAATAATTTCTTCGAGGAAAATCTTTACAATTCTTGGGGGTATGTTAAAAGAAAATATCCGGATTTTGTTCTTCTAAATGTCAGGAAAGACAAGACTATATACTGGGAGCATTTGGGGCTGATCGGAGAATTGGATTATGCCACCAGGAACTTTGAAAAGCTTATGGATTATGAAAAGAATGGACTTATTCTTGGAGATAATCTGATTGTAACGCTTGAAACATTAGAACGACCGTTAGATATTAAAGTGGTTGAAGAAAAGATTAGATTATTTCTTACGTGATATTTTGGGGGTTAATCGACTAAGGAATCAACGTAAGAACAAAACACAGTTTTGTACAGGTATAAAGATTTTTCCTCAGATCAACAATACTTATTCCCAAAGCATCACATACTAACTGAATAGTTATGATACCTGTATTCTTGCTAGTACCATATATAATGTTTTTTAATGTTGAACGAGCCTTTTATTCCTACTTCATACATGTTAAAATTCTGATTACAATCATTTTAAGGGCACTGCTGATGAATCAAGAATTATCATTTAAAAGCTTTATACTATTCATCTTGGCATGGACCATCATTGTTGGTGGCCTGTTTTTTGGCGTGCATGAAACGTTAGAGCATTCAGATCAGTTTAGTATATTAGCTGAAGATTATTCTGATAGTCATAGTTTACCCTTACATGATAATCTTTACATCAGATCTGACAGTTCATTTATTGTATCTGTTTCTGAAGTCAGAGATGCAGGAGTTGCCAAGGAAGTAATTAAACAGCTTGAAAAGAATTCCAAAGGTAGTTACATAGTAATCCTTGCTTTGGCTCTTTGCTTTTTGATAGCTGCAAGTTCTTTACATTCGTCAGTAATGTCGGCTTTATTCGCTTTGACGAATATCATTTTTTCAAGACGTAGCATTATCAGCTACATTCACAATCTGGACGGAAATAAATAATTATTCCTCTTTTTCATAATGAATTGATGATTTTTAGGGCAGACTTAGTCTGTCCTGGTTTGCGTATGCTTTATGCTGTAAATATCTCTTTTGAATGAGGCGTATATGAAAAAGAAAAAAGGAATCTTATCTTATGTATGGATCATAGTGGGAGCGCTAATGGCGAGCTTCTCAGTTGCGCTTTACGTGGTGGCTACGGCGGTAATTGACCACTATACAGATCACTATGAAGCCATCAAGCAGGTAACGATAATCACTCAGGATCCGGAGGGGATTATAAAAGACATTAAGGAAAAGTTGAACAAGACATGCACCATCATGGATTCGCGGGGAGCAATTGCCGGAGAGAATAACACGTTGATCTGCTATATCAGTTATTATGAACTACCGCTCATGAAAGAGATAATTTCTGTACATTCCGGAAGTTTTAGTACGGTTTCTACTATAGATGAGATATTAAGATAATCGGGATACATTATATTACAAGGACACAGGTTGATAAGAGGATAATTATATTGAAGAGTATTTGTACGATTAGGAACTTCATACTGGCTCTTTTATCAATGGCCATCATTATCGGTGGTCTGTTCTTTGATGCGCATGAAACTCTCGAATTAACAGAAGACTATGATTATATATTACAGTCATCATCAGAGGCTACATGTTTGCCACTAAGGTCTCATCTGATGATCAAGGCGAGTGACTCTTGTATTATCTCAGCTTCTGAGGTAAGGGATGTAAGAGTTGTAAGTGAAGTATTAAAAAGAATAGAGAATAATTCTTCCAGTAAAAGAATTGTCATCTTGTCTTTAATAATCTGTATATTGATTTCTGAGGGGACTTTCTACACTTCTGTTTTACCCTCAATCTATCCTTGGACGAGCTTTATATCGTCAAGGCATAGCATAATGTGCTACATCCATAATCAGGATGGGGCAAAATAATCTCTTTTATTTCCAAACAGTGAAGAATAGTTAAAAAATGGACAGGCAAGGTCTGTCCTCATTTGCGTGTCATACGCAGGAAATGGAGAGAAAATGTTAGTTTCAAATATTATTGTTGGTATTTGTTGTGTGTTGGCCTTTGGAGCAGTAGCTTGGGCGGTAATAAATGAATTCAAACCTGAATCCAAAGATGAGACAAACGAAAGTATAGAAAATGAAGATGGAGAGGAAGAAGATCATGAGTGATATTCTTATATATTTAATTATTATATTTATGGCAGCGCTTGGCGGAGGATCAACAATCTACGTTGTGTGTTCGCTTCCTGTAGTTATAATCTACAAAATTCATAGAAAAATTAAATACGGTGAAAACATTATGTGATAATTATCAGACTGGGAGTTTGACGTTCCAGGCTGATGGAAATAGGAGCAATTATGATTTTTATCCAAATTATTATTTTGATTATTGGATTTGCTGCCCTTGTTAAAGGGGCAGACATATTTGTTGATGGCAGTGCCGCGCTTGCCAGACGCTTCAAAGTATCAAGTCTTATCATTGGACTTACTATAGTTGCGTTTGGAACAAGTGCTCCTGAGCTTGCAGTTAGTACAACAGCAGCTCTCAAGCAATCAAATGATCTTGCATTAAGTAATGTTGTTGGCTCAAACATTTTCAATTTGCTTGTGGTTCTTGGATCATGTGCTGTTTTTGCACCTGTTCCAAGTTCCACTGAAGTGTTAAAAAGGGACATGCCATTTTCGCTGATTATTACTGCATTGGTATGGATGCTGGGTGGTGGAGCTGCCTTCTATGCTGCTGAAAAGAGTCATAGCACTTCCACAAATCAGGTGATAGGAACAATTGACAGAGTAGATGGAATTATTATTTTGGCATTATTCATTGGCTATATGTTTTTTCTTATAAGAAGTGCGAAAAAGCATCCTGAGCCTGATGAAGAAAAGCATGATAATGGTTCACTGCTTAAGAACATAGTTTTCATGCTTCTTGGAATAGGACTGATAGTTGCAGGCGGTCAAGCTGTAGTTAATTCAGCTAAAGAGATTGCTTATAGCTTTGGAATGTCAGAAACACTTGTAGGCCTTACTATTGTTGCAGTTGGAACATCTCTTCCAGAACTTGTAACTTCAATAGTTGCCGCCAGGAAACATGAAACAGGTCTTGCTGTTGGCAATGTAGTAGGTTCAAACCTATTCAATATCATGTTTATCCTGGGCATTACAGCGGTTATCAGTCCGGTAGCTGTAAGCTATGAATCCACTATAGACATTCTTTTTCTGATATTGGTAAGTGCTCTGTCTTATATATTCCTCATAACAGGGAAAGAACTTAACAGATGGGAAGGCCTTACTATGATAGCTCTCTATGTGGCGCAGGTAGTGTATGCAGTGATGAGATAATGACTATGAAGAATTCTGTCTTAATAATATAGCGGATTGATTATTCAAAATAATATGTTATTATTCTTGGTAGAAGATGCGATTACACATCTATTGGAGTTTCGCCTCCATTAAGTGCGAGCGATTATATTGGGGTTTCACTCCCATTAAATGTGAGCGATTATATTAGGATTTCACCCCTACAAGTGTGAGCAAATGTAATTATCAGGAGTAGGCAATGCCTGCTCCTGATTTACGTAAATGGGCATTGTATTTGGGACTTAATTATTTCTGCACCTTTAAGGCATCTTAACTGGGTGCTAAGGCTGACAACCAGCAGAAAACTCTTTGACACAAGACGGCATTAATGCTATATTCAAGATACAAAAAGGTACTACCCGTACAGCAACGGCTAGTCCGAAATTATACGATTATTAAAATAACCGCTAGTTTGCAGGCTGGGCGGTTATTTTAATGCTGTGCGCCTAGCGGCGCACGTTTCTAACGGGTTAAAGTCCCGAATCCGCCCGGTAGTGGGAAGGATATAGCCGAAGGCAAGGGTGTTCATCGTGAGGTGGAATCTGAAGGAAGCTGGATGTGGGGAACATACTAACCCACGGGCAAATCTCTGGTCTGACGTACAGAAATCTCATATGAGGTTATGCATGAGGGTAAGGCTGCAACTCAAGTCGAAGCCCAATAACTACACGGAGTCATGCATGATAAATGAGGCAGATAGATGGAGAGGAAGAAACGTGTGGTACCTAGGGAGGTCTGTGCGAAATGCTCCGAAAGGAGTAACCACCGTACAAGGAAACGAGGCGGTGCTGAACGCACAGAAGTCAGCAGAGGTCATAGTAGCCGAGAGGTGAAGGACCGAATCAGTAGGAGTCTTAAGTATGACCGAGAAAGGAGGAATGACCATTTATGGCAGAAAACATTGAAAACAATGGCTGTTCGCAAAGAGATAGTGCGGAACATGAAGGGTATGCGAAAGCGCGTAGGTCATTCAATCGGATATGGAAAGAAAGAGACAGTGCACAGCCGAAACTTTTGGAAGCGATACTGTATAAGGACAACTTTAATAGAGCGTATAAAAGAGTTAAGGCAAACAAGGGAGCACCAGGTATTGATGGTATGACCATTGAAGAGGCACTTCCTTATCTTAAGGAACATCAGCAGGAGTTAACTGACCGAATATACCGTGGTAAGTATACTCCATCGCCAGTCAGGCGAGTTGAGATTCCAAAACCAGATGGAGGTGTGCGCAAGCTTGGCATACCTACCGTGATAGACCGAACACTTCAACAGGCAATAACTCAACAGTTAGTGCCGATCTATGAACCGTTGTTTGCGGACGGAAGCTACGGCTATCGTCCTAACAGAAGCGCAAAGGAAGCAATTCTGAAAGTAAAGGAGTATGCAGAACAGGATTACACATACGCGGTGGTTCTTGATTTATCGAAATACTTCGATACCCTGAATCACGAAATCCTTATCAACCTTCTGCGTAAGAATGTGAAGGACGAACGTGTTGTGCAACTCATAAAGCGCTATCTGAAAAGTGGTGTAATGGAAAACGGTGTGGTCATCGACACAGAGGAAGGTTCACCGCAGGGAGGCAATCTATCGCCACTACTTGCAAATGTCTACCTCAATGAGTTTGACCAAGAGTTTCTAAAGAGAGGTGTTCCCTGCATCAGATACGCAGACGACATCGTGCTCCTTGCTAAAAGCAAACGAGCGTCCGAAAGACTCTTGGAAAGCAGTACGAAATATCTCGAGAACAAGCTGAAATTAACAGTCAACCGAGAGAAAAGCCGTACAGTTAGCGTGTTTGCAATCCGAAATTTTAAGTTCCTTGGCTTTGCATTGGGAAGGAACGGAAATGGCGTTTTCGTCAGAGTTCATCCAAAGTCATGGAAGAAGTTCAAGTCAAAACTGAAAGATTTATCTTCCCGTAAGTCTGTACAGTCCATCAAGCCGAGTCTTGAGAAAATCAAGATATATGCGAGAGGGTGGCTTAACTATTATGGGATTGCCAGCATGAAGAATAACATCGACGACATCAACGGATGGCTCTATCACAGAATCCGTATGTGTATATGGAAACAATGGAAGAAACCCAAGACAAAGGTGCGAAATCTGATTAAGATGGGCGTGGCCGAGGATTTAGCATGGCAAGCTGGTAACAGCCGAAGAGGTTATTGGTTCACGACGCATACTGTTGCAGTCAATATGGCAATGACAAAAGAAAGACTGATAAACAGTGGCTTCTATGATTTAGCCACAGCCTATCAGTCTGTGCACGTCAACTATTGAAAGCGCCGTATACCGAACGGTACGTACGGTGCTGTGAGAGGACGGCGGTTAGTCACCGCCTCCTACTCGATT